>CBKZAG010000079.1:0-14046 GCA_966692625.1 uncultured Comamonadaceae bacterium
TCAACGTTTCCTTGGCCAGCTCCAGCGTGGCGATGAAGGTCACCACCAACACGGGGATGCCCAGGTGCACGTCGAACAGGTCGGCAAACTCAACGAACTTGCGCCCTTGCAGGCGGCGCAGAACGAGGCTCATGTGCTCGCGCACCGAAAGCTCCTCGCGGCTGATCTTGTGGTGCTGCACCAGCTTGGCACGTTTGAGGATGTCGCGCCAGGCTTCCTGCAGGTCGGCGGGGTTCACATCCGGGAAGCGCGGCGCAAGCGACTGTTCGATGTGCACCTGGGCGCGCAGGAAGTCGCGGCCCAACTGGGGGGCATCGTTCAGGCGCTGTGCCGCCAGTTTCATCTGCTCGTATTCCAGCAGCCTGCGAACCAGTTCGGCACGGGGGTCTTCCACCTCTTCGCCCTCGGCCACCTTCTTGGGCGGCAGCAGCATGCGCGACTTGATCTCGATCAGCATGGCCGCCATCAGCAGGTATTCACCGGCCAGTTCCAGGTTGCTGGCACGGATCTGCTCCACGTAGCTCAGGTACTGGCGCGTCACCTCGGCCATGGGGATGTCGAGGATGTTGAAGTTCTGCTTGCGGATGAGGTAGAGCAGCAGGTCCAGCGGGCCTTCAAAGGCTTCCAGGAAGACCTCCAGCGCGTCGGGCGGGATGTAGAGGTCTTGCGGCAGCTGGAACAGCGGCTCGCCGTACAGGCGCGCGCGGGCCACCTGGTCCACCACCTCGGGCATGCTCGCTGGCAGCTCGGCGGGCGCACTGGCCAACACCATGTCCAAAGCGTTGGGCAGCTCGGGTTCCAGCGGCGGGGCGGTGGTCATGCCAACGGTGGACGGTCAGCGCAGCAGCGGCTCGGTCTGGTACACGTAGGGCTTTTGCGGGACACTGGCTTCGTTGGCCTCGGCGGCAAACTGGCGGTCGATCTGCTTGTCCCACAGCAGGGCACGGCCCTGGCGTTGTTCGGCTTCCAGTTCGGGCCGCTGCGATTTCAGCGAGTCGATGAACTGGGTGGCGTCGGAAGCGTAGTGAGGGCGTTGAAAGATGTTCATGACGGGGCGTGCACCACAGGAAAAAAAGCGATTTTACCCAGTGGGACGCTGAGCGGTGCCGCGCCCGGGCCGATCAGGCGCAGGTGTGGAGTTTGCTGGCAAAGCCGGACCGGCGCAGCAGCGACAGCGGCTGTTCGTGCAAGCCCACCATGCCCAGGTGTGCGCCGCGTTTTTCCAGGGTTTTGTGCAGTTGTTCCAGCGCGTCCAGCCCCGTGGTGTCTAGCGAGATGAGGTGCGTGGCGTCCAGCACCACGTTCAAGGGTTCCGGCGAAGCCTCCACCTCGGCCACGATGGGGTCGATCTTGCTGACCGCGCCGAAAAACAGCGAACCGTAGAGCTTGAAGGTGATCTGTTGGCTGGTGCGCGCCACTTCCTGGGCGGTGAACAGGCTGCTCTGGCGGCGCACGAACAGCACCACCGCCAGCACCAGGCCCAGCTCCACGGCCACCGTCAGGTCGAAGACGATGGTGACGAAGAAGGTGGACAGCAGCATCAGCCGGTAGTGGTTGCTGAAGTGCTTGAGCCGCGCAAATTCGCGCCACTCGCCCATGTTCCACGCCACGAACAGCAGCACCCCCGCCAGCACCGCCAGGGGGATGTGTTTGGCCAACGGCGCGGCAGCCAGCACCACCAGCGCCAGCGTGAGCGAGTGCACCACGCCTGCGATGGGTGAAGTGGCGCCTGAGCGTATGTTGGTGACCGTGCGCGCAATGGTGCCGGTGGCGGGCATGCCGCCGAAGAAAGGCACCACGGTGTTGGCCACGCCCTGCGCCATCAGTTCCTGGTTGGGGTCGTGCTTGGGGCCTTCGCGCAGCTGGTCGGCCACGCGCGCACACAACAGCGATTCGATGGCCCCCAGGATGGCGATGGTGAGGGTGGGGCTGACCAGCTGTTTCACCGTTTCCCAGGAGAACGCGGGCAGCTCGAACGCCGGGACGCTTTGAGGAATGCCGCCAAAGCGCGACCCGATGGTCTCGACCGGCATTTGCAGCAGCCACGCCGCCAGCGACAGCGTCACCAGCGCCACCACCGGCCCGGGCACGCGCGATGTGGCACGAAGGGCGCTGATGGCCTCGATCCCGTCGAGTTTCCTGCGGAAAGCCGATTCCGCCGCCCACAGCCTTGGCCACACGAAAAGCCCCAGCACACACGCTGCGCCCAACCCGAACGCCCAGGGGTTGAAGCCGTCCAGGTGCCGGGCCAGCGTACCGATCTGGCTGAAGAAGTCCGCAGGCATCTTGTCGATCTGCAGACCCAACAGGTCGCGCAGTTGAGACAAGGCAATGAGCACGGCTATGCCGTTGGTGAAGCCAATGACCACGCTGACCGGGACGTAGCGCACCAGGCTGCCCAGCTTGAACAGGCCCAGCAGGAACAGCAGCACGCCCGCGCTGGCGGTGGAGATCAGCAGGTTGGCCAAACCGTGGCGTTCGGCGATGCCGTAGACGATGACGATGAACGCGCCCGCAGGGCCGCCTATCTGGACGGACGAGCCACCCAGCACCGAGATGAGGAACCCGCCGATGATGGCCGTCCACAGCCCGGCTTCAGGTTTGAGGCCGGAGGCAATGGCAAATGCCATGGCCAGCGGCAGCGCCACGATGCCGACGGTGGCGCCTGCCCCCACGTCCCTGACCAGCCGCTCACCGCTGTAGCCACGAAGATCCTGAAGCAGGCGCGGGCGGAACGTGGCCAAGGGTGGCATGTTGATCATGCCCCATGTTACAACTTGGCAGCTTTGCCGAACCTTACAGCGTTGTCAGCCAGATCCTGGGGTTTCTACCAGTTTGGCCGCTATTCGCAGCGTTTTTGTGGGCTTAAGCGACAGATCGGTGTGTTCGCAGGTCGGCGGCCACGGGGCGCCAGACGAGCAGCAGCAACATCACTGCCAAGGGGAGCGTGCTGACGTAACCCACGTGCTTGAAGCCCCAGGCCCCCAGCAGGGCGCCAATGAAGAAGCTGCCGATCATGCGTGCCTGCAGGCGCAGCTTGTCGCGGTTGGCCAGCACCGGGGCGTGCTGCGGGTGGCGGTTGACGTAGAAGAGCTTGCCCAGTTCGATGCCCAGATCCGTGACCAGGCCGGTGAGGTGCGTGGTGCGGATCTCGGCCTTGGATATCTTGGTGATGACGGCGTTCTGCAGGCCCATGATGAAGCACAGCAGAACCACCGTGAGCGGCAGGAAGAGTGCGGCCAGCAGACTGATGGCAGCGCCGAACAGGCCGAACAACAGCAGCGCTACCGCTTCAATCAGCAGGGGCAGGCCAAAGGCGCTTTGCAGCGAATGGCGCAGCCCCCAGTTCACGATCCAGGCGGTGGTCATGGCGCCAGCCAGGAAGGCCAGCAGCGAACCTATGCCCGCGATGGCCAGCGTCCAGTGGCCCAGCACCATCTGGTCGGCCACGGACGAGATCACGCCCGTCATGTGCGAGGTGTACTGCCCCACCGCCAGAAAACCGCCCGCGTTGGCGGCGCCGGCCACGAAGGCCAGCGTGAGCCCCAGGCGCACGTTCGCCTGGGGCGTGCGTTGCACGTCAACCCAGCCGCGAAGCTCCGGGTGCACGCCGCCGTCCGCTCAGTGGATGCGCATGCCTGGCTGTGCACCAGGCCACGGGTGCAACACGTAGATGCCGGGCTGGGCTTTTTCGTCCGCATGGCTGGCGGCCAGCACCATGCCTTCGCTCACGCCGAACTTCATCTTGCGCGGCGCCAGGTTGGCCACCATCACGGTGAGTTTGCCAACCAGGTCTTCCGGCTTGTACATGCTGGCAATGCCGCTGAACACGTTTCGCGTGCGGCCTTCGCCCACGTCCAGCGTCAGGCGCAGCAGCTTGGTGGAGCCTTCCACCGGCTCGCAGGCCTCGATGCGTGCAATGCGCAGGTCCACCTTGGCAAAGTCGTCGATGGAGATGGTGGGGGCGATCTCTTCGCCGCCGGGCACGGTTTTCTCGGGTTCGGGTGCCGCTGGTGGCTCGAACAGGGCCTCGAGCAGCTTGATGTCCACCCGCTGCATGAGGTGTTGGTACGCGCCGATGGCGTGGCCCGCGCCCAGCGGCGTGGTGGCGTTGACGTAGTTGAGCGGCTCGCACTGCAGGAAGGCTTCGACCTGCGCGGCCAGCGCGGGCAGCACGGGCTTGAGCAGAGCGGTGAGCACACGGAACGATTCGATACACACCGTGCACACGTCTTGCAGGCGGGCGTCCATGCCCTCTTGCTTGGCCAGTTCCCAAGGCTTGTTCTGGTCCACGTATTCGTTCACGCGGTCGGCCAGGGCCATGGTCTCGCGGATGGCCTTGCCGTATTCGCGTTCGGCCAGCAGCTCGGCCACGCCGGGCACGGCGGTCTGCAGGTGGTCCAGCAGGGCTTCACCGTCGGCAGAGATGGCGCCCAGCTTGCCGCCAAAGCGCTTGGCAATGAAGCCCGCCGCGCGCGAAGCGATGTTGATGTACTTGCCCACCAGGTCGCTGTTGACACGGGCCACGAAGTCTTCGGGGTTGAAGTCCACGTCTTCCACGCGGCTGTTGAGCTTGGCGGCCAGGTAGTAGCGCAGCCACTCGGGGTTCATGCCCAGACCCAGGTATTTGAGGGGGTCCAGACCGGTGCCGCGGCTTTTGCTCATCTTCTCGCCACCGTTGACGGTGATGAAGCCGTGCACGTTGACCTGGCTGGGCGTCTTGCGGCCACTGAACTGCAGCATGGCGGGCCAGAACAGGGTGTGGAAGTAGGTGATGTCCTTGCCGATGAAGTGCACCTGTTCCACTGCCGGGTCTGCCACAAACTCGTCGTAGGACTGCCGGGTGCGCGAGGCTTCGTGCCAGTGGTTGGCAGCCTGGCCCTTGGCAAAGTGGTTCTTCAGGCTGGCCAGGTAGCCGATGGGGGCGTCCAGCCAGACGTAGAAGTACTTGCCCGGCGCGTCGGGGATCTCGATGCCGAAGTAGGGCGCGTCGCGCGAGATGTCCCAGTCGCCCAGGCCGCCATTGCCTTCCTCGTCCTTGGCGAACCATTCCTTGATCTTGTTGAGCACTTCCGGCTGCAGGCGGCCGGGCTCGGCGGTCCAGTTCTCCAGGAATTCGATGCAGCGCGGGTCGCTGAGCTTGAAGAAGTAGTGCTCGGAGGTGCGCAGCACCGGCGTGGCGCCGGACAGGGCGGAGTAGGGGTTCTTCAGTTCGGTGGGGGCGTAGACCGCGCCGCAGCTTTCGCAGGAGTCGCCGTACTGGTCCTTGGCGCCGCACTTGGGGCATTCGCCCTTGATGAAGCGGTCGGGCAGGAACATGTTCTTCTCGGGGTCGAAGAACTGTTCGATGGTCTTGGTGCTGATCAGCCCGTTGGCCTTGAGGTCGAGGTAGATGCGCTGGGCCAGCTCGTGGTTCTCGGGGCCGTCGGTGCTGTGCCAGTTGTCGAACTTCACGTGGAAGCCTTCCAGGTACTGGGCACGCCCGGCGGCAATGTCGGCCACGAACTGCTGCGGCGTCTTGCCGGCCTTTTCGGCGGCGATCATGATGGGCGCGCCATGGGCGTCGTCGGCGCCCACGAAGTGCACCTCGTGCCCGTGCATGCGCTGCATGCGCACCCAGATGTCGGCCTGGATGTACTCCATGATGTGGCCGATATGGAAGTTGCCGTTGGCGTAAGGCAGGGCGGTGGTGACGAAGAAACGTCGTGGTGCGGGGCGCGAGCTCATTTGGTGGGTCCTGACAGGCAAGCTTTTGATTTTACTGAGTTGGCACTTGTCCCCACCTGGGCGTGGCCGAGGCAAGCGCCGTTTGAAGGTCTTGCCCGAAATCAATGAATTGGTACTCTAAGGCGGAATATAGGGATATTCCTTATGTTTGTGCGCAATAAAGTATTTTTGTTCACGGATTTTGTACAAACATCGGCAACAGAGGCTGGAAGAATTCAGTTCCACGGTCAGATGCAGCCGTTTTCTGTCAACAACGTCCCAGGAGACACAAGTGAAATTCAAACTTTCAGCCGTTCTTGCCGCGTCCGTGCTCGCCACTGGCATGGCTCATGCGGCCACCGAACTCGTGATCGCCACCGTCAACAACGGTCACATGATCGAAATGCAGAAGCTTTCCAAGCATTTCGAAGACGCCAATCCGGACATCAAGCTCAAGTGGGTCACCCTGGAAGAGGGCGTTTTGCGTCAGCGCGTCACGACCGACATCGCCACCAAGGGCGGGCAGTTTGACGTGATGACCATTGGCATGTACGAAACCCCGATCTGGGGCAAGAAGGGCTGGCTCAAGGAAATCAAGACCGATGCCAAGTACAACGTCGATGACCTGCTGCCTGCCATGCGCAATGGTCTGAGCGTTGACGGCAAGCTCTACGCCGTGCCGTTCTATGGCGAAAGCTCCATGCTGATGTACCGCAAGGACCTGGCCGCCAAGGCTGGCGTGAAGTTCAGTGATCCCCCAACCTGGGACGAAGTGGCAAGTGCTGCCGTCAAGATGACCGACAAGGCCAATGGCGTGTACGGCATCTGCCTGCGCGGCAAGCCGGGCTGGGGCGACAACATGGCGTTCCTGACAACCATGGTGAACACCTTTGGCGGCCAGTGGTTCAACATGGAGTGGAAACCGCAGGTGGACAGCAAGCCCTGGCATGACGCCGTCAGCTTCTATGTGGACCTGATGAACAAGGCTGCGCCTCCCGGTTCCGCGTCCAACAGCTTCAACGAGATCCTGGCGCTGTACAACGAGGGCAAGTGCGGCATGTGGATCGACGCGACCATCGCTGCGTCCTTCATCACCGATCCGGCCCAATCGAAGGTGGCTGACAAGGTGGCCTTCGCCCCTGCGCCTGTGAAAGTGACGCCCAAGGGTTCCAACTGGCTGTGGGCCTGGGCGCTGGGCATTCCGGCCAGCACCAAGAAAGCCGATGCCGCGCAGAAGTTTGTGACCTGGGCGACATCCAAGGATTACATCGACCTGGTGGGCAAGACCAATGGCTGGGGCCGTGTGCCGACCGGTACGCGCAAGAGCACCTACGCCAATGCCGAGTTCAGGAAGGCTGCGGTGTTCGCGGATGCCGAGTCGGTGGCCATTCACACGGCGAACCCCAACGACAGCACGCTGCCCAAGTCGCCGTACGTGGGTGTGCAGTTCGCGGCCATCCCCGAGTTCCAGACCATCGGTGTCGCTGTCGGCCAGCAGATCAGCGCGGCCCTGGCGGGCAAGACCACTGTAGACGCAGCGCTGAAAGCTGGTCAGCAGGCGGCCGAGCGTGAGATGCGCAAGGCTGGTTACTACAAGTGAGTTCCGTGCTCACTGTCGCAAATTGACGGAGTGATCTTGGGTGGAGCGGTGCGACTGCGCTCCACCTCTTTTTGGCTTCAGCATGAAACGCTTCCTTCCCCGCGTCCTGATGACGCCCGCCATCGCCACGCTCTTCCTCTGGATGATCGTGCCGCTGGTGATGTCGATCTACTTTTCGACCATCCGCTACAACTTGCTGTCTCCGGAGCAGACGGGTTTCGTCGGACTGGAGAACTTCGAGTTCTTCGTGACCGATCCGTCCTTCTGGCCCGCAGTGCTCAACACATTGCTGCTGCTGGGCAGCGTGATTGCAATCACGGTGGTGCTGGGCATCGCGCTGGCGCTGCTGATTGACGAACCGTTCCCCGGGCGCGGCCTGGTGCGCGTGTTGCTGATCTCGCCGTTCTTCGTCATGCCCACAGTGAATGCCCTGCTGTGGAAGCACATGATGATGAACCCGATCTACGGCGTGCTGGCGCAGGTGTGGCAGTTCTTTGGCGCCACGCCCGTGGATTGGCTGACCGACCACCCGCTGTTTTCGGTGATCCTGATGGTGGCGTGGCAGTGGCTGCCGTTTGCCACCCTCATCTTCATGACGGCGCTGCAGAGCATGAACCGCGAGCAGCTGGAGGCCGCCCGCATGGACGGCGCCAACTACCTGCAGCAGTTGCGTTACCTGTACATCCCGCACCTGGGCCGCTCGGTGGCCGTGGTGGTGATGATCGAACTCATCTTCCTGCTCAGCGTCTTCGCCGAGATCTACACCACCACGGGTGGAGGCCCGGGTGACGCGAGCACCAACCTGGCCTACCTGATCTTCAAGCAGGCGCTGCTGGGCTTTGATGCCGGTGTGGCTTCGGCGGGCGCGCTGATGGCCGTGGTGCTGGCCAACGTCGCGGCGATCTTCATGATCCGCATGGTCGGCAAGAACCTGGAAAAGTGAGGGCTGCCAACATGTCTCGTTCTTCCCGTATCTCTCCTGTCCTCGTGATCCGCACACTGGTGGCCTGGGCCGTCACGCTGATGCTGTTCTTCCCCTTGTTCTGGCTGCTGCTCACGGCGTTCAAGACCGAGTTGCAGGCCATTTCGGTGCCGCCACTGCTGGTGTTCGAGCCCACACTGGCCAATTTCCACGAGGTGCAGGAGCGCAGCGACTACCTGCTGTACGCCAAGAACTCCGTGATCACGAGCGTGTTGTCCACGCTGCTGGGTCTGGTCATTGCGGCGCCAGCGGCGTACTCCATGGCCTTCTTCAAGAGCAAGCACACCAAGGACATCCTGATGTGGATGCTCTCGACCAAGATGATGCCGGCCGTGGGGGCGCTGGTGCCCATCTATGTGCTGGCGCAGAAGGCGCACCTGCTGGACACACAGCTCGCGCTGATCATCGTCTTCACGCTGTCGAACCTGCCGATCATGGTGTGGATGCTCTATTCGCACTTCAAGGACATCCCGCACGAGATCCTGGAGGCTTCGCGCATGGACGGCGCCACGCTGTGGCAGGAGTTCCGCTACGTGCTGTTGCCGCTGGGCATGGGCGGGCTGGCCTCCACTGGCCTGCTGTGCCTGGTGCTGAGCTGGAACGAAGCGTTCTGGAGTCTCAACCTCACCTCTGCCAATGGCGGCACGCTGGCCACACTGATTGCCAGCTACTCCAGCCCCGAGGGCCTGTTCTGGGCCAAGCTGTCCGCGGCCTCCCTGCTGGCCATTGCCCCCATCGTCGTTTTTGGCTGGTTCAGCCAGAAGCAACTGGTGCAGGGCTTGACCTTCGGCGCCGTCAAGTGAGCGCGCCCAATACCCATCACGAAAGACAGGAGTCCACCATGTCGTTTCTTCAACTTCAAGGCATCGAAAAATACTTCGGCGAGCACCGCGCCATCAAGGGGGTGGACTTGTCCATCGAGAAAGGCGAGTTCGTGGTGTTCGTCGGTCCATCGGGTTGTGGCAAATCCACCCTGCTGCGCCTGATCGCGGGTCTGGAAGCCATCGACGGCGGCAAGCTGCTGCTGGACGGCCGCGACATCACCCACCTGGCATCGAGCAAGCGCGACCTGGCGATGGTGTTCCAGAGCTACGCGCTGTACCCGCACATGAGCGTGTACGAGAACATGAGCTTCGCGCTGAAGCTGGCCAAGGAACCGGCCCCGGTCATCCGCGAGAAGGTGGAGCGCGCGGCGGCCATCCTCAACCTCACGCCCTACCTGCAGCGCACACCGAAAGAGTTGTCAGGCGGGCAGCGGCAGCGGGTGGCCATCGGCCGCGCCATCGTGCGCGCGCCCAAGGTGTTCCTGTTCGACGAGCCGCTGTCCAACCTGGACGCGGCGCTGCGCGGGCAGACGCGCGTGGAGATTGCCAAGCTGCACCGCGAGCTGGGGGCCACCACCATCTACGTGACCCACGACCAGGTGGAAGCCATGACCCTGGCCGACCGCGTGGTGGTGCTGCGCGACGGCCAGATCGAGCAGGTGGGCACCCCCCTGGAGTTGTACGACCGCCCGGCCAACCAGTTCGTGGCGCAGTTCATCGGCACGCCGCAGATGAACGTGACGCCGCTGGCACAGATGCCGGCCGTGGTGCGTGACCAGGCCCCTGCCGAGGCGGCTGGAGGCTCCATCGGCCTGCGCCCGGAAAGCGTGAGCTTGCACCGGACCGGCGAAGGTGCGATGAGCGCCCAGGTGGAGCTGGTGGAGGCCCTGGGCGCCGAAACACTGATCTACGTGAGCACGCCCGAGGGCGCGCAACTGGTGGCGCGGCAGAACGAGCGCACGAGTCTGAGCCCGGGGGACCGGGTGGGGGTGGGGATTGCCGCCAACGAGGCGCACTGGTTCGACGCGCAAGGCCGCGTGGTGAGCGCGCGCGGCTGAGCGAAAGGGTCTGTGATGAATGCAACTTTGCAAGGCAAGGCCGGTGCGGTCACGGGGGCGGCGTCGGGCATTGGCCTGGCCAGCGCCGAGGCGATGCTGGCCGCAGGCGCGCGGGTGGTGCTGGTGGACCGCGACCGCGATGCGCTGGAGACCGTGTGCGCCCGGCTCGGTGACATGGCCATGCCGCTCGTGATGGACCTGCTCGACCCCAGTCAGTGCGCCACGCTGCTGCCGCGCGTGCTGGCGCTGGCCGGGCAACTGGACGTGTTCCACGCCAACGCCGGTCTGTACGTTGGCGGGGACCTGGTGGACGCCGAGGCGGATGCCATCGACCGCATGCTCAACCTCAACATCAACGTTGTGATGAAGAACGTGCGCGACGTGCTGCCGCACATGATCGAGCGGCGCACGGGCGACATCATCGTCACCAGCTCGCTGGCGGCCCACTTCCCCACGCCGTGGGAGCCGGTGTACGCCTCGTCCAAGTGGGCCATCAACTGCTTCGTGCAGACGGTGCGCCGCCAGGTGTTCAAACACGGGATAAGGGTTGGCGCGATATCGCCCGGCCCGGTGATCACGTCGCTGCTGGCCGACTGGCCGGCCGAAAAGCTGGCCCAGGCACGGGAAAGCGGCAGCCTGATCGAGGCCAGTGAGGTGGCCGACGTGGTGATGTTCATGCTGACGCGCCCGCGCGGCATGACGATACGTGACGTGGTGATGATGCCCACGAACTTCGACCTGTGAGTCTTTGGGATTTTTTTACATGAACGTGATGCTGCATCTGGGCCTGGGGTCGTTTCACCGCGCCCACCAGGCGGTTTACCTGAACGAGCTGATGAAAACCGGCGACACGTCGTGGGCGCTGGCAGGAGGCAACACGCGTCCCGACATGGCCGACACCATTGCGGCGCTGGTTGCCCAGGATGGCGCCTACATGCTGGAGACGATCTCGCCGTCCGGCGAGCACCGTTACGAGCGTATCGCGTCCATCCGCAAGGTCATTCCCTATGCGCCTGGCCTGGCTGGCCTGATTGCCGAAGGGGCCAGCGCTTCGACGAAGATCGTCTCATTCACCGTGACCGAGGCCGGCTACTACCTGGACGCCCGCAACCGGTTGGACCTGCACAATTTCGCCGACCTGCGCGCCGATCTGGACGCCGCGCGTGCCGGGCGTCCTGGCTCCACCATCTACGGTGCGCTCACCGCCATCCTGCGCGCCCGCCAGGCCTGTGGCGGCGGGCCGGTGACGCTGCTCAACTGCGACAACCTGCGCCACAACGGCGACCGTTCCCGCAGCGGGCTGCTGCAGTTCATCGAACTTGCGGGTGACCTGGAGCTGCTGGCGTGGGTGCAGGACCACACCACCAGTCCCAACGCCATGGTCGACCGCATCACCCCGCGTCCCACGCCCGACGTGCGCGAGCGCGTCAAGGCTGCCACCGGGGTGGACGACCCGGCCGCCCTGATGGGGGAGAGCTTCATCCAGTGGGTGATCGAGGACCGTTTCATCGCCGGCCGCCCCGCCTGGGAGAAGGTGGGCGTGGAAATGGTGGATTCGGTGGACGCCTACGAGGAGGCCAAGATCCGCCTGCTCAACGCCACGCACTCCTGCATCGCCTGGGCGGGCACGCTGGCGGGCTACCTCTACATCCATGAGGGCACGCACGATGCGGCCATCCGCCAGATGGCCCACGACTACGTGACCCACGACACCATCCCGGTGCTGGACACGCCAGAACACCCATGCCCCATCGATCTGCCCAGGTACCGCGACGTGGTGCTGGACCGCTTCGGCAACTCCGCCATCCGCGACACCAACCAGCGCGTCGCCATGGATGGCTTCAGCAAGATCCCCGGCTTCATCGCACCGACCATTCGCGAGCGGCTGGCACGCGGCGAGGGCATCGACAGCGTGGCCATGCTGCCCGCACTTTTTCTGGCGTACCTTCGGCGCTGGCATGCGGGGCAGATTCCCTACACCTACCAGGATCAGGCCATGGACCCGGCCGTGGCCCATGCCATGTGTGAGGCCCCCGATCCGGTCGCGGCGTTCTGTGCCGACGTGCCCCTGTGGGGCGATCTGGCAGGGGATGAGCGCCTGGTCAATGCCGTGCGCCACGCCAGCGAGCGGGTGGCGCATTTTGTGGCCAGGCACGGCGTGCCAGCCATTGCCTGAGCGCGCCGCAGTGCCGATACTTCGATGATGTGTTGATACCTGCTTTGAGTGCCCCACCATGACCGTCCGGCTCCGCCAGTCTCCCCGTCAGCTCAAACCGGAGCTGGAACACGACTTCACCCGCTCGCCGGCACTGGGCTACGAGCGGCCAGAGGAAGTGGGCATGATCCGCTGCCTGTCGCACGGCTACCCCACGCCACTGGCGCGCTGGCACTACCACGACGAGTACGAGCTGCACATCATCACCGCCACCAGCGGCAAGGTGTTCGTGGGGGACTGGATCGGTTATTTCCAGCCTGGCCAGGTGGTACTGACCGGTCCACGCATTCCGCACAACTGGGTCAGCACCGACCTGCCCGAGGGTGGCGTGCCGTTGCGCGATCTGGTGGTCCAGTTCTCGCACGAGCCCCTGCAGCGTGCTGCCGAGAGCATTCCCGAGCTGGCCGAGTTGATGCCCATGCTCGAACGCTCCAAACACGGCATCGAGTTCTTCGGTTTGTCGGAGCGGGCGCAGCAGCATTGGCACAACATCAAGTTCAGCAGTGGCATGAAACGCTTCAGCGCTTTCTGCGCCTTCCTGTCGGATCTGGCGGCGTGCACAGACTACAGGTTGCTTTCTACCGTGCAACTGCAGAGTGACGAGGACGACGATTCTCTCGACCGTGTCGAGGCCGTGGTCAGCCGCATCATGGAGCGCATGGCGGAGCCCCTGTCCGCCGCGGAATTGGCCAGGGAGGTGAGCACGAGTGAGAGCCAGTTCAGCCGCTTCTTTCGCAAGACGACCGGCAATACGTTCACCGACTTCGTCAACCGGGTCCGCGTCAACCGTGCCTGCCAGTTGCTCATGGAGTCCGACCAGCGCATCGCCGACATCTGCTACGAGGTCGGCTTCAACAACGTGGCGAACTTCAACCGGCGTTTCCTGGACATCAAGGGCGTCACGCCGTCCGAGTTCCGGCGCCAGGCCATGTCGCGCTTCCGCGGTGCAGCCTGAGCGCGCTCTTCTTTTCCTCCTGGGGCTTCCATGGGCCTGCTCGGCAAAAGGGCAAACCCGGGCGGTTAGACTTCGCAGCGAACAAACCACCACCTTTGCGGAGACCCGTACCCCATGGCCGTTGACCAACAGGCGCTGCTGCAGGCGCTGCAAACCGTGCAAGACCCGAACACGGGCAAGGATTTCGTTTCCACCAAGGCGCTGAAGAACCTGCAGGTTCACGACGGCGACGTCTCGTTTGACGTGGAGCTGGGCTATCCCGCCAAGAGCCAGATGCCGGGTCTGCGCAAGGCGCTGATCGCCGCGGCCAAGGGCGTGGCCGGGGTGGAGAACGTCTCGGTCAACCTGTCCGTCAAAATCCTGGCCCACGCGGTGCAGCGCGGCGTGCAGCTGCTGCCGAACGTGAAGAACATCATTGCCGTGGCGTCTGGCAAGGGCGGCGTGGGCAAGAGCACCACCGCCGTGAACCTGGCGCTGGCGCTGGCCGCCGAGGGCGCCAGCGTGGGCATTCTGGACGCCGACATCTACGGCCCCAGCCAGCCGATGATGATGGGCATCGAAGGCCGCCCCGAGAGCGTGGACGGCCAGACCATGGAGCCGCTGGAGAACTACGGCGTGCAGGTCATTTCCATCGGTTTCCTGGTGGACAAGGACGAAGCCATGATCTGGCGCGGCCCCATGGCCACGCAGGCGCTGGAGCAACTGC
>CBKZAG010000080.1:0-14025 GCA_966692625.1 uncultured Comamonadaceae bacterium
TTGTAGCAGACGGCGCGCTTTTCAGGGCAACTGAACGTCACCCATGCGGGCAACGATGGTGCTGGCGCGCCCGGTCAGGTAACCAGAATTCATGCGGTCCTCGAAGCGCTTGGGGGCGGGCAGCATCACGGCCAGCCTGGCGGCTTCGTAGGAGCTCAACTGGCGTGCCGATTTCTTGAAGTAACGCTGGGCTGCGGCCTCGGCGCCAAACACGCCTTCGCCCCATTCCACGCTGTTCAGATAGATCTCCAGAATACGCTCCTTGCTCAGCAAGACTTCCAGTGTCAGGGCCAGCAGCAGTTCCTGTCCTTTGCGCAGCATGTTCCGCTCACCCGAAAGCATGAGGTTCTTGGCCAGTTGTTGTGTGATGGTGGAGCCCCCCACGATGCGCGCCGGACGCACTTGGCTGGGGTGTTTGGCCTGGGCCGCGCGGCGTTCGGCCTGTGCAATGCGGCGTGCGTTCTTTTCCCAGGCAGACTGTATGGCTTCCCAGTCCACACCACCGTGGGACGCAAAGGTGGCGTCTTCCGACGCAATCACCGCGCGTTTGAGGTGGGGCGATATCTGACCGTAGTCCACCCACTGTTGCGACCAGATGAAACGGCCGTCGCCTTGCAGGAGCTGCCACGCCTCTGATCGTTGGAACGCGGTGCTCTGTGGCGCCAGCACAGCCATCAACGCTATACGTCCCACAAAGAATATCTGCAGTGCCACGCCAGCCAGCACGAGCCAGCCAGCCCAGGCCAACAGGGCGCTCAACACACCTTTCTTCTTCATTGGGTGCTCAACTGCGTTTGCAAGGTTTCGTCTCGTGTGAAGCGAAAGCGCGACACCACCACGATCTGGTCTGCACGGCGGCGCATGGCTTCGTTGAAACGGCCAAAATTCAAGCCACGAACAATGGCTTGTGCCCGGTTGTCCAGCACGTTCTGCCCCGAGCCTTGAACCACCTCGGTGTCCAGCACCTTGCCGTCGTGGTTCACGGTGATCACCATGGTCAATTCGCCATACAGCTTGCGCCCGGCAATTTCGGGGAAGTTCGCGGTGCCCCGTTCTTCAATGCGCCTGCGAAGTTCGTCGTAGTAGACGGCGTAGACCTCTTCGCGCGTGGCAGGGCTGATGTAGCGCTTGCGTGGGCGGGCGTTTTCTTCGTTGATGCGTTTTTCAATCTCGGCCAATACCTTCACCAAGGCCTGCCGCTTGCGCTCCCGCTCTTCGGTATCGGGTTGAGCCTGCGCATTCGGGTCGGGCGGGGGCATGCTCGCCAACTGTTTGCGAAGTTGCGCCAGCAGCCGGTTCTGCTGTTCCTTCATGGCTTCGATGCGCCGCTCTTCCTCTTCCAGTGCGTCACCCAACCGCGCCTGAGGTGAAGGAGGAAGGGGGGAGGTGGCGCGGCCACGTTCTGCCTCGCCACCACCAGCCAGACTGGCCTGGGCAATGGCTTGCGCCTTGGTGGGCTTTTCGTCACTGCGGGCGTTGACGAGTACCACCTCCAGCGGCGTGTCCTGGAACACCCTGTTGTAGGCCTGTGGCGCCACAAAACGCACCGTCAACAGGGCAGCGTGCGCCAGCACAGACACCGCCAGAGCGATCTGCAGGGTGCTGAGTCGGCGCAGGAAGTTCACGGCGTCAAATTATCCCGCAGTGCCGCCGTTGGCACTGGCACTGCCCGCGTCAGTGGGTTTGTCGGCGGGGGCGTCGTCGTTCACGTCCATGGCAATGGTCAGCGGTGCGGCCAATTCGGCCTCGTCCTCGCTTTCCTCATCCATGGCCTCGGCCAGTGCCGTCTGATCCAGCCGCTCGATCACCGTGCCGTTGATTTCCAGAGAGATGTCGTCGATCTGCCCTAAGCGTACGCGCACCTGGGCGCCACGCGGCAGGCCGTCGGCACCCAGCACGGGGAACACCAATGGCAGGGTGTCGGCGCGCACCAGGTTGTCTTTGATGACGGTGGCGGTGATTTCGCTCAGCGCGTGCTGCTGCAGGTAGTGCAGCGTCCAGTAACGTTCCATGCCGTTCTGGAACTGGTTGTAGGCGGTGTAGGCGGCGTCAAACGCGCTGATCACCGAGAACAGACCGGCGTCCTTGGGCTTGAACGGTGCCACCAGTGCGGCGGTCTTGCCGTGGCGCGCACAGGCAATGATCTGCCACTGGTTGACCAGGTCGGTGTAGCGGCGCAGGGGCGAGGTGCTCCAGGCATAGCAGGGCACGCCAATGCCCGCGTGGGGCAGGGCCTTGGCGCCCATGCGCACCTTCATACCCGGCGCCAGGCTGGCCTGGCTGCGGTAGATGCCGGGCACGCCGCTGTCGGCCAGCAATTGGCCCCAGGTGCTGTTGGCCAGGATCATGGCTTCGGCCACCATCAGGTCCAGCGGTGCACCGCGCGAACGCGTGCCGATGATGACGGTTTCGTCGCCGTGCGGCTCGTTGCCCTGCACGCCTTCGAGTTTGAAGGTGTAGTCAGGGCGGGTGAAGGTTTCGGGTTTGCCGCGCACCACTTCACGGCGGGCTTTGCAGGCCAGCGCCAGGCGGTACAGGAAGGCCAGTTCCGGGCGCAACGCGGCCACGTCGTCGGCCAGCGGGGCGCCTGCTGGGGCGGCGGGGTCCAGTAGCCATTCAGCGGTGATGGCCTGGTCCAGTTGGTCGTGCCGCAGGTTGTGCTGAATGGGCACCTGCTCCAGCCGGGTGGCGCTGTCGCGCACCGTCAGGTCGGCTTCGTCAATGGTCAGGTACAGCGACAGGGCGGGGCGCGGACCGCCCGCTTCCAGCGTGTAGGTCTGCACCACCTCATCGGGCAACATGGTGACTTTGTGGCCCGGCATGTAGACGGTGGACAGGCGGTTGCGCGCCACCTGGTCGATCGCGCTGTCGGGCTGGATGGCCAGGCCCGGTGCGGCAATGTGGATACCCAGCGTCACGGTGCCGCTGCCCAGGCCCTGCACGCTCAGTGCGTCGTCGATTTCGGTGGTGCTGGAGTCATCGACCGAGAAGGCGTTGACGCTGGCCAGTGGTAGCTCGTCGGTCACGGGCGGCGCCTGCAGCGCAGGGAAGCCCGTGCCCTTGGGGAAATGCTCGAACAGAAAGCGCTGCCAGTGGAACTGGTAGGCGTTGCTGATGGCGCCTGCCTTTTGCAGCAGCGCCAGCGGGGCGAGGTGGGTTTCGCGCGCAGCGTGCACCACGGCCTTGTATTCCGGCGCGTTCTTGTCGGGCTTGAACAGAATCTTGTAGAGCTGTTCGCGCACAGGGGCGGGGCACTGGCCTGCAGCCAGTTCGGCGGCCCACTGGTCGATCAGCGCCTGCACCTGCTTTTTCTTTTCAATGGCGGCCAGTGCTTGTTGCAGCACCTCGGCGGGGGCCTTCTTGTAGCGACCCTTGCCCGCGCGGCGGAAGTAGTGCGGCGCCTCGCTCAGGCGCAGCAGCGCGGCCACTTGCTGTTCCAGTGTGGCTTGTTCGCTGAAGTAGTCGCGTGCCAGGTCTGCAAAGCCGAATTCGTCCTCAGGCGCGAATTCCCAGGCCAGGTCCAGCTCGATGTCGCCCGCCAGCGACTGCGCCGCGTTCATCAGCGCGGAGGGTGCGGGTTTGTCGAACTTCAGCAACACGTTGGCCGACTTGACCTTGACGCGCTTGCCCGTCTCCAGCTCTACCTGCAGCGAGCTTTCGGCTTCGGACAACACGCGACCGGTCAGGAACTTGCCGGCTTCATCGAACAGAGCAAACAAAATGGGGCTTTCGGGTGGTGGGGGAACGCAGCGAAAGGGCAGGTCGCTATGGACGCTGCCCAAGGCTCAAGTTTACCGGGGGTGGCCGCTCAGGGTATGCCCAACAGCTTGTGGGTCTGTAGCGACAGGCGCCACTTCGGGTGGGCCATGCAGTGCGCCACGGCGGCCTGGGTGTGCTGCTCGCGCAGCGGGCCGTCCATGGGTTGCAGGAAAAAGTGGCGGAACGCCAGGTGCTCGAACTGCCCAGGCATGGCGTCGGGCTGGGGAAACACCAGCTTGAGTTCGTCGCCCGCTGTGGCCACCAGTTCGCTGCCTGCCTTGGGGCTCACGCACACCCAGTCCAGCCCGGGGGGAATGGGTTGGGTGCCGTTGGTTTCCACGGCAATCTCGAACCCCTGTGCGTGCAGGGCGTCTATCAACGGTGAGTCGAGCTGAAGCAACGGTTCGCCCCCGGTGCACACCACCAGCGGCGTGCCGCCGGCAGAGGTCCCATTCTGCGCGGGCCAGTGCGAACGCACGGCCTCAGCCAGCGCCTGGGCGGTGGCGAACTTGCCGCCGCCAGTGCCGTCGGTGCCCACGAAGTCGGTGTCGCAGAAACGGCAAACGGCCTGGGCGCGGTCTTCCTCACGCCCGCTCCACAGGTTGCAGCCCGCAAAACGGCAGAACACGGCGGCACGGCCCGCCTGCCCACCTTCGCCTTGCAGGGTGTAGAAGATTTCCTTGACAGCGTAGGTCATGCTCAGGTCTTGGTGTTCAGATGGGCAAAGCTGCTTCGCTGTCGCCAAGCAAGGCCACGGCGCCGCACCCTGGAGTCTCGTGCAGGTCTACGCGGTTCAGCGCTGGTAATTCGCTGCGCGCCTGCCCCAGCACCCAGCGTGCCAGGCTGGCGCAGTCGCAGTCGGGCAGCCCGGCCAGTTCGTGCAGCGGGCGGTGGTCCAGGGCCTTGAAGATGGGGTCAAACAGGCGTTTTACGTCGCCAAAGTCCACGGTCCAGCCCATCACCTCGTCCAGCGGGGCGCACAGGTGCAGGCGCAGGGTGAAGGTGTGCCCGTGCAGGCGTTGCAGCGGGCTGTGTTCGGGCGCATGCCGCAGGCGCACGGCGCTGTCCAGCGTCATTTCCTTCCAGATGCGGTAGTGCTGCCCGTCATGGCTGGCGCCGCACGATGCGGTTTCAAACACCGTCACCCATGAGAGTTCCGGCAACAGGGGCTTGAGCTGGCGCCAGAGCCAGCCAGACATCACCTCGCTCGTCGGGTTCTGCAGGCCGGGGATGTTGTTCAGGCAGGCGTGATCCAGTAACTGGTGCAGCGGCGCCCACAGGGCGTCCAGTTGGTCGGCGTCCACTGGCGTGGTGCCGCTTTGGCGGGCGTGCAGCAGCACCTCGAAGCCATGCCCATGCATGCGGCCGCATTTATGCCCTTCCGGCACATTGGGCAGTTGGTGGGCCGCATGCAAAACGTAACGGCGCCACACGTGGGCCTGGCCCTGGGCGTCAATCTCCACGCCGCTGGTGCGGGTGCTCTGCACGCTCACCTGTCGCAGGTGCAGGCCATCGCCTTGCAGCCGTTGTTGCAGCCACCGGGCCAACTGCGTGTCGGTGGGGTTGGGCACATGGTCGTTCAGGCAGGCGTGGTCCAGCACTTGTACGCCTGTGGCCAGGTGGCGGCGCAGTTGGTCCACTTCGCCCCCGGCAAAGGCGGCCCAGCCCGCATCGGTGGTGCCGCGCAGGCGCGCCACGAAGCTGTGCCCGTGCAGGCGTTTCTTGGGATGCCCTTCGGGCAACGCGTCTATGCGCCGGGCGGCCTCAAAGCCCGCCTCGGCGGTGTGGAGGATGTGCATGTTCAGGCCCTCGCGCTCAGGCCATGCCGAAGCGCACCCACAGCGGGTCCGCGTGGCCAGCTTCGGCAAAGCCCTTGGCGCGCAGCAGGCACGAATCGCAGCCGCCGCAAGGTTTGCCGTCCGGCCCCGGGTCGTAGCAGCTGCTGGTGAGTGCGTAGTCCACACCCAGGCGCAGGCCTTCCTGAATGATCTGCGCCTTGTTCAGTGCCATCAGCGGGCTGTGGATCTTGAGCTTCTGTGTGCCTTCCACCCCGGCCTTGGTGGCCAGGTTGGCCAGCGTTTCAAAGGCGGCGATGTACTCCGGGCGGCAGTCGGGGTAGCCCGAGTAGTCCAGCGCGTTGACGCCGATGAGGATGTCCGACGCGCCCAGCGTTTCGGCCCAGGCCAGCGCGAAGCTCAGGAACACGGTGTTGCGCGCGGGCACGTAGGTTACAGGGATGCCGTGGCCCATGTCGTCCACCGACCGGCCCTTGGGCACGGCGATGTCGGCCGTGAGGGCGGAGCCGCCAAATTCGCGCAGGTCGATTTGCGCGACCACGTGCTTGGCTGCGCCCAGCGCGCGAGCCACGGCTTCGGCGGCCTGCAGTTCATGAACGTGGCGCTGGCCGTAGCTGAAGCTCAGCGCGTAGGGGGTGTAGCCCTGTGCCTTGGCCATGGCCAGCACGGTGGAAGAATCCAGCCCACCACTGAGCAGGACGACAGCGGGTTTGTTGTTGCTCATGGCGCGCTCCCGTCAGGCAGCCACGGCCTGCGGCGCGGGCTTGAACACCTTCATCAACGTGCTCAGGAGCACGCCGTACAGGGGCAGGAAGCACACCAGGCTCACGCCCAGCTTGGTGAAGTAATCCACCGTGGCAATTTCCACCCAGTGCTCAGCCATGAAGGCGTCGCTGCTGTTGTGGAATGCCACCGAGAAGAACAGCACCGTGTCCAGCAGGCTACCCACAACAGTAGAAGCAGCGGGCGCCACCCACCATGCGGCCACCTGGCGCACCCGGGAAAACACGGCAATGTCCAGCAACTGGCCCGCCACGTAGGCCACGAAGCTGGCCAGCGCAATGCGGAAGACGAAGCCATTGAATGCCGCCAGTGACGCCCAGCCGCTGAATGCGCCTTCAAAGAACAGCACCGAGACGGCGTATGAAGCCACCAGCGCGGGCAGCATCACGCGGGCAATCACGCCACGTGCCACCTCTTTGCCCAGCAGGCGCACGGTGAGGTCGGTGGCCACAAAGACCAGCGGGAAGGTGAACGAGCCCCAGGTGGTGTGCAAGCCCATCACCTCGAAGGGGATTTGCACCAGGTAGTTGCTGGCGATGATGAGGGCGATGTGCACAGCCACGAGGGCTGGCAGGGCGGAGCGGCCGCGCAGTTCAGCGGCGCCATGAAGGGAAGCCATGGTGGGGGTCCTTTTTTTTGAAGACAGGATGGGGGCGAGGGAACCCATCGGGCGAATCGGTTTTTCAGGCCGAAACGCGAATTTTAGCCGGGATTGGCGCTCAGCGCTGAGTCATCAGTTATGCGGAAAAGCCAGCGGCGCCGCATTTTATTGGGCGTACTCCACCACGAGGAGTGCCGTTGCAGCGCTCTTGCCGGGGTTGGACAGGGCGTGTTGAACGTCAACGGCGTAACGCCCCGTCTCTCCATGGCTGAGCTTCCTTTCTATGCCAGAAGATCTGACCAGTATTTGTCCACTCAAGATGGTGAGGTGTTCGCGGGTGCCTCGTTCATGAGCTTCTGAAGCCAGAACCCCGCCGGGCTCGATCGACAGCCGGTACCACTCCAGTCTGCCTGCGAGGTCTATTGGCCCAAGAATCTTGAGTTCGCACTTGCCGTCCGGACTGCGAATCACGGGGGTCGCATGTTCGGCCACTACCGTGATTGTTGGCGCCTGGGGAGTGTCTGAATCGCTCGAAAGAAAGGCAGCAAGATCCACCCCCAGGGCGTTGGACAACCGCCACATAACGGCAACCGTTGGGTTGGCCTGGTTGCGCTCGATCTGCGAGAGCATGGACTTTGAGACGCCCGCGCGGCGAGACAGCTCGTCCAGTGACAGCTTCTGCGTCTGTCGCATCGACTGCAGCTTGGCGCCGATCACCGGCGGACCATCGGGTTTGTACTGGTTCTCGTGTGCTTGCGTCATGATTTGTTGTTCGATATACTGAACACATGTTCTTCATGATGGATAAGTTCGATATGAAGAACTTTTGGCCACTCAAAGGATAACCGCTATGTCACAAACGCCGGACTTCTATTCATCGATTCGTGCCGAACTCGAATCCATTCGGGAGGCAGGTCTGTTCAAGACCGAGCGGATCATCACGTCACCTCAAGCCGGTGCAATCAGCACGCAGGATGGCCGCGAGGTGATCAACCTTTGTGCCAACAACTACTTGGGCTTGTCATCGCATCCTGCTGTGCTGGATGCCGCACGCAGCGCCTTGTCAGAGCGAGGTTTTGGGCTGAGTTCTGTCCGCTTCATCTGTGGCACACAAGACCTGCACAAGGTGCTCGAGCGCCGCCTGTCCAGCTTTCTGGGTACTGAAGACACGATCCTCTACGGATCGGCCTTTGATGCCAACGGAGGTTTGTTTGAAACACTGCTGTCCGCTGAAGACGCGGTCATCAGTGACGAGCTGAATCACGCATCGATCATTGACGGCATACGGTTGAGCAAGGCGAAGCGTTTTCGCTACAAGCATGACGACATGCAGGACCTTCGCCGCCAACTCCAAGAGGCTGATGCAGCGGGTGCCCGGTTCAAGCTTGTTTTCACGGACGGCGTTTTCTCGATGGACGGCACGATTGCCCGGTTGGACGAGATTCGCGAGTTGTGCGACGAGTTTGGAGCGCTGCTCGGTATTGACGAATGCCATGCCACAGGTTTCCTGGGGTCGCGAGGCCGCGGTACGCACGAGTACCGTGGTGTGTTTGGCAAGATCGATATCATCACCGGTACGCTGGGCAAGGCTCTGGGCGGCGCCTCGGGGGGCTTCACCAGCGCTCGTGCAGAGGTCGTTTCGCTGTTGCGCCAGCGCTCCCGTCCCTATCTTTTCTCGAACACGGTTGCGCCAGCCATTGTCGGCGCAACGATCAAGGTGCTCGATCTGCTCGAGGCAGACAGCAGCCTTCGCGACCAGCTGGAATACAACGCTCAGTATCTGCGCTCTGGTTTGCAGGCGATTGGTTTTGACATCAAGCCGGGCAACCACCCGATCATTCCCGTCATGGTCTATGACTCCGTGCTGGCTCAAGGTCTTTCGCAACGGCTGCTGGAGCTTGGCGTCTATGTCGTCGGATTCTTCTTCCCCGTGGTTCCCAAAGGTCAGGCGCGCATTCGGGTCCAGGTCAGCGCCAACCACACCAAAGAGCAACTGGATGCGGCGCTCAAGGCGTTTGCGCAGGCAGGCAAAGAACTTGGAGTGACAAAATGACGAAGCCCCGCATCTTGATCATCGGTGCCAATGGGCAGTTGGGTACCGAGTTGGCTTTGGCCCTTGCTGAGCGCTACGGGGCCGAAAACGTCATCACGAGTGATCGGGTGCCTAACGGACGGCATCCACATCTGGCGCATGAAGTTCTTGATGTGACCGACAGTGGTCAACTCAAAGGTGTCGTCGACAAGCATCGAATCACACAAATCTATCACTTGGCGGCAGCGCTGTCGGCCACAGGCGAGCAAGCTCCGGCATGGGCGTGGAATCTGAACATGACCGGCCTGCTCAACGTGCTCGAGTTGGCCCGTCAGAAGAGCATTGACAGGGTGTTCTGGCCCAGCTCGATCGCTGCCTTTGGTCCTACCACTCCCAAAAACCGAACACCACAAAGCACGGTCATGGAGCCGTCAACTGTTTATGGCATTTCCAAGCTTGCGGGCGAGGGGTGGTGTCGCTGGTACTTCAAGAATCATGGCGTGGATGTCCGGAGCATTCGCTATCCCGGCCTGATTTCGCACAAAACCCTGCCTGGTGGAGGCACCACCGACTACGCGATTGATATCTTTCATTCGGCACTCAAAGGGGAAACCTACGCCTGCTTTCTTGAGCCGGACGAGGAACTGCCGATGATGTACATGGATGATGCTGTGAGAGGGACCATCGAGTTGATGGAGGCGCCCGCAGAATGCATCAGCGAGCGAGGCAGTTACAACTTGGCTGGCACCAGTTTTTCGCCCTCTCAACTGGCGGCGGAAATCAAGAAACATGTGCCGGCGTTCAAGATCCGCTACGACGTCGACTTCCGGCAGGCGATCGCAGCCAGTTGGCCCAACTCAATTGATGACGAATGCGCTCGCAAAGACTGGGGCTGGAAGCCGAATTTTGAGCTTGCATCCATCACGCGTGACATGCTGGAAAATCTGGCGTCGACATTATTCACGAAGGGGATGTTTCAGGCGCGTTGAGGTCTGGGGGCACTTCATCCGGTGACAGGTTCGTTCTGCGCGGGAGGGGAGGGAGGCTCTTGTGCCGCCGGTTCGGCGTGGGCCTTGCGCTGGGCCTTCTCCTCTTTCTTCTGCTTTTTTTGCAGCTCTCGCTGACGTTTTTCGTACTGGTAGTTGGGCTTTGCCATGTGGGTCGCTTTCGAAATGATGTCGCTCACCATACCACCACGGTTCGCTCGTCGGCTTTACTGCGGTGGGTGAACGAACTGGCGTCCCGGTGGAGTTACGGGTTAGGTGTCATTTTTTGGCTAAGCTTTCAGCAGAGTCAAGGCGTGCGAGTTACGTCACAACCCCCGCACCACCTCCAGCGCCTCCTCGATCCGCTCCACCGGGAAGATGCGCATGCCCTCCAGCGCCTTGGTCAACGCGGTGTCGCTTTTCTTGGGCAAGTTGGCCTTGGGCACCACGGCCACGCTGAAGCCGAGCTTGGCCGCTTCCTTCAGCCGTTCCTGCCCGCGCGGTGCGGGGCGCACCTCACCTGCCAGGCCCACTTCGCCAAAGGCCAGAAAACCTTGCGGCAGCGCCTTGCCGCGCAGGCTGGAGGTGATGGCCAGCATGGCGGCCAGGTCGGCGGCGGGTTCGCTGATGCGCACGCCCCCCACTGCGTTGACGAACACGTCCTGGTCCATGCAGGCCACGCCCGCGTGCCGGTGCAGCACCGCCAGCAGCATGGCCAGGCGGTCGCGTTCCAGGCCCACGCTCAGGCGGCGCGGGCTGGGGCCGCCGCTGTCCACCAAAGCTTGAATCTCCACCAGCATGGGCCGCGTGCCTTCCAGCGTCACCAGCACGCAGCTGCCCGGCACGGGCTGCGAGTGCTGCGACAAAAAGATCGCGCTCGGGTTGGCCACGCCTTTCAGGCCGCGCTCCGTCATGGCGAACACGCCAATCTCGTTGACCGCGCCGAAGCGGTTCTTGATGGCGCGGATCAGCCGGTAGCTGCTGTGGGTGTCGCCCTCGAAGTAGAGCACGGTGTCTACCATGTGTTCCAGCACGCGCGGGCCGGCCAGGGCGCCTTCCTTGGTCACGTGGCCCACCAGCACGATGGCCACACCGCTGGCCTTGGCGGCACGCGTCAGGTGGGCGGCACATTCCCGCACCTGCGCCACCGAGCCGGGGGCAGAACTGAGCTGGTCGGAGTACAGCGTCTGGATGGAGTCGATGACCGCAATGGCCGGGCGGTGCGCGTCCAGCGTGGCCACGATCTTCTCCAGCTGGATTTCGGCCAGCACCTTCACCTGGCTTTGTTCCAGCCCCAGGCGGCGCGAACGCAAGGCCACCTGTGCGCCGCTTTCCTCACCAGTCACATACAGGGTTGATAGGTTGCTGCGTTGCAGTGCGTCCAGCGCCTGCAGCAGCAGGGTGGATTTGCCGATGCCTGGGTCGCCGCCAATCAGCACCACGCCGCCTTCCACCACGCCGCCGCCCAAAACGCGGTCCAGCTCGCCCAGGCCCGTGGGGGCGCGCGCCACGTCGGCGGCTTCAATCTCGCTCAGCACCGCCAGCTCTGCGCTGGGGGCCAGGCCCTTGGGGCCGCTGCTCAGGCGGTTCTTGCTGGCGGTGGGGGCCTCTGCCACCACTTCCACCAGGCTGTTCCAGGCACCGCAATGCGGGCATTTGCCCAGCCAGCGCGGGTTGGTGCCGCCGCATTCGTTGCACGCATACAGGGTCTTGTCTTTGGCCATGGCGTCACTGTAGCAGCCGCCCGCCAGCCCAATCAGGCCAACTGCAAGTGAGCGAACACTTCGTCTATGTGGTCGTCAAAGTCGCTGATGGCGTGGTCACTGCCTTCCAGCAGCTTCAGGTTGACGCCGGGGTAGCGGGCCACCATTTCGCGCCAATCCAGCACCTCGTCGCCCTTGGCAATCACGGCCATCACCCGTTTCGGGTGGGGCAGGGTGCCGCCTGCCAGGTCACGCAGTTCGTCCACGTATTCGGGGCGGAAGTAGAAGCGTTCCTCGGGGTTGTGCCAGGCGGTCTGCTCGCCTATGTACTTGGCCAGGTCGCGCGCCGGGTCCACGGCGGGGTTCAGCAGCACGGCGCGGCAGCCCGTGTCCAACGCCACGCGGGTGGCGTAAAAGCCACCCAGCGACGAACCCACCACCGCCATGCCCTCGCGCGGCCAGTTGGCGGTGCCCTGGCGTATCAGGGCTATGGCCTCGCGGGGCGAGGGTGGCAGCTGCGGGCACCACCAGTGCACGGCGGGGTGGTCGCGTTGAACACGTTCAGCCACCTTCACGGCCTTCATGGAGTTTGGGGATGAGCGGAACCCGTGCAGGTAAAGCAGGTGTGTCGTCGTCATGGTCGTGCAGCTTAACGTCACACCGGGAGATAATCCCGGCCCATGGCCGTCGTCATCCAAAAACCTCCTCTCTGGCAGCGCGTCGCCCCGGTATTCCAGGGGTTTGACGGCTGGTTCATGCTCGCCGTACTGATTCTGGCCACCATCGGCCTGGGGGTGATGTATTCCGTGGGCTACGACCACGGCACCCGTTTCGTGGACCATGCGCGCAACATGCTCATTGCGGCCGGGGTGCTGTTCGTGATGGCGCAGGTGCCGCCGCAGCGGCTCATGGCGCTGGCGGTGCCGCTGTACACGGTGGGGGTGGCCTTGCTGATTGCCGTGGCCGTCTTCGGCATCACCAAGAAGGGGGCGCAACGCTGGGTCAATGTGGGCGTCGTCATCCAGCCCAGTGAATTGATGAAGATCGCCATGCCGCTGATGCTGGCCTGGTGGTTCCAGAAGCGCGAGGGGCAGTTGCGGCCCCTGGACTTTGTGGTGGCAGGGCTCATTCTGGCGGTGCCTTCGGCGCTTATTCTGCGCCAGCCCGACCTGGGCACCACCTTGCTGGTGGCGGCTTCGGGCCTTTTCGTCATCTTCTTTGCCGGGCTCAGCTGGAAGCTCATTCTGCCGCCCGTGCTGCTGGGGGTGGCGGGTATCGTCACGCTCATCGTGATGGAGCCGCAGTGGTGCCAGCCGGGGGTGGACTGGCACGTGTTGCACGAATACCAGCGCCAGCGCGTGTGCACGCTGCTGGACCCGACCAAGGACCCGCTGGGCAAGGGCTTTCACATCATCCAGGGCATGATCGCCATTGGCTCGGGTGGCGTCTGGGGCAAGGGCTTCATGCAAGGCACGCAAACTCACCTGGAGTTTGTGCCGGAACGCACCACCGACTTCATCTTCGCTGCTTTCTCCGAGGAATTCGGCTTGCTGGGGGTGCTCACCTTGCAGGCGGCGTTTCTGTTCCTGTTCTACCGGGGCTTGCGCATTGCGGTGGAAGCGCCCACGCTGTTCTCCCGCCTGTTGGCTGGGGCGCTCACGCTCATCTATTTCGTCTATGCCTTTGTGAACATGGGCATGGTCAGCGGCATCCTGCCGGTGGTGGGGGTGCCCTTGCCCTTCATCAGCTACGGGGGCACGGCCATGGTCACGCTGGGTGCCAGCCTGGGCATATTGATGTCGATTGCCCGTTCCAAGCGGCTGGTGCAGTCATGACCTGCGGTGCCTGGGCCGACGTGGCCGTGGTGGGGGCCGGCAACATGGGCGGCGCCGTGGTTGAACGCCTTTGCGAACTGGGCTGGTGCGTGGCGGTGAATGACGTATCGGAATCCGCGCAGGCCCGTGCCGGTGCTGCGGGTGCCCAAGTGCTGGCCAGCGCGCGGCTGGCAGCGCAGTCGCTCAAGCCCGGCGCTGCGTTGGTGTTGGCCGTGGTGGATGGTGAGCAGACGCGGGACGTGCTTTTCGGCGCCGAGGGCGCTGCAGCTGCCCTGCAGCCAGGGCAGGTCGTGTTGCTTTGCCCCACCATCTCGCCGCAAGACGCCGAGACCACCGCGCAACAACTGGCCGCCCTGGGTGTGGATTGCCTGGACGCGCCGATGTCGGGCGGACCAGCCCGTGCGCGGGATGGCTCCATGAGCCTGATGCTGGGCGGCGAGACCGATGTTTTGCGGAGCCACCAACGCCTGCTGGGTGCCATGTCGTCACGGCAGTTCGTGGTCGGTGAACGGGTGGGCGACGGCGCCCGC
>CBKZAG010000081.1:0-13990 GCA_966692625.1 uncultured Comamonadaceae bacterium
GTTCCAGGCGCTGGAAGGTGGCGCGCACGTCGGGTTGCGGGCCGCGCAGCCAGTCCAGCGTGCCTATCAGCCACAAATGACGCTGCGCCAAAGGGGCGTCGGGGTCCAGCGCTTCCAGCAGAGCGTTCGTGTCCGGCGGGGTGTCGCTCATCGGCAAACGTCAGTGCAGGTTGGTGCCAGCGCCTTCGGCGCGCAACACGAAGGGTGGAATGGCCACTTCGAAGCGGGTGCCGTCCACGGCCACGCAGAAATAGTGCCCGCTCATGATCCCCATGGGTGTGCGCAGGCGGGCGCTGCTGCTGTAGCGGAACGACTCACCCGGTTGCAGCAGCGGCTGGTGGCCCACCACGCCCAGGCCGTCCACCTCCTCGGTGTGGCCGTTGGCGTCTTCAATGTCCCAGTGTCTGGCAATCAGCTGGGCAGCCACCTCGCCCACGTTCTGGATGGTGATGGTGTAGGCGAAGCTGTAGACCCGCTCCTCGGGGGCGGACTGGGCAGGCAGGTATTGCGGCTGCGTGTCAACGGTGAACTGGTACTTGGACATGAACCGATTGTCACCCAGCCTTGGCGGCGAAGCTGCGACAATTCGGAAATGAAACTGCCCCCACGCTCACTTTGTTCGCTGCCCCCCGAGGGGGCTTCAGCCTCCTTGAGGCGGCTCGGCGGAGGCTGACATGACCACTTACCGCATCGCCCCTTCCATTCTCTCGGCCGACTTTGCCCGTCTGGGCGAGGAGGTGCGCAACGTCATCAACGCAGGCGCCGACTGGATCCATTTCGACGTGATGGACAACCACTACGTGCCCAACCTGACGTTCGGCCCCATGGTCTGCCAGGCGCTCAAGCCGCACGCCAAAAAGGCCGATGGCACGCCCGTGCCCGTCGACGTGCACCTGATGATCCAGCCCGTGGATGCGCTGGCCGGGGCGTTCATTGACGCCGGGGCCGACCTGGTGAGCTTCCACCCCGACGCCACCGCTCACGTTCACCGCAGCGTGCAGGCCATCAAGGCGCGTGGCTGCAAGGCGGGCCTCACCTTCAACCCGGCCACGTCCCTGGACGTGCTGGATTGGGTGATCGATGACCTCGACCTCATCCTCATCATGAGCGTCAACCCCGGTTTTGGGGGGCAAAGTTTCATCGATTCTGCCCTGCGCAAGATCGAGCAGGCGCGCAAGCGCATCGAGGCCAGCGGCCGCGACATCCGGCTGGAGGTGGATGGCGGCATCAAGGCCGACAACATCCGCCGCGTGGCCGACGCCGGGGCCGACACCTTTGTGGCGGGAAGTGCCATCTTCGGCAAGCCCGACTACAAAACCGTCATTGATCAAATGAGAACTGCACTCTTGTAAGCTCAGTTGAAGCATTTAAAGCAAAAATGACCTAGGGATATCCCCCTGTAACTTCGACGTAACAGAGGGGTGGGGTCGATTAACATCTGATCGGCTGTCACCGGCCCGCCGAAACATGGCGGGCCTGTCTGGACTTTTCACATCCGCTCAGATCATGTCAGATTCACCACGCCGCTTTTTCGGGCCTGGCATCGCGCTCATGCAGCGCCTGCCAATGGCAGTCAAGCTTTTCTCGATGGCAGCGCTGCTGGTCTTGCCCATGCTGGCCATGGTCCTGCTGATGACGCAGACCCTTTGGGAGCAGCGCCTGTACACGCAGAAGGAGCTGGCGGGCCTCTCCGTGGTGAACCGCATTTCCGAGGTGGTGGCCCTGACCCAGAAGCACCGGGGGCAGACGCACCTCATCCTCGCGGGTGAGGCCTCCATGCAACAAGGGCGCGACGCCACCCGCAAGGAATTGGCCGCCGCCATCGAGGCGCTGGCCCGTGACATCGCCAGCCACCCTGAACTGGGCCTGGCCAACGACTGGCTTTCCGTGCATCAGACCCTGCAGGAACTGGTCAAGGGCAATCCCACGCCCGATCTGAGTGCCACCGTCTTCGCCCGCCATTCCGACCAGATCGCGCGGCTGATCCGCATGGTGTCCCTCACGGCAGAGACCTCGGAGCTGCTGCTTGACCCCGATGCAGGAAGTTCCTTTCTGATGGACATCGTGGTCGAGCGTGTGCTGCCCCTGGTGGAAGGCACCGACCTGGTCCGCACCGAGGGGGCTGGCCTGCTCGCGCGGCCTGACGCGGGCTCATCATCCGAAGCCATCACCGAAGCCATTCGCATCGGCAGCCAGGGGGATCGCCTGATTGCGCTCACCCGCCAGATCCAGGACCGGCTGGAGTCCCTTGAGCGAGCCGGAGAGCTCGCCCCGGATGGCTGGAAGAACGTTCAGAAGAACAACACCGACTTTGCCAACTCCATCAAGCTCACGCTGGGCTCAGGCATGCTCATGGGCAATGCCTCCGCCTTCTTCGAAGAAGGCGGCAAGGCAGTCGAGACACAGCGCGCCTTTGGCCGCGTGGCCCACGAGCGTCTGCAGGCCGTGCTGCAGGACCGCGAGGCGCGCGTCACGCAGAACATCATCTACCTCGTTTCCGGCGGCGTGGTGGTGCTGGTGCTCCTGATCTACGGCTTGATGGCGTTCAAGCACGCCACCATCGACAGCCTGAAGAAGCTCGATACCGTGATCGACCAGGCCACGGGCGGAGACCTGACTGGCGTTGCGGTGATTCCCGGCCGCGACGAGATGGCCGAAATGGGGCGCAAGTTCCAGGCCATGCTCGCCAGCCTGTCTGCCATCGTGGCCGACGTGCGCAGCGTCTCGGCCGTGCTCGGTCACATGGGGCAGCAGCTCGTCAACGACAGTGCCCAACTGGCAGACCGCACCCAGGCCCAGGCCGCTGCGCTGGAACAGGCCACAGCCAACGTGCGCGAGGCGGCCGATACCGTCACCCGCAATGGCGAGACCGTGCAGGAGGTCAGCCGTGTCAGCGTTGGGCTGCACCGCCAGACCGAGCAGGCCAGCGGCCTGATGCACCAGACGATGGAGGGCATGGGCACGCTCCAGGCCACCTCAAAGCGAATGACCGAGATCATCGGTGTGATCGACAGCATCGCCTTCCAGACCAACATCCTGGCGCTCAACGCCGCGGTGGAGGCTGCCCGTGCGGGCGAGGCCGGACGCGGATTTGCAGTGGTGGCGGCCGAGGTGCGCAGCCTCGCGCAGCGTTCGCAGTCGGCTGCCGGTGAGGTTCGCCAGCTGATCGTGGAATCCACCAGCCGGGTTCAGTCTTCGGTCACGCAGATCGGCTCCGTCAACGACGTGATGGAGCGCCTGGTGGTGGGCATCCGCGACATTGCCGCGCGCATCGACAGCATGGCGGCAGCCAGCAGCCAACAAAGCGCCGCGCTCAAGGAAGTGGCGCAGGCGATGGGTGAGATCGACACCGTGACCTACGAGAACGCCGCCATGGTGGACCGCACCAGCAAGCGCTCCAACGACTTGCTGGGGCACACGTCGGTGCTCGATGCCGCCGTGCAGACGATGTCCATCTCGCAAGGCACGGCAGACATCGCCATGCGCATGGCCAAGGACGCACTGGAGCACATCCGCAGCGTTGGCTACGAACGTGCCTGTGACGACTTCTACGACAAACAGGGCCGCTTCATCGACCGCGACCTCTACATCTTCGTCTTCGACCGCGAGGGGGTTTACCGGGTGATGGGTGCCGACCGGGCCAAGACGGGCAGCCGCCTGCACGATGCCCCAGGCGTGGACGCCGACGCTTTGCTGCGTGACGCGTGGGAACGCGCAGACACGGGCGGGGGCTGGGTCGAATACAACATCGTCAACCCGGTCACTGGCCAGGTGCGGGGCAAGTCCTCCTTCGTGCTGCCCATCAACGACCAGTTGCTGGTGGGTTGCGGTGCCTACCGCAGTGCGCTGAGGCACGGCTGACCGGCCGTCTTGCCCCGCGGCGAACGGCCCATGCTCCGGGGGGCTTTGCACATTGAGCGACAATCCGAGCTTTGTCTCGAATCCTGTCGTTGTGTCCGATTCCCTGTCAGATCCGCATCGCATGACCGCCGCCGAGCGTCGGGCCAGTGCTTCACTGGCTTCGATCTTTGCGCTGCGCATGCTGGGCCTTTTCCTGGTGCTGCCGGTGTTTGCGCTGGAGGCCGCACGTTACCCCGGGGGGGATGACACCGCCCGCGTTGGCATGGCCATGGGCATCTATGGTCTGAGCCAGGCACTGCTGCAGATTCCATTGGGCATTGCCTCAGACCGCTGGGGCCGCAAACGCGTCATCCTGCTCGGGCTGGCCTTGTTCGCTGGCGGCAGCATGATCGCTGCTGCGGCGGGCAGTCTGGACATGCTCATCCTGGGTCGGGCCTTGCAGGGGGCAGGGGCCATCTCTGCTGCTGTCACGGCCTTCATTGCCGATGTGACGCGTGACGAAGTACGAACCAAGGCCATGGCCATGGTGGGCATCAGCATAGCCTTGATGTTCGCCTTGTCGCTGGTGTTTTCGCCCATCCTGGCGGCGCGCATTGGTTTAGGTGGGTTGTTCTGGTTGACCGCCACCTTGGCGCTGGCAGGCATGGTGGTGGTGGCGTGGGTGGTGCCCGCGGAGCCGCCGGGCTGCCGCGAGGCGGGGCGTGGAGGGCTGGGTGTGGTGCTGCGCCACGCCGGGTTGTTGCGTCTGGACTGGGGGGTCTTTGTCCTGCACGCCGTGCAGCTGGCGATGTGGATGTCGGTCCCGGCACTGTTGGTGCGCGCCGGGCTGGCCCAGCCAGAGCACTGGAAGGTCTACCTCGGGGCCTTGGCCGCGTCTTTCCTGGTGATGGGGGGCGTGCTGTTCCGCCTGGAGCGGCGGGGCCATCTGCGGGCGGTGTTTCTTTTTGCCATCGGGCTCATCGTGCTGGTGCAGCTGGGTTTCTGGTTCAGCGCGCTGCACACGCCCACAGTGCCGGTCCTGTCGCTGTTCCTGTTTTTCCTGGGCTTCAACACGCTGGAGGCCAGTCAGCCCAGCCTGGCCTCGCGCCTGGCGCCCGCGCAAGCGCGCGGCGCGGCGCTGGGGGTGTACAACACACTGCAATCGGTGGGGTTCTTTGTCGGGGGCGCAGCGGGCGGCTGGACCAGCAGCCACTTCGGCCCGGCGGGCCTGTTCATGGCGTGTGCTGGCCTGAGTCTGGCGTGGCTGGTGGTGGCGTGGCCGATGGCGGTGCCTCCGGCGGCGCAGCTTCGGCGGGCGTGAGCCCTGTTGATTCGCGCCCAGATGAGTTTGCGGGCATGCGCGCCGCCGCCAGCAGGTACTCCGACATCGTGCTGTAGAGGGGCTTGCTGATCATGCGTGACACCAGGCTGGCCAGCAATGCGCCAGCCATCAGGCTCAGCACCATGTTGTGGCCGTCGGTCATTTCCATCACGATGATCATGGCGGTGATGGGCGTCTGCGTGACGGCGGCGAGGAAGGCGGCCATACCCAAGGCGATGAGCGCCTGCACCTGAGGCGTGCCTGTGAGCCAGGCGACGTCCGCTCCCACACCTGCGCCCAGTGCCAGACTGGGGCCAAAGATGCCCCCTGGCACGCCCGACCAGGCTGACCACCAGGAGGCCACGAATTTCAGCCCGGAGAACAAAAGCGGTGTGTGTTCTTCCACCGACTGCATGGCCAGCAGATCACGCACATGGTGGTGGCCTCCACCAGTGGTGGCCCCGTCGGTGACGATGCCGATGACCGCCACGCCCAGGCCGCACAAGGCGGCGAACCTCACCGGGCAGGCGCGCCGGTAGGCGCAGAAGCGGTCGGGCAGGCCGGTGGTTGACACCAGCAGCAGCCTGGCCATCAACCCTCCCGCGAGCCCGCAGCCCATGGCGATGAGGAAGCCTGGCCAGAGCAGGGTGGACCAGGCGGGTGCGGGCACGCTGACGCGGCCGAAATACGACAGGTTGCCGAACACCGAGACCGACACCAGACCCGAGACCACGATGGCCGCCAGCATCAGCCCGCTGCTGCGTTGCTCCAGGCGCCTAGACAACTCTTCTATGGCGAAGACGATGCCGCCCAGCGGGGTGTTGAAGGCGGCGGCGATGCCGGCCGCGCCTCCGGCCACCAGCAATTCGCGGTCACTGATGGCCGTGCGTTCGGAAAGGTAGTGACGTGCGTGGTGCATGACACCTGCGGCTACCTGTACGGAAGGGCCTTGACGGCCGATGGACAAGCCTGCCAGCACACCACCCGAGACGCCCAGGACCTTGGCCAGACTGAGCTTGAGCGAGATGAAACGGTGCCGCTGCTCGCGGGGCACATGGCTGTCGAGCGCGGCCATCACGTGAGGTACGCCCGATCCAGCGGCGCCTGGCGCCCACCTTCGGATGGCCCACACCAGCAGCGCCGTCAGCGCAGGTGTCCACAGCAGCGGCAGCCACCAATGGCCGACCCGCAGGGACTGGAACAGTTCGAATGCCCGGTCGTGCAACCAGGTGAGTCCAACCACCGCCAAGCCAGCCAGCACGGCAAAGCCGATGACAACCACCCGGTCCAGCCACTGGCGTCCGTTGGCCATTTCGTGACGAAGGTTTTCCAGGAAGTTGGGGTGCTGGGGCCGGGACATGTGCCGCAGTGTAAACATGGGCGCCCCTGAGTGGGCCGTGCGGGCCAAATGCTGCACAATCCCTGTTTGGCTTACACCACACGAGAGAGGACCAGAACGCCATGGCATCCGTCAACAAAGTCATCCTGATCGGCAATTGCGGCCGAGACCCCGAAATCCGCTACCTGCCTTCTGGCCAGGCCGTGGCCAACGTCAGCATTGCCACCACCAGTCGCCGCAAGGACCGCAACAGCGGCGAAACCGTCGAAGACACCCAGTGGCACCGTGTCACGTTCTACGACCGTCTGGCCGAGATCGCTGGCGAATATGTGAAGAAAGGCCGCCCCATCTACGTGGAAGGCCGCCTGAAGTACGGCAAGTACACCGACCAGTCGGGCGTGGAAAAGAACACGGTGGACATCATTGCCACTGAACTGCAATTGCTGGGTGGCCGCGAAGGCATGGGCGGCGCGGGCATGGACGAAGGCGGCGGTGGTGGTTACGCCCCCCGCACTGCGGCGCCTGCGGCCCGTCCCGCCGCGCCTGCACAGCGCCCCGCGCCCCAGCGCGCTCCGGCGCCCGCCCCGTCGAGCGGCTTCGACGACATGGACGACGACATTCCGTTCTGAACGTCAGGCCAGCCGGCCTGCGTGCAGGTCGGCAATCGCCTGGTGGATTTCCTGCGGCGTGTTCATGACGAAGGGCCCATATTGCGCAATGGGTTCCTTCAGCGGGCGACCGGCAATCAACAGGGCCTTGGCGTCCTGCGGGGCTTGCAGCACCACACCGTCGCCGCCGTCATTCGCCAGAATGGCCATGCGCTGCACGGGCACAGCGCTGCCCCCCACCGTCAATTCACCCCGGTAAACGTACACAAAGGCGTTGTGGCCTGCGGGCAACAGTTGTTCGAACCGCGCCCCTGCCTTCAGGTGCAGGTCCAGGTAAAGCGGTGCCGTGCCGTCGCGGGTGACGGCGCCTTGCACGCCGTGGCTTTCACCGGCGATCACGGTCACATCCACGCCCTCTGCCGTTGAAAAGCGTGGCAATTCGGTGGCCGGAATGTCCCGGTACCAGGGCGGGCACATCTTGTCGCGCGCTGGCAGGTTGAGCCAGAGCTGGAAGCCCTCCATCACGCCGTTTTCCTGCTGGGGGATCTCGGAGTGGATCACGCCGCGCCCGGCCGTCATCCACTGCACGCCACCGTTTTCCAGCAGGCCCTCATGGCCAGCACTGTCCCGGTGCAGCATGCGCCCGGCAATCATGTAGGTCACGGTCTCGAAGCCCCGGTGCGGGTGGTCGGGAAAGCCTGCAATGTAGTCGTCCGGGTTGTCGCTGCCAAAGGCGTCGAGCATCAGGAAGGGGTCCAGCCGCTGCTGCAGGTTTTGCGTCAGCACGCGGGTCAGCTTCACGCCTGCACCGTCAGAGGTGGCCTGGCCAACCACCAAGTGTTCGACCTGCCGGGGGTGCTGTACGGTGAGGGAGGTGGTCATGGCGTGAGTTCCTTCAATGATGAGTATGGCATGTTTATGTTGACCATGCGTGCGGTATGCATATACAATCAAAAAAACAATAAAAATGGAATCATTTCAGAAGATTGCCGGGAAGCAACAGCCAGATGATCTACACCGAACCCAAAGAAAAAAGCGCCGAATGGCTGCGCGCCACCCTGGCGGAAATGGCTCGACACGATGCTCCGTTCCATCCCCTCACCTACACCGTCTTTTACGAACATGCCGCAGGCATGAATGCCCGCTTGTCGGAAGCGTTGGTGCATTTTTGCGAGACCGAGGGGCGCCTGAGCGATGCCACCGTACAGCGCCTGTACCGAGAGCATATCGCGGGCGTGGACGACAAGACCATGGACCGCATCAGCCGCGACTTCCAGCAGGTGATGGCGGGCATGGCCGAGACCGTGCGGCGAACCGGTGACCGCGCTGGAGCCTTTGGCGCGCAGCTGCATGGTTTGAACACGGCCCTGCAGGCCGAGGGTTCCCCCGTGCTGCAGCAGCATGTGGCGCAGGCCTTGCGCCACAGCCAGGACATGCAGCACTCCGCGGCGGCCCTGCAGGCGCAGGTGGACGCCAGCGAACGCGAGATCGAGCGCCTCCGTGCCGACCTGCAACGCGCCCGCGAAGAGGTGTTCCTGGACAGCCTGACGCGCGTGCTCAACCGCAAGGGGCTGGACCACCAGTTGGACAAGCTCCTGCACGAGTCGCTGGCGCCTAATGTCAGCCACGGGTTGGTGATGTTGGATATTGATCACTTCAAGCAGATCAACGATCGCCACGGCCACCTGGTGGGTGACCAGGTGCTGGCCGCGATGGGTGAGATGCTGCGCCTGACCGTGACCGACCCGGGCTATGTAGTGGCACGTTACGGCGGCGAGGAGTTCGCCATCCTGCTGCCGCATGCCACGCTGGAGCGTACCGCGCAGTTGGCCGAGAGGGTGCGCAACCAAGCCAAGGCCATGAAGTTGCGCAAACGCAACGCGCCTGACGTGGTGTTGAGCATCACCGTGTCAGCAGGCGCGGCGTTGTGGCGTGGGCAGGAGAGCGCCAACGACTGGCTGGGCCGCGCGGACGCGGCGCTGTACCAGTCCAAGCAGGGCGGGCGCGACCGCGTCAGCCTGGCGGCCTGATTCAGCGCGCGGCGGCGCTGGTTTTCTTGGGTGCTGGCCGGTGGCGGGCGCGTGGCGTGGCCGCAATGGCGGGCAGCGGCATCTCGGTGGCCGTGGCGCTGTGGATGACGCCACCACCCAGACACACCTCGCCGTCGTACAGCACGGCGCTCTGGCCCGGGGTCACGGCCCATTGCGGCTCGGCAAAGTCGAGGGTGAAACCGGTGGTACTGGCTTGCGCCACGTTGCAGGCCGCGTCGGCCTGGCGGTAGCGCGTCTTGGCACCGCAGGCGTTCAGTGCGGGCGGCTCACCAGCCACCCAGCTTGCATCTTCTGCCGTCAGGCGCGGTGACAGCAGCCAGGGGTGGTCGTGCCCCTGAACCACCCAGAGCGTGTTGGTGGCAATATCTTTGCGGGCTACAAACCATGGCGCGTGTTCGCCGCCGCCTTTGGCTGCGCCTTTTTCCTTCACGCCGCCTATGCCCAGGCCCTGGCGTTGGCCCAGGGTGTAAAAGCTCAGGCCCACGTGCTGGCCGATCGCGCGGCCCCGGTCGTCGCGGATGGCGCCGGGTTCCTTCTGGATGTAGCGATTGAGGAAATCGCGGAACGGCCGCTCGCCGATGAAGCAGATGCCGGTGGAGTCCTTCTTCTTCGCGTTGGGCAGGCCGATCTCGGCGGCAATGCGGCGCACCTCGGTCTTGGGCAGCTCGCCCACGGGGAAGATGGTCTTGGAAAGCTGCGCCTGGTTGAGCCGGTGCAGGAAGTAGCTCTGGTCCTTCAGCGGGTCCAGGCCCTTGAGCAGTTCGTGCTTACCCGTGCCTTCGTTGAAGCGCACGCGCGCGTAATGCCCGGTGGCGATCTTCTCGGCACCCAGCGCGAAGGCGTGGTCCAAGAAGGCCTTGAACTTGATTTCGGCGTTGCAGAGGATGTCGGGGTTGGGCGTGCGGCCCGCCTGGTATTCGCGCAGGAACTCGGCGAACACGCGGTCCTTGTATTCGGCGGCGAAGTTCACGTGTTCGATGTCGATGCCGATCACGTCAGCCACACTGGCCGCGTCCAGCCAGTCCTGGCGGCTGGAGCAGTACTCGCTGTCATCGTCATCTTCCCAGTTCTTCATGAAGATGCCGATGACTTCGTAACCCTGTTGTTTGAGCAGCCAGGCGCTCACGGCGGAATCCACGCCGCCGCTCAAGCCCACCACCACGCGTTGTCTGTTTGCCATGGCGGAATTATCCCCGCATCGCTGCCGCAGCAATATCCAGCGAGCGCAGGCGCAGCGCAGGGTCGTACACATCGCTGACGAGCATGAACTCGTCGGCTTCGGTCAGGTCGGCCAGGCGCTGCAGCCCGGCACGCACCGTTTCGGGCCCGCCAATGACGGCAGCGGCGAGAAAATCGCCAATGCCCGCACGGGCCTGTCCGTCCACGTTGGCCCAGAAATCCGCCACGGGCGGCTGCAGGCGCCGCCGGTCGCCGGTGAGGATGCCCAGCACACGCTGGTAGGTGCTGCTGGCCAGGAATTCGGCCTCTCCGTCGGTAGGCGCGGCAATCAGCGGCACGCCGATGATGGCGTAGGGTTTGGCCAGCGTGGCGCTGGGCCGGAACAGGTTGCGGTACAGCTCCAGCGCCTGCAGCAGCAGGCGCGGTGCGAAGTGCGAGGCAAAGGCGTAGGGCAGGCCGCGTTCGGCGGCCAGCTGCGCAGAGAACAGGCTGGAGCCCAGCAGCCAGATGGGTACCTTGGTGCCCGCACCAGGCATGGCGATGAGGCGCTGGCCCGGCGCAGGGTCGCCGAGCAGGCGTTGCAGTTCGGCCAGGTCGCGCGGGAAGTCTTCTTCGGTTTCCACGCGGTCGCGGCGCAGGGCGCGCATGGTCAGGCCGTCCGTGCCCGGGGCACGGCCCAGGCCCAGGTCGATGCGGCCCGGGTACAACTCGGCCAGCGTGCCAAAGGCTTCGGCCACCACCAGCGGGGCGTGGTTGGGCAGCATGATGCCGCCCGAACCCACGCGAATGCGCTGCGTGCCACCCGCGATGTGGCCCACCAGCACCGCCGTGGCGGAGCTGGCGATGCCCGCCATGTTGTGGTGTTCGGCCAGCCAGTAACGCGCAAAGCCCAGTTGTTCGGCGTGTTGGGCGGTGCGCAGGGCGATCTGCAGGGCGTCGGCCACGGTGCCGCCTTCACGCACGGCCACCAGATCCAGCATCGACAGGGGAATGGAACTCAGCGCTTTCGTCATGCGCCGATTGTCCCCCCGTGGGTATTTCCTTGCCGGGGCGGGTTTGTTCAGCCGCGCACTTCGCCTTCGCCCAGCACCACATACTTCAGCGAGGTCAGGCCCTCCACGCCCACGGGCCCGCGGGCGTGGAACTTGTCGGTCGAGATGCCGATTTCGGCGCCCAGCCCGTATTCGAAGCCATCCGCAAAGCGCGTGCTGGCGTTGACCATCACGCTGCTCGAATCCACCTCGCGCAGGAAGCGCTGCGCGTGCACGTGGTCGGTGGTGAGGATGGCTTCGGTGTGGTGGCTGGAGTACTTGTTGATGTGGGCAATGGCTTCGTCCAGCCCGTCAACCACCTTCACGCTGATGACGGGCGCCAGGTACTCCTCGTACCAGTCCTGTTCAACCGCATCCTTCAGTTGAACGCCCGCCACACCGGCGAGGATGGACTTCGCTTCCGGGCAGCAGCGCATTTCCACGCCCTTGGCTGCGTAGACGGCACCGATGCGCGGCAGGAAATCGACAGCCACGGCGCGCGCCACCAGCAGGCTTTCGGTGGCGTTGCAAGGGCTGTACTTCTGCGTCTTGGCGTTGTCGGCCACCTTCACCGCCATGGCGATGTCGCAGGGCGCGTCCACGTAGGTGTGGCAATTGCCGTCCAGGTGCTTGATGACGGGGACCTTGGCCTCGCGGCTGATGCGCTCGATCAGGCCCTTGCCGCCGCGCGGAATGATCACATCCACGTATTGCGGCATGGTGATGAGCTGGCCTACGGCCTCGCGGTCGGTGGTGGGTACGAGCTGCACCGCGTCGGCGGGCAGGCCTGCCTGCACCAGGGCCTGCTGCACCAGGGCAGCCAGGGCGCGGTTGCTGTCGATGGCCTCGGAGCCGCCACGCAGGATGCAGGCGTTGCCGCTCTTGATGGACAGGGAGGCGGCCTCGATGGTGACGTTGGGGCGGCTCTCGTAGATCATGCCGAACACGCCGATGGGCACGCGCATCTGGCCCACGCGGATGCCGCTGGGCTGCTGCTTCATGCCCATGATCTCGCCAATGATGTCGGGCATGGCGGCGAGCTGCTCGCAGCCTTCGGCACAGGTCTCGATGACCTTGGGCGTGAGCTTGAGGCGGTCCACCATGGGCTCGGCCAGGCCGTTGGCGCGAGCGCGCTCCAGGTCCTTGGCGTTTTCGGTCTGCAGCTGGGCCACGTTGGCGCGCAACAGGGCGGCCAGCCCGCGCAGGGCGGCCACCTTGGTGGCGACGCTCGCCTTGGCCATCAGTGCCGAGGCGGCCTTGGCCTGCTGGCCCAGGGTGTTCATCAGTTCAACGGTGTTCAGGGCGTTCATGGGTTGGATTTTCTCACTTGTGCGGGAGCCTGGCAGGTGTCGGGGATTGGGATGCGGGCGTCCTGTACCATTGGCCCGCAAATAACCCAGGCGCCAGGGAGTCACAGGGATGCTGTTCAGCTCTGCCCCGGTGTGCCACAACAAGAGGGCTGCAGCATTGGACAAAATCGCGAAGGATGGAGCGACCGGTAAGCGCCCGCAGGCCTTGCAACTGCTGGCGGCGCTGGTGATGGCGTTTGGGGGGGTCATCGTCATAGTCCTGGCAGTGGTGCTGGCGCTGCTGGTGCAGATGGGCCGGTCGCAGGACCAGGTGGCGGCCGAGGCGTCCAGGGCGCAATTGCGGGGGCTCATGGCGCTGCAGGCCCGGCAGTTGGCGTCGCACGTGCGCGACTACACGCATTGGGACGAAGCCATCGATCGTCTGGCTGTAGCCTACGACCCGGTCTGGTGGGAAGGCAATGCGGGCAACTATGCGATCAAGGGTTTTGCGCTGTCGTTCAGTCTGGCCGTGGATGGCCGCGATCGCCTGCGTCTGCAGGCCGCGGCCGAGGGGGCGGGCACCGCGTCGGCGGAGGGTACGTTGACGCCTTCTTTGCGCGCGCTGCTGGCGCAAGCCCGTTCCCGGCCGCTGGTGGCTTCGCCAGACGAGGCGGTGGCCACCGGTCTGGTGGCGTTCGGGGGGCGGCTGCACTTGGCCGCGGCGTCCCGTTACCTGCCTGAGTCCAGCGATACCGTCAATCCAGACCCGCAGGCGCTGCTGGTGTTTGCCAGTTCGCTCGATGAAGGCGTGCTGCCTGCGTCGGCCGCCATCATGGGAGACGAGGGGCTGCGCTGGCAGGAACACACCCCTGAGGCCGGCAGCTTCGAGCCGGTGCGCCTGGCCGACGGTGTGCTCGACGGCGGGGTGGCCTGGATGCCGCCTGCTCCGGGGCGGCAGGTCGTGGTCAGGTTGGTGCCGCTCGTCACGGCAGCGTTCGCCGTGATGGGCGTGCTGTTGCTGCTGTTTCTGCGCCGCGCGCGCCGTTTGGCCGACAGCATCCACGCAGAGGCCCGGGCGCGCGAATCGCTGGACCAGCGCAACCAGTCGATACTGGAAGCGGCGGGCGAGGGGATTTTTGGCGTGGATGCCTCGGGCAAGGTGGTGTTCGTGAACCCAGCGGCGCTGCAGGCGCTGGGCTTCGAGACGGCGGAGTTCATTGGACGCGAGCCGCACGAACTCATCCGTTGCCGTCTGCCCGGCAGCAACGTGTCCGGCCCCATGGCTTGCCCGGTGCGCAAGACGCTGGTGGACGGGTCCAGTTCGGCCAGTGA
>CBKZAG010000082.1:0-13929 GCA_966692625.1 uncultured Comamonadaceae bacterium
GGATCCGCACGACCAAGACCCGGTCAAGAATCGGAAGACCGGGCGCTCTGGGCGGGCGGTGCATGACACCATGCTCCGCTGGCTCGAAAGCCAGCATCATGCCCAGCAGGATAGCGGTTGTCATGTTGATCCAGAGTATTTGCAGCGGCGTGATGGGCAGCGTCGTTCCCGCAAATACGGCTGCAAGAATCACCAACCCCTCTCCCGCGTTAGTCGGAATTGTCCAAGTGATAAATTTGATGAGGTTGTCATAGATGCCCCGCCCCTCTTCGACTGCAGCCTCTATGGTGGCGAAATTGTCGTCAGTGAGAACCATGGCGGCAGCTTCTTTAGCAACCTCCGTTCCTCCCAGGCCCATCGCGATGCCGATATCAGCCTGCTTGAGCGCAGGCGCATCATTCACGCCATCGCCAGTCATGGCCACCACGTCCCCATTCGCTTGCATGGCTTTCACCAGTCGCAGTTTCTGCTCCGGCTCGACACGGGCAAAAACGTTGGCCTCATCTGCTGCGCACTGCAGCGCAGCATCATCAAGTTGAGACAACTGCCTGCCAGTCAGCACCGCCGTTGCGCCGTCAATGATGCCTAACTGTCGTGCAATGGCCAACGCCGTCGAGGGATGGTCACCGGTGATCATCTTCACCTGGATACCTGCCGCGTGGCAGGTGCGTATCGCCGCGATGGCACGGGGCCGGGGCGGGTCAATCATCCCTATCAAGCCGACAAACACCAACCCCGCCTCAACATGAACACGCCCGAGTTCCTGGTCCGGCGCGGTTTCCGAGCGGGCCACTGCCAACACACGAAGACCAGCGTCGGCCATACGGACGGCGGCCGCGCCAACGACCTCTGCGTCCAGTGAAACGATGCGTCCGAGCGAATCAAGCATCACCGCGCAGGCCGGCAGCAGCTTTTCCACCGCACCTTTGACATGCACTACGCGGGCACCTTCGATTTCATGCAACGTGGCCATGTATTGACGAACCGAATCAAAAGGCAACTCATCCAACCGGGGGAATACAGATCTGAGCGTACCTTCATCCAACCCGCCCTTGCGTGCTGCCACCAGAAGTGCTCCCTCTGTCGGATCACCGGCCACAGTCCACTGCCGTCCGTCATGCACCAGATGAGCATCGTTGCACAGCACACCAATCAACAATGTCTCACGCAGGGCATTGGCAATGTCGGCCGGTTGCCCCGCCTGCTCAATGCTGCCATTCGGTGCGTAGCCGTGCCCCGAAACACTGAAGGTACCGCCTCCCGCCCAGATCAATGTGACCGTCATGGCGTTCTCGGTGAGAGTTCCCGTCTTGTCAGAACATATGATTGTCGTGCTGCCCAACGTTTCCACCGTGGGCAACTTGCGGATGATGGCCCTTCGCTTGGCCATGCGAGCCACGCCGATGGCCAAGGTCACAGTCATGGCTGCGGGCAAGCCCTCGGGGATCGCTCCGACCGCCAGGGCAACCGCCGCCATGAACATCTCCACGGCTGACTCACCACGGAGAACACCAACAGCAAAGGTAAGCACCGCCAACGCAAGAATGGCGACCAGCAGATGCTTGGCGAATACCCCGATTTTGCGGGTCAGCGGTGTTGCCAGTTCAGGCGCTTGGGCAATCAGCTTGGATATGCGTCCTGTCTCGGTCGCATCACCTGTTGCAACCACTACCCCCTGCCCTTGCCCTCCAACAACCAGCGTGCCACCGTAGGCCATGTTGCGGCGATCTGCAAGCGCGGTGTCAGCGTGCAGTGGACATACATGTTTGTCTACGGGCACCGATTCCCCGGTGAGTGCCGCCTCGGCAGTGCGCAACTCTTTGCCGGAAAACAGGCGCATGTCTGCGGGCACCTTGTCTCCAGCAGCCAGAACGACCACATCGCCAGGTACAAGGTCTGCAGCGTCAACGCGTCGGCGAACACCCTGCCGCAACACGGTCGCTTCTGCCGCGACCGCACGCGCAAGAGCGGCCAGCGCAGCTTCGGCTTTTCCCTCTTGAATGAATCCAATCACAGCGTTGACGAGGACAACCCCGACGATCACCCCTGTATCGACCAGTTCACCCAAAAATGCCGTGATCGCTCCGGCAACGAGAAGCACGAGGACCAGTGGCTGAGTGAACTGGGTCAGGAAGCGGATCAGGGGACTTTTTCCTGAAATGATGCTTGGCCGGTTGGGACCGTTTTGCGCCAGACGCGCCCGGGCATCCATTTCGGAAAGTCCCGTATGCAAAGCAACGTTGAGCTGTTCTGCCACGGTGGCCGCTTCCATCTCATGCCATTGAGTTCCCGTCATCGAAATTCTCCAATACTTGCCGGACAAGCGTTTCGATGGGTGCCACCATCGGCCGAAGGCATTCAACGCACCGTGCGGTACGCGACAGCATGACACTCTGCCCGCATGCCGTATTTTGACTACAGACCCCTCTTCTGACCGTTCCTGACCGAAACGCTCTGACACTCCCCTATACCTCCAGGGGGATGCTTATGATGAACCTGTCGTTCGGCGCAGGGGCGATTCCGCTTCGTGATCGGGGCGACGCACAGAGGAGAACCTTCCATGAAGAAGCTCTTGATCCCATGGGCTGCAGGTTTGATGGCCCTCACGATAGGCACTTTCGCGCACGCCCAGAGCGGCAAGGTCGATGTTGGCAAGCGGGAATACGAAGCCAACTGCATAGGCTGCCACGGCGCTACAGGTAAAGGGGACGGCCCCTACGTCGAATTCCTCAAGCGAACCCCCACCGATCTGACCATGCTGGCCAAGGCCAATGGTGGCGTTCTGCCGCTGGATCGCCTCTACAACTCGATCACGGGGGATTCGGTCGCCGCCCACGGCCGAGACATGCCAATCTGGGGCCGCGAATACCGCATGGGCGCAGCGGCCTATTACATGGATGCCCCTTACGACCAGGAAGCGTATGTGCGGGCAAGGGTGCTGGCCCTGCTGGAATACATCAACCGCCTGCAGGCCAAATGAACGAAAAAAAAGGACCAAACTGGAAGCCGGTCCTTTTTTTGAGATGGTGGGTGATACATGGATCGAACATGTGACCCCTGCCGTGTGAAGGCAGTGCTCTACCGCTGAGCTAATCACCCGGTATCGGGATGGTGGGTGATACATGGATCGAACATGTGACCCCTGCCGTGTGAAGGCAGTGCTCTACCGCTGAGCTAATCACCCATCAAGCCTTAAATTATATACCGTTTCTGCGCCCTTTCCAAAGCAGGCGCTGAAATCATGCGGCTTGAATCAAGCGGCAACCGGCGGCTCCAGCACGCGCCACACGGTCTTGCCCTTGCTCGCTTTGTCCAAGTCGTTCAGCAGCTTGGCGTGCGCCTCCAGCTCCTGCTCGTTGGCTGTCAGCACTGGCAGGTCAAAACGGCTCAAATCCACCTTGGCCACAGCGCCCTCGCCGCCACCGCCGGTTTCAATCTCCATGACCAGCGCGTCCTGCCCGCGCGTCATGTTGATGTAGACGTCGGCCAGCAGTTCAGCGTCCAGCAAGGCGCCGTGCAGCGTGCGGCCCGAGTTGTCCACCCCCAGGCGGTCGCACAAGGCGTCCAGGCCGTTGCGTTTGCCCGGGAACATCTCCTTGGCCATCGCCAGGGTGTCAATCACACCGCTCACCAGTGTTTTGGTGGGGCCGTGGCCCAGGCGGCGGAATTCCTCGTCCAGAAACCCGATGTCGAACGGCGCGTTGTGGATGATCAGCTCGGCGCCCTGCAGGTAGTCCAGCAGCTCGGCGGCAATGGCCGCGAACTTGGGCTTGTCGGCCAGGAATTCAAGCGTGATGCCGTGCACGCGCAACGCTTCTTCGTGAATGTCGCGCTCGGGGTGGATGTAGAAGTGCCGGTTGTTGCCCGTGAGCTTGCGGTTGAGCAGCTCCACACAACCAATTTCGATGATGCGGTCCCCGTCCTGAGCCGACAGGCCGGTGGTTTCGGTGTCCAGAACGATTTGGCGCATGGCGGGTTCAGTGGTTCTCGCGGGCGTGGTTGATGGAGTACTTGGGTATCTCCACGGTCAGGTCCGTCTGTGCCACCCGTGCCTGGCAGCTCAGACGCGACTGGGGCTCCAGTCCCCAGGCCTTGTCGAGCAGGTCTTCCTCGTCCTCGGTCGCCTCGTTCAGGGTCTCGTAACCCTTGCGCACCACCACGTGGCAGGTGGTGCACGCGCAACTCATGTCGCAGGCGTGTTCGATCTGGACGTCGTTGTCGAGCAGGGCCTCGCAAATGGTGGTGCCGGGCAAGGCCTGGATCTGCCTGCCTTCGGGGCAGTACTCGGGATGGGGCAATACGGTGATCGTAGGCATGTCAGAGATTTTCCACGTTCCGGCCGGCCAAGGCCTGCGCAATGCTGCGGTTCATGCGCATGGCGGCAAAAGGCTCGGTGCCCTTGGCCAGCGCCTCGGTAGCAGCCTCCACGGCGGCGGCGTCGGTCAGGTTGCGCGCGGCTTCCAGCACCTGCATCAGTTCATCCACGGCAGCGCGCTCTTGGGCATCCAGCAGGTCACCGTCGGCAGCCAGGGCGCTGCGGGTCGCGTCCAGCATGCGCTCGGCTTCCACTCGCGCTTCCACCAGGGCACGTGCCTGCATGTCTTCCTGCGCGGTGGCAAAGCTGTCCTGCAACATGGCAGCAATCTGCTCGTCGCTCAGCCCGTAAGAGGGTTTCACGTCGATGCGCGCCTCCACTCCGGTGCCCTGTTCGCGCGCAGTCACGGTGAGCAGGCCGTCCGCGTCCACAGTGAAGGTCACGCGGATGCGCGCAGCCCCCGCCGCCATCGGCGGAATGCCGCGCAGCTCGAAGCGGGCCAGGCTGCGGCAATCGGCCACCAGGTCGCGCTCGCCCTGCACCACGTGCAGCGCCAGGGCGGTCTGGCCGTCCTTGAAGGTCGTGAAGTCCTGGGCCAGCGCGGTGGGAATGGTGGTGTTGCGCGGTACGATGCGCTCCACCAGCCCGCCCATGGTCTCAATGCCCAGCGACAACGGAATCACGTCCAGCAGCAGCAATTCGCCGTCGGGGTTGTTGCCTGCCAACTGGTTGGCCTGCACGGCGGCACCGAGCGCCACCACCTCGTCGGGGTTCAGGTTGGTCAGGGGCTCCTGGCCAAAGTGTTCGCGCACGGCCTGGCGCACCACCGGCATGCGGGTGGAACCACCCACCATCACCACGCCCTGAATGTCGCTCTTGTCGAGCCGGGCGTCGCGCAGCACACGGCGCACCGCGGCCATGGTGCGTTGGGTCAGGGGGTGCGTGGCGGCGGCAAAGTCCGCATGGCTGACTGTCACTGCCAAAGGCAGGCCGCGCACCTCTGCGTTCAGCGTCACGGTCTCGCCGCTCTCGGCATGGGCCGACAGGGCTTCCTTCACCCGGCGGGCCTCGGCCAGCAGGCGGGCGCGCTCGGTGGTGCTCAGGTCGCCGGTAGACAGACCCAAGCCGCTGCGCTGCAGGGCCCATTCGGCCAGGGCACGGTCGTAGTCGTCGCCCCCCAGCGCCGAATCGCCGCCAGTGGCCATCACCTCGAACACACCCCGCGTCAGGCGCAGGATGGACACGTCAAACGTACCGCCGCCCAGGTCGTACACCGCATAAACGCCCTCACTGCCCTGGTCCAGTCCATAGGCAATGGCAGCCGCCGTGGGTTCGTTGATCAGACGCAGCACGTTGAGACCTGCCATTTGCGCCGCGTCCTTGGTGGCTTGGCGCTGGGCGTCGTCAAAGTAGGCGGGCACCGTGATCACGGCGCCAAACAGGTCGTCGTCAAACGTGTCTTCGGCGCGGAAGCGCAGGGTGGCCAGAATCTCGGCGCTCACTTCCACTGGCGACTTGTCACCCGCCACGGTGCGCACGGCCGCCATGCCAGGGCCGTCCACCACCTCATATGGCAGTTGCGCCGCCACACCCTGCGCTTGCAGGTCGGCCAGCTTGCGGCCCATCAGCCGCTTCACGGAACTGATGGTGTTGTGCGGGTCGTCCGCCTGCGCAGCCAGCGCGTCAAAACCGATCTGGCGGCCGCTGCCCTGCCCCGGCGGCAGGTAGCGCACCACGCTCGGCAATATCACCCGTCCTTGTTCGTCGGGCAGGCATTCGGGCACGCCGTGGCGCACCGATGCCACCAGCGAATGCGTGGTACCCAGGTCTATGCCCACCGCAATGCGGCGCTGGTGCGGGTCCGGCGTCTGGCCGGGTTCAGAAATCTGCAACAAAGCCATGGTCAGGATTCCAGGCGTTCAAGGCGCTGATGCACCTCGTCGGTGAAGCGCTCCACAAACATCAGCGCGCGCACTTGCTGCACGGCTGCCGTGGGATTGGCTTCTTCGTCTATCAATTGCGTCAGGGTGGCCAGGGCCTGCTGGCGGGCGTCGCGCGCTTCGGTCAGCAAGGCGTCCAGCGCGTCGGCGCCATCTGCCTCATCCAATGCCTCGCGCCACTCCATCTGCCGCATCAAAAAACTGGCAGGCATGGCGGTGTTGTTCTCGGCATTCACCGGCACGCCCTGCAGTTCGCACCAGTAGGCGGCGCGCTTCAGCGGGTCTTTCAGGCGCTGGTACGCCTCGTTGATGCGCACCGACCACTGCATGGCCACCCGTTGGGCGGCAGCACCCTGCGCGGCAAACCGGTCGGGGTGGACCTGCCGTTGCAACTGCTTCCAGCGGTCGTCCAGTTCGGCGCGGTCCAGCGCGTGGCGCACCGGCAGGCCGAAGAGTTTGAAGTCGTTGTCCTGCAGGTTGGGAAGCGCAGCAGGCGCCTCAGACACGGAAGGACTCTCCACAGCCGCAGCGGTCGCGCTCGTTGGGGTTGTTGAACCTGAAGCCCTCGTTCAACCCTTCACGCACAAAATCCAGCTGCGTGCCGTCGATATAGGCCATGCTCTTCGGGTCCACCAGAATCTTGATGCCACGGTCCTCGAACACCACGTCCTCGGGCGCCACCTCGTCCGCGTACTCCAGCTTGTAGGCCAAGCCAGAGCAGCCGGTGGTCTTCACGCCCAGGCGCACGCCCACCCCTTTGCCCCGGCGGGCCAGGTATTTGGTCACGTGCTTGGCAGCGGCTTCGGTAACGGTGACTGACATGGTGTCTTGCGGCTTTCTCAGTGAGCGTGCTTCTTCTTGTAGTCGTCCACGGCGGCCTTGATGGCGTCTTCAGCCAGGATCGAGCAGTGGATTTTCACCGGTGGCAGGGCCAGTTCCTCGGCGATCTGGCTGTTCTTGATCTGCGCCGCTTCGTCCAGCGTCTTGCCCTTGACCCATTCGGTCACCAGGGAGCTGGAGGCAATGGCCGAGCCACAGCCGTAGGTCTTGAAGCGCGCGTCTTCGATGACGCCGGTGCTCGGGTTCACCTTGATCTGCAGCTTCATCACGTCGCCGCAGGCCGGTGCGCCCACCATGCCGGTGCCAACCGTGTCATCGCCTTTTTCAAAGCTGCCGACGTTGCGGGGATTTTCGTAGTGGTCAATGACCTTTTCGCTGTATGCCATGGTGTTACTCCTTCAATGCGCTGCCCACTGGATGGTGGACAGGTCGATACCGTCCTTGTACATCTCCCACAGCGGGGAGAGTTCGCGCAGTTTCGCGACGTTGTCCTTGATGGATTGGACCGCGTAATCGATCTCCTGTTCCGTTGTCCAACGACCGATCGTCATGCGCAGGCTGCTGTGGGCAAGTTCGTCGCTGCGGCCCAGGGCGCGCAGCACGTAGCTGGGCTCCAGGCTGGCCGAGGTGCAGGCCGAACCGCTGGACACTGCCACGCCCTTGATGCCCATGATGAGCGATTCACCTTCCACGAAGTTGAAGCTCATATTCAGGTTGTGCGGCACGCGCTGCGTGGCATGGCCGTTGATGAAAGCCTCTTCGATGGTGGACAGGCCAGCCAGCAGGCGGTCGTGCAGCGCCTGGATGCGCGGCAGCTCGGTGTGCATTTCGGCCTTGGCAATGGCGTAGGCCTCGCCCATGCCCACGATCTGGTGGGTGGGCAGCGTGCCGGAGCGCATGCCGCGCTCGTGACCGCCACCGTGCATCTGCGCCTCGATGCGCACACGCGGCTTGCGGCGCACGTACAGGGCGCCAATGCCCTTGGGGCCGTAGGTCTTGTGGCTGGTCAGGCTCATCAGGTCCACGGGCAGCTTGTTCAGGTCGATGTCAACGCGGCCGGTGGCCTGGGCGGCGTCCACGTGGAAGATCACGCCCTTTTCGCGGCAGATGGTGCCCAGCGCGGCGATGTCCTGGATCACGCCGATCTCGTTGTTCACGAACATCACGCTGGCCAGAATGGTGTCGGGGCGGATGGCGTCGCGGAAGGCATCCAGGTTGACCAGCCCGTCGGCCTGCACGTCCAGGTAGGTCACCTCAAAACCTTCACGCTCCAGGTGGCGGCAGGTGTCGAGCACGGCCTTGTGCTCGGTCTTGACGGTGATGATGTGCTTGCCCTTGCCCTGGTAGAAGTGCGCAGCACCCTTGATGGCCAGGTTGTTGGACTCGGTGGCCCCGCTGGTCCACACGATCTCGCGGGGGTCGGCGCCAATCAGCGCGGCGACCTGCTCGCGGGCATTTTCCACGGCCTTTTCGGCCTCCCAGCCCCAGGCGTGGCTGCGCGAGGCCGGGTTGCCAAAGTGCTCGTAGAGCCACGGCACCATCTTGTCAACCACGCGCGGGTCGCACGGGTTGGTGGCGCTGTAGTCCATGTAGATAGGGAAATGCGGGGTCGTGCTCATGGATAGGGCTCGGTAGCAGTACGGAATTACTTGGAGGCCGCCGCGCCCAGCGCGAAGACCGAATTGGGGGCGTTGACACGGATGGGCTTGACCACCGGCGCCGACGAAATGGCGCGCTTGATGGTGGGCGCATTTTCCACCACCACGCCTTTGGCCAGCTGGTCGTCCACCAGTTTTTGCAGGGTGATGGAGTCGAGGAAGTCCACCATCTTGGCGTTGAGCGCGGCCCACAGCTCGTGCGTCATGCAGCGGGTGCCTTCACCCAGGCAGTTTTCCTTGCCGCCGCACTGGGTGGCGTCAATCGGCTCATCCACCGACACGATGATGTCGGCCACGGTGATTTCGGAAGGTTTGCGGCCCAGCGTGTAGCCGCCGCCCGGGCCCCGAGTGGACTCCACCAGATCGTGGCGGCGCAGCTTGCCAAACAACTGCTCCAGGTAGGACAGCGAAATCTGTTGCCGCTGGCTGATGGCGGCCAGCGTGACCGGACCGCTGCTCTGGCGCAGCGCCAGATCGATCATGGCTGTGACGGCGAATCTGCCTTTGGTTGTGAGGCGCATGTCCTGCTCCTTTGCGAATGACTTCCAGTGCCCGCCTGAAAACCCCCACGGCTCTCAGGCACTCTCTCCACCCACCCGGCTTTCGCCTGTTAGACTCTCTTGGCCGGGAGAATCCCGACTATTTTTGTAAAGTATAGCAGAAAAGCCGACTGATTCGCTCGGCCTTCAACCAATGGAGTCTGGCATCCAGTCCGTGTCGGACTCGTGTGGCGGTGCGCCATAGCGATGCACAAAGGCAAATTCGATGCCTGCACCTGGCTGGGCGTCGTAGAAGCGCACGGTTGCGCCTATTTTTTCCGCACGCACGCGGATGTTCATCAAGCCCCGTGCGCCTTGACGCATGGCCTCGTGTGGTGGCAAGCCACGGCCATTGTCGGCCACTGACAGGTAAGCCACGTCGTCTTGAGACCAGGTGCGTACCGTGACCTGCGTGGCATTGGCATGGCGCACCACATTGGCAAAGGCCTCCTGCACACAGCGGAACAGGTGCATCACCCCGCGTGAATCCAGCCCTGGTACGGCAGGCACCTCTTCCACTTGCCAGTCCAGTTCAATGCCCGCAGCGTCCAGTGCTGGCGCAATGCGCTGGCGCAGCGTTCCCAGAATGGTCGGCAGGTCGCCTTCCATGGGCTCCAGCGAGTCCAGGGTCATGCGCAGCTCTTCCAGTGCATGGTGGATCATGGACGCGATGGCATGCCGGTCCACCCCCTCCCGCTGGCTGCGCACCATGTTCAAGGTCTGCACCAGCTGGCTGCCCAGGCCGTCGTGCATGTCGCGCATCAGGCGGCGGCGCTCGTTTTCAATGGCGCGGTGTTGCTCCGAGGCGCGCAACTGCTCAAAGGCTGCCCGCAGGTCCGCCTCGCGCTCGGCCACTTTTTCGGCCAGTGTCTCGTTCAGGTGGCGCACCTCGCGTATGGATTCGGTGGACCGCTGCAGCAGCACCCAGCCCAGCGTCAGCATCAGCGCCAGGCTGCCGATGGACATCCAGCGGATGTCGGCGTCGCCAGGGAAGTTCAACTGCACCACCAAGAAGTCCCGCAGCCCGGTGACGAAGGTGAAACCAGCCACCACCATCACCAGAATCTGGTCGCGCGTCATGCGCCGGCCCCAGCCGGTGAGCACCGTCACCTGCGACAGGATGACGAATGCCACCACAGCCAGTACACCCGCCCACATCCGGTAGAGGTCGTAGTCCCGCGTCAGCAGCGTTACCACCATCCAGAACGGCCCCACCGCCAGCAGCGCAATGGCCAGCGAGCGGGCCAGACGCAAGCGCAGGCCGAACAGGTCTTCAATGAACAGGTACAGAAAACCGCAATAAAGCGTGAACGAGATGCGGTGCAACAGAAAGTAGGTGTCGTAAGACAACGGCGGCTCAACCACGACGGAAAGCACCAGCCGCACGGTGTGGGCCAGCGAAGCCAGCGCCATGAGGCCGAACAGCCGTTCGCGCATGATGCCCCACAGGAAGGCCGCCATGAAGGCCATGAGCAAGGCCGTCATCACCATCATCCAGGTGCCGGTCACCTGCCAGCCGTAGAGTGAGCGGTAGCGCTCGGCCAGCACATCCTGGTCGCCAATGTGCAGGGGCCACAAGCCGCTGCGCTCCAGCAATTCGCCGCGCACCTGTATGTCCAGGCGGTTGTCGGCAGGGTTGCTGGCCAGCAAGGCAGAAGGCAATGAAACCAGGTACGGGAACCAGCCCGCGTTCACAGTGCGCTCTTCAGGCGCACGCCAGCCCACGTCGTGCAGCTCCTGCCCGTTCAAGAGCACCCTGAACCGCGTGCCCACACGCGGCAGCAGGATGGCCAGGCGGGTCTCGGCGGCTTTCTGGTAGTGCAGTTCCGCAGGCCAAGGCACCCGGTAATCCACCACGTTCTGCCAATCGGCAGGCTGGTCGTCCAGAATGTGCGGCAGCGTTACGGTAACCTCGCCCAGCCCCGGCTGACCTGGCACCAATGCGGTGGCAACGCGAACCTGGTGCGCCCCTTTGACGGGTGCCGGGCGCGAGACCCAGTACAAGCCTGCCAGCAACACCGCCAACACCAGCCCCACCCACACGTAGTGCGGCAGCGCGCGCATGCGTGCCAGCACCGGCAACGGGCTCGTGCCAGCAGTCAAATGAGCCCCCGCTCCTGCGCCACCTTCACCACCTGCACGCGGGTGTGCACGGCCAGCTTGCGGTAAAGGTTTTTGATGTGCGTGCTGACGGTGGCGGAACCAATGCCCAGCTTCTTGGCAATTTCCTTGTTCAGGTAGCCCTGTGCCACCAGCTTGAGCACGTCGCTTTCGCGGTCAGACAACGGGGGAGGCTCCACCAGCGTGGGAGAACCCGGCGCCTCGCCCGGCGGGCGGAACTTCTTCAACAACATGCGGGCCAGCAGCGGCGAAATGGGCGCCCCGCCCTCGCAGATCTGCTCGATGGCGTCGATCAGTTCCTCGCTGCTGCACCCTTTGAGCACATAACCGGTGGCGCCCATCTGCAGGGCGGTGAGCAGGCGGGACTCGTCCCCAAACACGGTGAAAACCAGCAGCTCGGCGTCGGGCCGGGCCACGGCCAGCTGGCGCAGCATGTCTTCGCCACGGCCATCCGGCAGGCCCAGGTCCACCAGGAACACGTCGGCCATGCTGTTGAGCGCCATCACCTGCGCATGGGCGTAGGTGTCCGAGCAGCCCACCAGCCGCCATTGGGGGCGCTGTTTCAGCGTCTCCTCAACAAACAGTTGGATGGACCGGTCGTCCTCAATCAGATAGATGCGCGTGAGTTCCCGCATGCCAGCGATTTTCTGCGAAATCCGCCACTTGCGCCCTCCCCTAAACAGGGGAGGCAGCAGCCTGTTTCAGGCCACCTTGCCGTTGACGGGCGGCACGTGGTCTTCGCCATGGGCGCCCAGCACGCGGTCTTTCAGGCGGGCGAGCTGGTCGCGCACGCGGGCGGCCTGCTCGAACTCCAGGTTGCGGGCGTGTTCCAGCATCACCTTCTCCAGGCGCTTGATTTCCTTGGCCAGGTCCTTCTCGCTCATGTCCTGGATCTCGGCCAGGTGCTGCTGGGCCTGGGCCAGCTTGGCGGCTTCCTCGCCCGCCTTCTCGCTGTAAACGCCGTCGATCAGGTCCTTGATGCGCTTGACCACGCCCTTGGGCGTGATGCCGTTCGCCTCGTTGAAGGCAATCTGCTTGGCGCGGCGGCGTTCCGTCTCGCCAATGGCCCGCTTCATGGAGTCGGTAACGCGGTCGGCGTACAGAATGGCCATGCCGCTCAAATTGCGCGCCGCCCGGCCTATGGTCTGGATCAGGCTGCGCTCTGACCGCAGGAAGCCCTCCTTGTCGGCGTCCAGAATGGCCACCAAAGACACCTCGGGTATGTCCAAGCCCTCGCGCAGCAGGTTGATACCCACCACCACGTCGAAAGTGCCCAGGCGCAGATCACGGATGATCTCCACCCGCTCCACCGTGTCCACGTCGGAATGCAGGTAGCGCACCTTCACGCCGTTTTCCGTCAGGTAGTCGGTCAGTTGCTCGGCCATGCGCTTGGTCAGCACGGTGATCAGCACCCTCTCCTGCCGCTCCACCCGCAGGCGGATTTCCTGCAGCACGTCGTCCACCTGATGGGTGGCGGGGCGCACCTCCACCACCGGGTCCACCAGGCCGGTGGGGCGCACCACCTGTTCCACCACCTGGCCCGCGTGCTGTTTTTCGTAGTCGGCAGGCGTGGCCGACACAAAAATGCACTGGCGCATGCGCTGCTCGAACTCCTTCAGCTTGAGCGGGCGGTTGTCGAGCGCACTGGGCAGGCGAAAGCCGTACTCCACCAGCGTGGTCTTGCGGGCGCGGTCGCCGTTGTACATGCCGCCCAACTGGCCAATCATCACGTGGCTTTCGTCCAGGAACATGATGGCGTCCTTGGGCAGGTAGTCGGTCAGCGTGCTGGGCGGCTCGCCGGGGGCGGCACCGCTCAGGTGGCGGGTGTAGTTCTCAATGCCCTTGCAGTGGCCCACCTCGCTCAGCATCTCCAGGTCAAAGCGGGTGCGCTGCTCCAGCCGCTGCGCTTCCACCAGCTTGCCCATGCTCACCAGTTCCTTCAGGCGCTGGTCCAGCTCTATCTTGATGGTTTCCACCGCTGCCAGCACCTGCTCGCGCGGCGTCACGTAGTGGCTGCTGGGGTACACGGTAAAGCGCGGGATCTTCTGCTTGATGCGCCCGGTGAGCGGGTCGAACAGCTGCAGGGTTTCCACCTCGTCGTCAAACAGCTCGATGCGGATGGCCAGCTCGGAGTGTTCGGCCGGGAACACGTCGATGGTGTCGCCGCGCACGCGGAACTTGCCGCGCGAAAAGTCCTGTTCGTTGCGCTGGTACTGCATGCGCACCAGTTGCGCGATCACGTCGCGCTGGCCCACCTTGTCGCCCACGCGCAAGGTCATGATCATCTGGTGGTAGCTCTCGGGCTTGCCTATGCCGTAGATGGCCGACACGGTGGCCACGATCACCACGTCGCGCCGCTCCAGCAGGCTCTTGGTGCAGCTCAGGCGCATCTGCTCGATGTGCTCGTTGATGGCGCTGTCTTTTTCGATGAACAGGTCGCGCTGCGGCACGTAGGCTTCGGGCTGGTAGTAGTCGTAATAGCTGACGAAGTATTCCACCGCGTTCTTGGGGAAGAA
>CBKZAG010000083.1:0-13926 GCA_966692625.1 uncultured Comamonadaceae bacterium
GCCACCCGCAACCTGTGCGCCCCCAACGTCTTCCGCACCAGCTTCTCCAACTCCCAGCCCACGCTGGCCCTGGGCAAGGCCATGGTGGACCGTGGGCACAAGAAGGCGGTGTGGATCACTTGGAACTATGCAGCTGGCGACGAAGCCTTTGAAGGCTTCGAGCAAAGCTACACGGCGGCAGGCGGCACCATCGTCAAGAAGCTGGGCCTGCCCTTCCCCAACGTTGAGTTCCAGGCCCTGCTGACCGAGATCGCCGCGCTCAAACCTGACGCGGTGGCCTGCTTCTTCGCAGGGGGCGGTGCAGCCAAATTCCTGCGCGACTACGCTGCGGCCGGCCTGAACAAGAACATCCAGCTGTATGGCTCAGGCTTCCTGACCGAGGGCGTGCTTGACGCCGCAGGTGCTGCCGCCGAAGGCGTGCTGACCACCATGCACTACAGCGACCTGCTCGACACCCAGCGCAACAAGAACTTCCGCCTGAACTACGCCAAGACCTTCAAGCTCCAGCCTGACGTCTACGCGGTCCAGGGCTACGACACTGGCCTGTTGCTCGTCCAGGGCGCCAACGCCGTCAGGGGCGACCTGAACAACAAGAAGGCGCTGTACGCCGCCATGGAGGGCGCCACCATTGACAGCCCGCGTGGCAAGTGGACCATGAGCAAATCGCACAACCCCATCCAGGACATGTACCTGCGCCAAGTGGTGGGCAACCAGAACAAGGTGATCGGCATCGCGGCCAAGGCCGTGGCCGACCCTGGCACCGGCTGCCGCATGGGCTGATCGCCAACGCTGTCACCCCTGCTGCGAACCGGCGGCGTCAACGCTCCGTTGAGGGTGTTCGCCGCCCTTTTTTCGCCCAAATTTCGACCTGACATGGATTTCGCGAACTTTTTGATCCAGTTGCTCAACGGCCTGCAATACGGCTTGCTGCTGTTCATGCTGGCGGCCGGCCTGACGCTGATCTTCGGCATCATGGGCGTGGTCAACTTGGCACACGGCAGCTTCTACATGCTGGGCGCCTACATGGCGTGGTCGTTCACTGCGGCCTTTGACAGCCTGTTGCTGGCCATCATCGTGGGTACGGCGCTTTCGGTCCTGCTGGGATTGGCGCTGGAGTGGGTGCTCTTCCGCCACTTCTACAAACGCGACCACCTCGATCAGGTGCTGCTCACCTTCGGGCTCATCTACATCTTTGAAGAGGCACGCTCGCTGCTGTGGGGCGACGACGTGCACGCCGTACAGGTCCCCGACTTGTTGAACTGGTCCATTCCGCTGACCGAAAACTTGTCATACCCGGTCTACCGCCTGGTCATGTCGGGCATCTGCGTGCTGCTGGCCCTTGGCCTGTACCTGCTCATCTCCAAAACCCGGCTGGGCATGAAGATCCGCGCCGGCGCCTTCAACCGTGACATGACAGAGGCATTGGGTATCAACATCCGGCTGATCCATGCCGTGGTGTTCGGCCTGGGCGTGGGGCTGGCGGCTATCGCCGGGATGATCGCAGCCCCTATCTCCAGCGTGTACCCCAACATGGGCGGCTCGGTGCTGATCATGTGCTTCGTGGTGGTGGTAATTGGCGGCATTGGCTCGGTGCGCGGGGCGCTCATCTCTGCGCTGCTGGTGGGCCTGGTGGACACCTTCGGCAAGGTGCTGGTGCCGCAGATCGCGGGCATGCTGGTTTACATGCTGATGGCGGCCGTGCTGCTGTACAAGCCCGAAGGGCTGTTCAAGCATTGACTTTCTGGGAAGACGGATAAACACACATGTCGGCCGCAACCTCTCACATCGAACGTTTGCCACGCAGCCTTCAGCTGGTGCTGGGGCTGGGCGTGGCAGCCCTGGCCGCTTACCCGGTCATGGGGCTGGAAAACAGCGACTACTACACTCAAATGCTCACGCAGATGATGATCCTGGCCATCTTTGCGATGAGCCTGGACCTGCTGCAAGGCGTCACGGGCATGGTCTCGCTGGGCCACGCCGCCTTCTTCGGCCTGGCGGGTTACGCGCTCGCCTTCCTGACGCCCAGCAGCGAACCCGTCAGCCTGTGGTGGAGCCTGCCCGCCGCCGCGCTGGGCGCCGGGCTGGCCGCCCTGATCATCGGCTTCTTCGTGGTGCGCACCCACGGCATCTACTTCATCATGGTCACCATGGCCTTTGCGCAGATGGTGTTCTTCCTGTTCTTCGACAACAAGGCACTGGGCGGCTCGGACGGCATCTACGTCTATTTCAAGCCCAGTACATCCTTGGGCGGCTCGGGCGGCGAACTGTTCGACCTGGAGAACAAGACCGTGTTCTTCTACTTCACGCTGGGCACGCTGCTGGCGGTGTATGCCTTTCTGCGCCGACTGCTGTTTTCGCCTTTCGGGCGCGTGCTGGCAGGCATCCGCGTCAACGAACACCGCATGCGCGCCATGGGCTTCGGCACCGTCTGGTACAAGCTCACAGCCTTCACACTGGCAGGCACACTGGCGGGCGTTGCTGGTTATCTGTGGGCAGCGCAAACAGGCTTCGTCAACCCCGAACTCATGGGCTTTCACCTCAGTGCACACGCCATCATGATGGTGATTCTGGGGGGCATGGGCAACTTTGCCGGTGCCGTGGTGGGCGCATTCACCTTTGAATACCTGATGCACCTTTTCAAAGACCTGACCAAGCACTGGCAACTTCTGATGGGCAGCTTCATCGTGCTGCTGGTCATCTTTGCGCCGCGCGGCATTCTGGGCCTGGGCCAGGCTGTGCTTGACAAGTTTTCGTCCCGTCAAGGAGGCCAACATGAGTGAAGTACTGCTCAGGGCCAGCAAGGTCACCAAACGCTTCGGCGGCCTGGCCGCCGTCAACCAGGTGTCGGTGGACCTGGTGCGCGATCAGATCCACGCCGTCATCGGCCCGAACGGTGCTGGCAAGTCCACCTTGACCAATCTGCTCTCGGGCGACCTTCCACCTACAGAGGGCAACATCACCCTGGGTGGCCATGACGTGACGGGCAAGAGCATGCAGGAAATCTCCCGCATGGGCCTGGGCCGCAGCTACCAGAAGACCAACATCTTCCTGCCCTTCACCGTCTGGGAAAACGTGCGCCTTGCCGCGCAATCGCGCACGCCGCACGCAGCGCGTTGGCTCAGCCGAGCAGCATCACTGCGCGACATCAACGAGCGCGCGGAACGTGCCATCGAACTCGCGGGCCTGCAGCCGCGTACCAAGTTTCTGGCCAGCGCCATCAGCCACGGCGAACAACGGCAGCTGGAAATTGCCATGACACTGGCCACGGCGCCCCAAGTGCTGCTGCTCGACGAGCCGCTGGCGGGCATGGGCCACGCCGAAGCCGAGCGCATGGTGGAACTGTTGCTGGCCATCAAGAAAGACCACGCCATGATGCTGGTGGAGCACGACATGGACGCCGTGTTCACACTGGCGGACCGGCTGACGGTAATGGTGAACGGACAGGTGATTGCCAGCGGCACGCCCGCAGAGATACGGGCCGATGCCGGGGTGCAGGCCGCCTACCTGGGTGAGGAAGCATGAGCGACAACAAGGAAATGCTGATCGAGGCCGCCGGCCTGCACACGCACTACGGCGCCAGCCACATCCTGCACGGCATCAACTTCAGCGTGCGCCGCGGCGAGACCATTGGCCTGATGGGCCGCAACGGCATGGGCAAGAGCACATTGCTCAAGTCACTGATGGGACTGGTCAAGCCCAGTGGCGGAAAGGTGAACATCAAGGGTGAGGATCGCACGGGTGCCGCCACTTACGACGTGGCGCGCATGGGCATCGCCTATGTGCCTGAGGGACGCGGCATCTTCGGCAACCTGAGCGTGCGCGAAAACCTGGTCATGGCCGCTCGCCCCGGCACGCGCGGCCAGCGCGACTGGACTTACGAGCGCGTGCTGGAGACCTTCCCCCGCCTGGCCGAGCGCTTGAACCACGGTGGGCAGCAGCTCAGCGGTGGCGAGCAGCAGATGCTGACGATCGGCCGCGCGCTGATGACCAACCCCGACGTGCTCATTCTGGATGAAGCTACCGAAGGCCTGGCTCCGCTGATCGCTCGCGAGATCTGGCGCATCTGCGCCGTCATCCGCGACAGCGGCATCAGCAGCGTGATCGTGGACAAGAACTGGAAACACGTGACCCAGATCACCGACCGCAACGTCATCCTGGTCAAAGGGCAGGTGGTGTTCGAAGGCAGTTCCGCCGAACTGATCTCTCAACCCCAGGTATTGGAGCAACACCTGGGCGTTTAAAGCAGAGCCTGGTCAGCGCAGTTCGCGCAGAGGGTGCGCGTGCGCGGGCCAGGGGCTCACGAAGAACGGGTTCACCATGCCAGGCGTCACATCTTCAATGCGCGCCGGGTTCCAGCGGGGGCTGTGGTCCTTGTCCACGGCCAACGCGCGAATACCTTCTACCGTTTCACTGGCATGGCCGCTGCGCTGCAAATGCGCGGTCTGGAAGCAATGGCGCACCAGGTCGCGTTCCATGCGCAGGTCTTCAGCCAGATCCATTTGGCGCGCGCGGCGCACCTGCTCCAGCACCACATGCAGCATCAGCGGGCTGCGAGTGCGCAGAATTTCCAGGGTTTTTTCGGCGTGTTCCGTCGGCGTGCGCTGCAGCATGTCCACGATCTCTTGCACAGTAGGCTGGCCGAAAGCAGCCTCCACCTCCGCCGTCAGCAGCGGGGCGTCGGTAGCCACCTGACGCGCCCAGCCAGCCTCGTTCATCCAGCACTGCCATTCGGCCGCAAACGCTTCGCTGTTCGCGGCATGGATGCCTTGCAGCGCCTCCCACGCTTGCGGCAGGCTTTGTGCGGGGGCAATCATGTCTGCCAACCCGTATGCCAGCGCCTCGTTCGCGCCGATCACGTGGCCGGTCAGCGCCAGGTATTCGCCCACGTGCCCCGGACAACGGCTCAGGAAGTAGCCACCGCCCACGTCCGGGAACAGCCCGATGTTGGTCTCAGGCATCGCCATCTTGGTGTGCTCGGTGACGATACGCACACCCGCCCCCTGGCTGATGCCCATGCCGCCGCCCATGACGATGCCGTCCATGAAGGCGATGTAAGGCTTGGGGTAGGTGAAGATGAGGTGGTTGAGCGCGTATTCTTCGGTGAAGAAGTCTTCCAGCGCGGCGTCTCCAGCAACGGCCGCCTGGTGGAAGAAGCGGATGTCACCACCGGCGCAGAATGCGCCGAACAAACCGTGCTTGCTGGTGCCCCGGATGGCCACGGCATGCACCGCCGGATCATCGCGCCAGGCCAGTAACGCCTCGGTCAGCGCGCGGATCATGGGCAGGCTCAAGGCGTTGAGCGCCTTCGGGCGGTTCAGCGTCAGCAAGCCGACGCCATTGGCACTGACTTCAACCGTGACGTCCGGTGTGCTCCAGTTCATTCTTGTCTCCTGTGTCTTCAACTTCCAGCGTTTGAATGCGGTAGTGCCCTTCCCGTTCGCGCCAACCCAGCCACTCGTTGGCAACCAGGGCGCCGAGTACCAGCACGCCGCCTTGCAGCACATAGGGCTGTGGCACCTCGTTCGCACCCACCCAGGCCAGAGCAATGCCGAAAAGCACCTCCAGCAAAGCCAGCAGCGACATTTCGGGAGGCGTCAGCGAACGGGCACAAACCACGGCAAGCACACATGGCACGGCCAATTGTCCCAGCCCCAGGCCCGCCAGCAGCGTCACGTCATGGACACTGGCCTGCATCGGCCAGGCGAGCGGCAGAGTTACCAACGAAGAAAGGAAAGCGCCTATCAACACGGCAGGCACCAGATCAACGTGGCGCCCAGCCTGCTGGCTGCGCTGCACCAAATTCCAGTTGATCGCCCCGCCTATCGGCGCGCCGAGCGCAACCAGGCTGCCCAGCAGGTTGCCTTCGCCCAGCTGCCTGCCAAACATCCACGCTATGCCCAAACCTGCCACCAGGATGGCAATCCACGTGCGGCGTGCGAGCCGCTGCCCAAAAAACAAGCTGGAAACCAGTGCAGTGATCAGCGGCCCGGCAGCCAGCGTGATGAGCACGTTGGCCACCGACGTAAGCGCCAAACCCACCATGAAGGCCGTGAACATGACAGACCAGCAGGCGCCGGACGCCCACAAGACCCAGCCTTCCTGCCGGATTCGCTGCCAGACGCCCCTGCCCTGCCAGATAGGCAAGATCACCAGAAGCGACAGCAGCGTGAAGAAGCTGCGCCAAAAGGTGATCTCGAAAGCCTGCGCCTGCTCCAGCTGGCGTGTCACCACGCCAGCGGTGGACCACAGAAAGGTCACCAGCAGCATCAGGCCAACGGCCTGACCGTGCCGTATCTTCATGCGCCTTCGCGTTGCGCGCGCTTGCGGTCGTGCTCTTTCAGGTGGCGCTTGCGCAGACGGATGCTCTTGGGCGTGATCTCGACCAGTTCATCGTCGTCGATGAAGTCCACGCCGTATTCGAGCGTGAGTTCGATCGGCGGCGTGATCTTGATGGCGTCTTCCTTGCCGCTGACGCGGAAGTTGGTCAGCTGCTTGGTGCGCGTGGCGTTCACCACCAGATCGTTGTCGCGGCTGTGGATGCCGACAATCATGCCTTCATAGACCGGGTCGCCCGGCTTGACGAACATACGACCACGGTCGTCCAGCTTACCCAGGGCGTAGGTGAAGATCTCACCGTCGTCCATGGAGATCAGCACGCCGTTCTTGCGACCACCGATGTCACCCTTGTGCGGCTCGTAGCCGTCAAAGATGGAGGCGATCAGGCCCGAGCCACGGGTGAGGTTCAGGAATTCGTTGCTGAAGCCGATCAGGCCGCGGGCGGGAATGCGGTATTCCAGGCGGACACGGCCACGGCCGTCCGGTTCCATGTTGACCATCTCGCCCTTGCGCAGGCCCAGTGCCTGCATCACGCCGCCCTGGTGCTCCTCCTCCACGTCGGCAGTCACCAGTTCCATCGGCTCGTGCTTCTCGCCGTTGATGTCCTGGAACACCACGCGTGGCTTGGACACGGCCAGTTCGTAACCCTCGCGGCGCATGTTCTCCAGCAGGATGGTCAGGTGCAGTTCGCCCCGGCCAGCCACCTCGAAAATACCGTCTTCATCGGTTTCCTTTACACGCAGGGCCACGTTGTGCTGCAGTTCCTTCTGCAGGCGGTCCCAGATCTGGCGGCTGGTCACGTACTTGCCTTCGCGGCCAGCCAGCGGGCTGTTGTTCACGCAGAAGTTCATGATCAGGGTCGGCTCGTCCACTTTCAGCATGGGCAGCGGTGTGGGTGTGTCCACGCTGGTCACCGTCACGCCAATGCCAATGTCTTCAATGCCGTTGATCAGCACGATGTTGCCCGGGCCAGCGGCCGTGGCTTGCATGCGGTCCAGGCCCTGGAAGGTCAACACCTGGTTGATGCGGCCCTTGACGCGTTTGCCGTCGGTACCTTCGCACACCAGCACGTCCATGCCCGGTTTGATGGTGCCAGCGTTCACCCGGCCCACGCCAATGCGGCCCACGAAAGACGAGTAGTCCAGCGCGGAAATCTGCAGCTGCAGCGGTGCGTTTGCATCGCCTGCGTGTGCGGGCACGTGCTTCAGGACGGTGTTGAACAGGGCCGACATGTCAGGGCCCCACTGCTCACCCGGCGCGCCCTCTTCCAGCGACGACCAGCCGTTGATGCCAGAGGCATACACCACCGGGAAATCCAGCTGCTCGTCGGTCGCGCCCAGCTTGTCGAACAGGTCGAAAGCGGCGTTGATGACCTTGTCAGGATTGGCACCAGGCTTGTCGACCTTGTTGACCACAACGATGGGCTTGAGGCCCAACGCCAGGGCCTTCTTGGTCACGAAACGGGTCTGCGGCATCGGGCCTTCCTGGGCATCGATCAGCAGCACCACACCGTCCACCATGGACAGGGCGCGTTCCACTTCACCACCGAAGTCGGCGTGGCCTGGGGTATCCACGATATTGATGTGTGTGCCTTCCCAGCTGACGGCACAGTTCTTGGCCAGAATGGTGATGCCACGCTCGCGTTCAATGGCGTTGTTGTCCATCACGGTGTCCACGACTTTTTCGTGTTCCGCGAAGGTGCCGGACTGGCGCAGCAATTGGTCAACCATGGTGGTTTTACCGTGGTCAACGTGGGCAATGATGGCGATGTTGCGAATGGGAGTGCTCATGGTTGGCTTTCCAGGATCTGTTGAATTTCGATGGGGCTCAACAGGCGCCCCGGTATAAGTTCACCGGCCTTGACATGCGCCGTGCCCAGAAGGGCTGTGGGCTTGTCGCCGTACACGGCCACGTGTGTTGCGTCGGCCCATGTTCCTCGGCGGCGCATACCACTGAGGAAGCGGGCCGCATCTTCGCTGCCGAGCGTGACGCGCGCGTGTCCGGCCAGCAAGGTGTCCACGGGCAGCAGAACGCTCAGCCGCAGTTCTTCGGGAAGGGCTTCGATCTGCTCCAGGGTGACGCAACGCGCCAGCCCAAAGCCACCGGTTTCCACCCGGCGCAGTGCAGACAGATACGCGCCGCAACCCAATGCGGCGCCAATGTCTTCGCCCAGGGTCCGGATGTACGTTCCCTTGCTGCAATGCACCCGCAAACGCAGCGAAGGGGTGTCCGAAACGAGGTCGGCATCCAGCATTTCAAGTTCGTGGATGGTCACCTGGCGCGGCTCGCGCTCCACCTCCACACCCGCACGGGCGTACTCGTAAAGTGCCTTGCCGTCTTTCTTGAGCGCACTGTGCATGGGCGGCAGCTGGCTGATGGGACCGGTGAAGCGGTCCAGCACCTCCACCACCTGGCCCAGCGAACAGGACACGGCACGGTGTTCAATCACCTCGCCCTCGGCGTCCCCCGTGGAGGTCTTTTCGCCCAGACGCAAGGTGGTTTCGTAGGTCTTGTCGGCATCCAGGTGCAACTGGCTGAACTTGGTGGCTGCACCAAAGCACAAAGGCAGCACACCCGTGGCCAACGGATCCAGCGTGCCCGTGTGGCCCGCTTTCTCTGCACGCAGCAACCACTTGACCTTTTGCAAGGCCTGGTTACTGGAAAGTCCCACGGGTTTATCGAGCAGAACCACCCCATGCACGGGGCGACGCTGCACCCGTGCGCGGGGAACAGCCGTCATGTCAGTCGGAATCCTTGGAGCGAGACGCCACAGCCTTGGCGATCAAGGCGTTCATGTCCGCCGCACGCTCTACGCTGCGGTCGAAATGGAAATGCAAGGTCGGCACGGTATGAATGTGCAGCCGCTTGAACAGGCCGTTGCGCAGGAAGCCGGCAGCCTGGTTCAAGGCCAATTCGGTTTCCTGCGGGTCGCCCGTCAGCAGGCTGAAAAACACCTTGGCATGCGCGTAGTCCGGCGTCACCTCCACCGCTTGCAGCGTGACCATGCCAATGCGCGGGTCCTTTAACTCACGCGCAATGAGCTCGGTCAGGTCGCGCTGAATCTGGTCGGCGACCTTGAAGCTGCGATTGGTGGATGATTTCTTGGCGGGCATGGCGTCGCTCAGATCGTGCGTGCGATTTCCTTGATCTCGAAGAGCTCCAGCACGTCACCTTCTTTGATGTCGTTGTAGTTCTTGAGCTTGATACCGCACTCGAAGCCTTCCTTGACCTCGCGAACATCGTCCTTCTCGCGCTTGAGCGAGTCGAGTTCGCCGGTATAGACCACCACGTTGTCGCGCAGCAGACGGAAGTGGGCAGAGCGCGTGGCACGGCCATGCGTGATCATGCAACCCGCCACCGTACCGATCTTCGTCGCCACGAACACACGGCGGATCTCGGCGGTACCGATGACTTCCTCGCGCTTCTCGGGGGCCAGCATGCCGGACATGGCTGCCTTCAACTCATCGACGGCGTCGTAGATGATGTTGTAGTAATGCAGATCGACGTCGCTGGCTTCGGCGTGCTTGCGCGCACCTGCGTCGGCGCGGACGTTGAAGCCGATGATGATCGCCTTGGACGCAATGGCCAGGTTCACGTCGGATTCGCTGATACCGCCCACGCCGGCATACACCAGCTGCACGCGCACCTCTTCGGTGGAGAGCTTGAGCAACGATGTGGCCAGCGCTTCCTGCGAGCCTTGCACGTCGGCCTTGATGATGATGGGCAGCGTCTTGACCTCGCCCGCCTGCATGTCGGCGAACATGTTCTCAAGCTTGGCTGCCTGCTGCTTGGCCAGCTTGGTCGAACGAAACTTGCCAGCGCGGTAGGTGGCAATTTCACGGGCACGGCGCTCGTCGGCCATCACCATGAACTCGTCACCGGCCTGCGGCACCTCGGCCATACCCTGGATTTCCACGGGAATGGACGGACCTGCTTCCTTGGTGGCACGGCCATTCTCGTCGAGCATGGCACGCACGCGGCCAGAAGTCTGGCCCGCCAACACCACATCACCCACTTTGAGCGTACCGGACTGCACCAGCACGGTAGCCACGGCACCGCGGCCTTTGTCCAGACGGGCTTCGATCACCAGGCCCTTGGCCATGGCGTCCACCGGTGCCTTGAGTTCCAGCACTTCGGCCTGCAGCAGCACCTGCTCCAGCAGCTCGTCGACACCCTGGCCGGTCTTGGAAGACACACCGACAAAAGGCGAATCACCGCCGAACTCCTCGGGCACGACCTCTTCAGCCACCAGCTCGCTCTTCACGCGCTCGGGGTTGGCATCGGGTTTGTCGATCTTGGTCATGGCCACGACGATGGGCACGCCTGCCGCTTTCGCGTGCTTCACAGCTTCCTTCGTCTGGGGCATCACGCCGTCATCAGCTGCACAGACCAGAATCACAATGTCGGTGGCCTGTGCACCACGGGCACGCATGGCCGTGAAGGCCTCGTGACCCGGGGTGTCCAGGAACGTGACGGTACCGCGAGGCGTGTCCACGTGGTAAGCACCGATGTGCTGCGTGATGCCGCCGGCCTCACCAGCGGCCACCTTGGCGCGGCGGATGTAGTCGAGCAGCGAGGTCTTGCCGTGGTCCACGTGGCCCATGACGGTGACCACAGGTGCGCGCGGCATCAACTCTGCCTGCTGCGAGGACACCTCTTCTTCGGTGAACGCCTCGGGGTCGTCCAGCGCGGCAGCCACTGCTTTGTGACCGAGTTCTTCCACCACGATCATGGCGGTGTCCTGGTCCAGCGACTGGTTGATGGTGACCATCTGACCCAGCTTCATCAACTGCTTGATGACCTCGGAGGACTTCAGGGCCATCTTGTGGGCCAGTTCGGCCACGGTGATGGTCTCGGGCACATGCACCTCGATGACCTTCTGTTCGGCAGGCGCAGAGAAACTGGAAGACTGCTCGCGATCGTCTCGGCCGCCACGGCGATTGCCCCCCTTGGGGCCTGCACGCCAGTTGCTACCGCCCCTGTTCGGACCGGTATCGCCACGGGTCTTGAGTTCCTTCTTCTTGCCCGCGTCGTCCTTCCAGGTCGACGACAGGTTCTCGGACTTGACTTCCTTCTTGCCGCCTGCGGCACCAGGCGCTGAGGTGGTCGCTGCCTTGGGAGCCGAGGCCGGCTTGTGCAACGTGCCCTTGATGCCAGCTTTCGCGTCGACCGCAGCGGGCTTGGGTTCCTCGGGCTTCTTGGCCACCAGGACCTTTTTGGGGGCAGCCATCATGGCGCGGATGGCTTCTGCCTCCGCCAGTGCCTTGCGGCGGCGTTCGTCCAGTTCCCGGGCGCGCTCGGCCTCGGCCTGTTTTTCGGCCTCAAGGCGCTGCTTGGCCTGCAGTTCAGCTTCCGCCTTGGCTGCGGCGCGGGCCACATCTTCGGCAGGTGCGGCAACTGGTTCGGCCTGTTTGACAGGCGTGGCCACGGCCTCCGCCTTGGCGCGAGCCTCGGCTTCGGCGCGGGCTTGCGCCTCGGCGGCCAAGCGCTGACGCTCGGCCTCCGCAGCACGGGCTTCCTGCTCTTCGCGCTCGCGGCGTTTCTGAGCCAGCTCTTCCTCCTGGCGGCGCAGGAGTTCTGCTTGGCGGCGGGCTTCTTCCTCGCGGCGTGCCAGTTCTGCCTCGTCCACGGCAGAAACGGCGGAAACCACTTCCTCTTCGGCAGACGGCACCGAAGGCTCGTCATCTCGTTTGATGAAGGTGCGCTTCTTGCGGACTTCCACCTGGATGGTGCGGGCACGCCCGGTGGCGTCGGCCTGCTTGATCTCGGTGGTGGACTTCTTGGTCAACGTGATCTTCTTGCGCTCGGCGCTGGCCGTGCCATGGCTGGCCTGCAAGAAGCTCAGAAGCTTGTGCTTGTCCGACTCCGAAATGGAATCGGCAGGGGAGTTCTTGGACACACCCGCACCGGCCAGCTGTTCCAGCAGGACAGATGTGGGCTTGTTCAGTTCGGCGGCGAATTCTGCGACGGTATTGCTAGACATATAGTTTCTTCTCCGTTGGGCCTCCGTGATCAGGACTGCGCACTCGCGTCGTCACCGGTGAACCAGTGCTCGCGCGCCTTCATGATCAGGGCCGTCGCTTCTTCGGGCGTCTGGCCGGTGATGGCGGTCAATTCGTCGGTGGCCAGATCGGCCAGTTCGTCACGGGTGTGCACACCGCCATCGGCCAGCTTGGCGATCAGGTCGGTGGTCAGTCCGTCGAGGTCACGCAGATCCTGCGACACCTCTTCAACACTTTCTTCCTTGGCAATTTCCATCGTCAGCAGCGCGTCCTTGGCGCGGGCGCGCAGTTCGTTGACGGTATCTTCGTCGAAGGATTCGATCTCGAGCATTTCCTGCAGCGGCACGTAGGCCACTTCTTCCAGGCTGGTGAAGCCTTCCTCGATCAGGATGTCGGCGATCTCCTCGTCCACGTCCAGCTTGGACATGAACAGGCTGCGGATCACGTTGGCTTCCTCGGCCTGCTTCTGCGCAGACTCGTCGGCGGTCATGATGTTGATCTTCCAGCCGGTGAGGTCAGACGCCAGACGCACGTTCTGGCCACCACGGCCAATGGCGATGGCCAGGTTTTCTTCGTCCACCACCACGTCCATGGCGTGGCGCTCTTCGTCCACCACGATGGAAACGACGTTGGCCGGAGCCAGTGCACCAATCACGAACTGGGCCGGGTCTTCGCTCCACAGCACGATATCCACGCGCTCGCCAGCCAGTTCATTGGTCACCGCGTTCACGCGGGAGCCGCGCACACCCACGCAGGTGCCGATGGGGTCGATGCGCTTGTCGAAGGACTGGACGGCAATCTTGGCGCGGGAGCCAGGGTCGCGAGCGCATGTTTTGATCTCGAGCAGACCTTGTTCTATCTCGGGCACTTCCTGACGGAAGAGTTCGATCATGAATTCAGGCGCTGCGCGCGACAGAAGGATGGGCGCGCCACGCAGCGTCAGATCCACTTCCATGATCATGGCGCGCACGCGGTCACCGGAGCGGAAGTTTTCCTTGGGGATCATCTCGCCACGCTTGAGGCGGCCTTCAACTCGCCCGCTCTCCACGATGACATCACCCTTGTCCAGGCGCTTGACCGTGCCCACAAAGATCTTGTCGCCACGGGACATGAAGTCGTTGAGCAGCATTTCGCGCTCGGCGTCGCGGATGCGCTGCAGGATCACCTGCTTCGCGGCCATGGCACCGATACGGCCAATGGGCACGGACTCGATCTGCTTTTCGATGTAGTCACCTACCTGAATGCCAGGGTGGTCTTCGATGGCGTCGGAGTACATCTCCTCGGCATCGGGGTTCTGCAAACCGGCTTCGTCGGGCACGACGAGCCAGCGGCGGAAGCTCTCGTACGCACCGCTGTCGGGGTCGATGGCGACGCGGATGTCCACCTCACCCTTGTGCAGTTTCTTGGTGGCAGAGGCGAGCGCCGACTCCACGGCACCCAGAACGACGTCGCGCTCCACGTTCTTCTCGCGGGAGATCGCATCGATCAACATCAACATTTCGCGGTTCATTTTGACTCGCCTGCCTTTCCGTACTCTGCTGCTATCTGAATAAAGTTCAAACCTGAGGTTCGCCCGCGTTGCTCGCGC
>CBKZAG010000084.1:0-13833 GCA_966692625.1 uncultured Comamonadaceae bacterium
CTGCGCACCGGCCACCTCGTTGAAGCGCCAGCCCCTGGGCGCACACGCCTTGGCCCCCAAACACCTGGGCACGAAACAAGCCTCGGCCCGCCAACCCGCATAGAACAAGGAAAACCATGACAAAGCAGGACGACACCCGAGCCCTATCCCTGGCCTACCTGAGCTCCCACCGCTGCACACCCGCAGAAGCCATCGCCGTGGCCGCACGCCAAGGCTACGGCTTCGTGGGCCTGCGCCTGTGGCCCAACGCGCCCGGCGCACCCCAGCAACACCTGCTGGGCCAGCCCGACGTGCTGCGCGAAACCCTGGCCGTGCAACGCGACACCGGCGTGGGCGTGTTCGACCTGGAAATCATCCGCATTGGCGCCGACTTCAACCCCCACACCTGGGACGCCCTCTACGACGCAGGTGCCGCGCTCAAGGCCAAGGCCATCCTCGTGGCCGGTGACGACACCGACGAAGCCCGCCTCACCGCCAACTACGCCCGCCTGTGCGAAGTGATGGCCCCCTACCGCATGACAGCCGACCTGGAATTCATGCCCTGGACCGCCGTGCCCAACGCCCAGTCCGCCCTGCGCATCGTGCGCAATGCAGGCACCCCCGCCAACGCAGGCATCCTGGTGGATGCGCTGCACTTCGGCCGCTCGCACACCACGCTCGACGACATCCGCGCCATCCCGCGCGAACTGCTGCACTACGCCCAGATCTGCGATGCCGAGGCGGGCACACACTTCACCACCGAGCAGATGATCCACACCGCCCGCTGCGAACGGCTGCTGCCGGGCGAAGGCAACATCGACCTGCGCGGCCTGTTCCAGGCCCTGCCCCCCGACCTGCCCATCAGCGTGGAAGTGGTGCACCTGGAACGCGAAAAAACCCAGAGCGTGGACGAGTGGGCCGCCACCTGCCTGGCCGCTAGCCGCCCGTACCTGCAAGGGTGACCAACATGCTCGTGCGCTTCGACACCCTTTCGCGCCTGCCCTTCTTCTTTGGGGCGCGCTGGTTCAGCAGCGCCTAGCGCCCAACGCGCGCCACCCTTGCACGGGCGGCGCCGCCTCCAGAACACAAGCACCCTGCAGCAGCGCGGGCGGCATGCGGCCGCGCGCCCATTCAACCCCATTTGCCAAGCGAGAACACCATGGACTTTTCCCTGAACGACGAACAGAAGATGATGATCGAGACGGTGCGCCGTTTCATTGCCGAAGAACTCAAGCCACTGGAAGACGAGATCGAGGACAAAGGCTTCCTGGACCCCGCCAAGGCCCAGGCCATCCACGACAAGGCCAAGTCGCTCGGCCTGTACGCCATGAACATGCCCGCCGAGCTGGGCGGCGGCGGCCTGTCCAACATGGACCGCATCCTGTGTGAGGAACAGTTCGGCCACACCACCGACATTCTCATCCGCCGCGCCTTCGGCAACGTTTACGAACCCCTGCTGCACTGCAAGGGCGAACGGGTGGAACGCTGGCTCAAGCCCGCCGTGGAAGGCAAGCGCACCTGCGCCATCACCATCACCGAATCCGGCGCGGGCTCCGACGCTGCGGGCATCAAGACCACCGCGCGCAAGACCGCCAACGGCTGGGTGCTCAACGGCAGCAAGCACTTCATCAGCGACGGCGAGTGGAGCGACTTCTTCCTCGTCTCCGCACGCACGGGCGAGAAGGAAATCAGCATGTTCATGGTGGACAAGGGCCTGCCCGGTTTCACCGTGGGCAAGGACCAGAAGATGATGGGCCTGCGCGGCACGCCCCACCTGGAACTGTTCTTCAACAACGTGGAACTGGAAGACGCCGCCCTGCTGGGCGAACAGGGCCAGGGCTTCAAGCTGGCCATGGGCGCGCTCAACGTGGTGCGCCTGGCGCAGGTGGGCGCACGCGCCGTGGGCAAGGCCAGCCACGTGTGCGAAATGATGGTCGGCTACGCCAACGACCGCAAGCAGTTCGGCCAGCGCATTGGCGACTTCCAGATGGTGCAGCAGATGCTGGCCGACAGCGTGATCGAGATCAACGCCGCACGCTGGATGGTCTACCACGCCGCGTGGATGCTGGACCAAGGCCTGGACGCGCGCGAGCAGATCGCCATGGTCAAGGTGCACGCTGCCGAGACCCTGGGCCGTGTGGTGGACCGTGCCGTGCAGGTGTTCGGCGGCATGGGCTTCTGCAAGGAACTGCCCATCGAGCGCTACTACCGCGACTCGCGCATCTATCGCATCTTCGACGGCACCAGCGAAATCCACCGTGGCGTGATCGCCAAGAGCGCAATGAAGAAGGGCGCAGCCCTCTTTGACGTGCACCGTTGAACGGAGCCTGCCATGAGTGACAGCAAATTCATGACGGCCGCCGATGCGGCACAACTCATCCAGGACGGCGACACCGTGGGCCTGATGGGCGGCGGTGGCGGCCTGATGGAAGCCACCTACCTGTTCGAGGCCGTACAGGCCCGCTACCTGACCACGCAACAGCCGCGCAACCTCACGGTCATGCACGCGCTGGGGATTGGTGACAAGAAGACCAAGGGCATGAACTGCTTCGCCCATGAAGGGCTGGTCAAACGCGTCATCGGCGGGCATTGGGTGTGGTCTCCCGCCATGCAGCAGCTGGCGCTGGACAACAAGATCGAGGCCTACATCCTGCCCGGCGGCGTGAGCAGCCAGCTGATGCGCGAGATCGGCGCAGGCCGGCCCGGCCTCATCAGCCACGTCGGCCTGGGCACCGTGTGCGACCCGCGCTTTGGCGGCGGCCGCATGAACGATGCCGCCAAGGACGACCTGGCCGAGGTCATCCACATCGACGGGCACGAGTACCTGCGCTACAAACCCTTCCCCATCCACGTGGCCATCGTGCGCGCCAGCGCCGCCGATGAGGACGGCAACATCAGCTTCGAGCACGAGGCCGCCAACCTCGACGCCCCATCGCTCGCGCTGGCCGCACGCAACAGCGGCGGCAAGGTGATCGTGCAGGTCAAGGAACGCCTGCTCAAGGGCGCACTCAAAGCGCGCGAGGTACGCATTCCCTCGGCCTGGGTAGATGCCATCGTGGTGGACCCGTACCAGCAGACCAGCTACGCCATCCCGTTCGACCCGGCCTTCAGCGGCGAACTCACCGGCGACGCCCGACACGCCAGCGAAGCCGAAGACCACGCGCGCGAACTGGCCGCCTCACAGGAAGCCTTCAGCGAACGGCAGGCCGTGGCCCGCCGTGCCGCCGTGGAACTGTTCAACACCGGCAAGGCGCGCCCGGTCATCAACTACGGCGTGGGTGTGCCCGACGCCGTGGCCAAGCTGATTGCCGCGCGCAACGAGCAGCACCGCATCTACCAGACCATTGAACACGGCACCTACGGCGGCACGCTGATGGACGGCGTGCTCTTCGGCTACGCGCGCAACGCCACGGCCATGCTGGACGCCGCCACGCAGTTCGACTTCTACGGCGGTGGCGGGCTGGACATCGCCTTCCTCGGCTTCGGCGAGTTCGACGAGGCAGGCAGCGTCAACGTCTCACGCCTGGGTGGTGTGACCGTGGGCCCCGGCGGCTTCATCGACATCGCGCAGAACGCGCGCAAGGTGGTGTTCTGCGGCACGCTGGCCGCCAAGGGCGTGAAGCTGCAAACCGGCGACGGCCAGATGCGCGTGCTGCAGCAAGGCGCTGTGCGCAAGCTCGTGAAGAAGGTGGACCAGATCACCTTCAGCGGCCCGCAGGGCCTGGTGCGCGGGCAGCAGGTGCTCTACCTGACCGAGCGCGCCAGCTTCCGGCTGACGCCGCAGGGGGTGGAGCTGTTCGAGGTAGCCCCCGGTATCGACCTGCAGCGCGACGTGCTCGACCAGATGGACTTCCGCCCGCTGGTGGCGGCCGACTTGCGTGAAATGCCGGTGGAACATTTCCTCGCGGGGCCTATACTTCCGGAATGAACGAACTCGTACATTCCAGGTCGGCCAAGGCTGTGCGCAAGACAAAAGTGCCGCGGGATACCCCGCGCACCAACGACCCCGAGCGCACCATGGCCAACATCCTGGAAGTGGCCACAGCGGAGTTCGGCGAAAAGGGGCTGGCCGGGGCGCGCATCGACGAGATCGCCGAAGCCACGCACACCAGCAAGCGCATGATCTACTACTACTTCGGCAGCAAAGAAGGCCTGTACCTGGCCGTGCTGGAGGAGTCGTACCGCCGCATGCGCGCCATCGAGGGCCGGCTCAACCTGGACGACCTGGAACCCGAAGCCGCCCTGCGCCGGCTGGTCGAGTTCACCTTCGACCACCACGCCAGCAACGAGGCGTATATCCGCCTGGTCATGGCAGAGAACATGAACCGGGGCCAGTTCCTGGCACAGAGCAAGTCCATCCAGCAGCTCAACGTGCCCGCCATATCGTCCATCCAGAAACTGTACGAACGGGGTGTCGCCAGCGGCGTGTTCCGCCCCGGGCTGGACCCGATCGACATCCACGCCTCCATCTCGGCGCTCACTTTCTTCAACGTGTCCAACCGGCACACCTTCGGGCTGATCTTCAAGCGAGACTTCACCGACACGGCACAGACCACGCACCGCCGGGCCGCCATCGTTGACATGATCGTGCGCTACCTGCGCGCCGGCTGATCTGCCTGCCCAAATGTAACAACTAATGGTTTTCCCTGAAAAGAAAACTAACCAGTTCGTACAAAATCACGGCAAAGGAGATTCCGATGGTCCGCAAATGGATAGGCGCGTACTGCCGCGCCCTGGAATGGCTGATCGCTGCTGCGCTGGCGGTCATGGTCGTGCTGGTATTTGGCAACGTCGTGTTGCGCTACGGGTTCAACTCCGGCATCACGCTGTCGGAAGAGCTTTCCCGCTGGTTGTTCGTCTGGGTGACCTTCCTGGGCGCCGTGGCCGCGCTGCGCGAACACGGCCACCTGGGCACCGACATGCTGGTCGGCCGCCTGCCCCCGGCGGGCAAGAAGGTCTGCCTGGGCGTTTCCCAACTGGCCATGCTGGCGGTGTGCTGGCTCATCTGGCGCGGCTCCTACGAACAGGTCAAGATCAACTGGGAAAGCACCAGCGCCGTGATGGAAGTCTCCATGAGCTTCGTCTACATGCCTGGCATGGCATTTGCCGTGCTGGGCGGCCTGATCATCCTCGCCGACTTCGTGCAGCTCGTCACGGGGCAGACCCGTGACGAAGACCTGCAGATGTTCCAGGAATCCGAGGACTCCCCCCACGACACCCCCCGCAAGGACTGAGCAGGTCAGCCATGACGATCACCGTTTTTCTCTTCTCTCTGCTCGGGGCCATGGCGCTGGGCATACCCATCGCGTTTTCGCTGCTGTTGTGCGGCGTTGCCCTGATGTGGCACCTGGACATGTTCGACGCGCAGATCCTGGCGCAGAACCTGCTGGAAGGCGCCAACAGCTTCCCGCTGCTGGCGGTGCCCTTCTTCATGCTGGCGGGCGAAATCATGAACGCGGGCGGCCTGTCGCGGCGCATCGTGAACTTCGCCATGGCGCTGGTCGGCCACATCAAGGGCGGCCTGGGCTACGTCACCATCGTGGCAGCGTGCATCATGGCGGCGCTGTCGGGCTCGGCAGTTGCCGACGCCGCCGCACTGGCCTCGCTGCTGCTGCCCATGATGGTGGCCGCCGGTCACGACAAGGCGCGCTCCGCTGGCCTCATTGCATCCGCAGGCATCATCGCTCCGGTCATCCCGCCCAGCATCGGCTTCGTGGTGTTCGGCGTGGCGGGCAACGTCTCCATCTCCAAGCTCTTCCTCGCGGGTATCGTGCCGGGCATTCTGCTGGGCGCCTCGCTGTGGCTCACCTGGTGGTGGCTGGCACGGCGTGAGCAGGTGAGCGTGCCGCCGCGCAAGTCGCGCGCCGAAATCCTCAAGGCCATGCGCGACGCCACCTGGGCCCTGGTGCTGCCCTTCATCGTGGTGTTCGGCCTGAAGTTCGGTGTTTTCACCCCCACCGAAGCCGCCGTGGTGGCCGCCGTTTACGCACTGACCATCTCCCTCTTTGTGTACCGCGAGATCAAGCTGCGCCACCTGCTGCCGCTGTTCGTCTCGGCCGCCAAGACCAGTGCGGTGGTGATGTTCCTGGTGGCTGCGGCCATGGTGTCGGCCTGGCTCATCACCGTGGCCAACCTGCCCCAGCAGGTCATCGAGCTGCTGCAACCGGTGCTGGACAGCCCCAAGCTGCTGATGCTGGCCATCATGATCCTGGTGATGGTCGTTGGCACGGCGCTGGACATGACGCCCACCATCCTGCTGCTCACGCCTGTGCTCATGCCCGTCGTCAAGGCCGCAGGCATCGACCCGGTCTACTTCGGCGTGGTGTTCATGATCAACAACGCCATCGGCCTCATCACCCCGCCCGTGGGCACGGTGCTCAACACCGTGGCTGGCGTGGGCAAGGTGCCCATGGACGAAGTCACACGTGGCGTCATGCCCTTCATGCTGGCGCAGCTTGCGGTCATGTTCCTGATGATCGCCTTCCCCGAGATCGTCATGGTCCCGGCCCGCTGGTTCTACTGACCCCTTACCCGAGCCGCTGGCGCGCGGGTTGCGCCGTGCCGGTGGCCACCTCTCTCAACGCGCACCACCCGACTCCTGGAGACACTCACATGAAACGTTTGTTCGTCAAATCCGTTCTGGCTGTCGCGGCCCTGGCCGCCATGGGCGTGGCCTCCGCGCAAGACAAGACCATCAAGTTCGCCACCCAGAACCCCAAGGGTCACCCCATCGTCCTGGGCATGGAAAAGTTCAAGGAAGTGGTGGAAGCCAAGAGCGGCGGCAAGATCAAGGTCAACCTGTTCCCCGGCGGCACGCTGGGCAGCGATCAGGCCAACGTCTCCGCCCTGCAAGGCGGCACGCTGGAGATGGTGTCCATGAATTCGGGCATCCTGGCCAACCTGGTCAAGCCGTTCGCCATCTTCGACTTCCCCTTCATGTTCAACACCCCTGCCGAGGCCGATGCTGTCGTCGATGGCCCCTTCGGCAAGAAGATGCACGCCATGCTGGACGAGAAAGGCCTGATCGGCCTGACTTATTACGAGCTGGGCTTTCGCACCATCACCAACAGCAAGCGCCCCATCACCAAGGTGGAAGACCTGGAAGGCCTGAAGCTGCGCGTGATCCCCAACCCCATCAACGTGGACTGGGTGAAGGCCCTGGGCGCCAACCCCACGCCGCTGCCCTTCCCCGAGGTGTATGCCGCGCTGGAGCAGAAGGCCATTGACGGCCAGGAGAACCCGCTCACGGTCATCAACGCCAACAAGTTCTACGAAGTGCAAAAACACGTGGTGCTGAGCAACCACCAGTACAACCCGCAGTCGGTGCTGATCAGCAAGAAGTTCTGGGATACCCTGTCGGCCGCCGAGAAGAAGATCGTGGAAGACGCCGCCAAGGAGTCGGCCAAGTACCAGCGCCAGCAGGCCCGCAGCCAGGTGGCCGTGGCCCTGGACAACATGAAGAAGAACGGCATGCAGGTGACCGAGTTCCCCGCCGCCGAGGTGAACAAGCTGCGTGACAAGCTGCGGCCCGTGACGGCGCGTTACGGTGTCATCGTGGGCCAGGACATCGTCAAGGAACTGCAGGACCAACTGGCCTCCTTGAGGAAGTAAGCGCCCCAGCCCCCATGAGCAAGACCCGCATTGCCGTGGCCGGCGCCGGCTACATCGGTCAGGCGCACATGGCTGTCGCTCAGAAGAGCGCCAGCTGTACCCTCAGCGCCGTGGTGGACCCATCGCCCGCCGCGGCGGCTGTGGCTGCCCAGGCCGGTGTGCCGCTGTACGCCTCGATCGATCAGCTGCTTACCCAGGACCGGCCCGACGGGCTGATCCTGGCCACACCCAACCAGCTGCACGTGCCTCAGGCGCTGCAGTGCATCGCCGCCGGTCTGCCCATCCTGCTGGAAAAGCCCGTTGCCACCACCGTGGCCGAAGGCGAAACGCTGCTGGCCGAGGTGGCGCGCACGGGTGCCCGCGTGCTCGTCGGTCACCACCGCGCTCACAGCCCCATCATGGCCAAGGCGCGGCAGGTCGTGCAGTCCGGGCAGCTCGGCCGCCTCGTCGCCATCATGGGCAGCGCCACCTTCCTCAAGCCCGACCACTACTTCGCCGACGCCCCCTGGCGGCGCGAGCCGGGCGGCGGCCCGGTCCTGCTGAACATGATCCACGAGGTGCACAACCTGCGCATGCTCTGCGGTGACATCGTGGCCGTGCAGGCCTTCAAGTCGCACGCCACGCGCGGCTTCCCCGTGGAAGACACCGTGGCCATCAACCTGCGCTTTGCGAATGGCGCACTGGGGTCGTTCATGCTGTCCGACACCGCTGCCTGCCCTCGCAGCTGGGAGCAGACCAGCCAGGAAAACAAGGCCTACCCTACTTACGAGGACGAGGACTGCTACGTCATCGCGGGCACCAACGGCAGCCTGTCGGTGCCCACCATGCGGCTCAAGACCTACCCACGGCCCGAGGACCGCTCCTGGTGGAAGCCCTTCGAGGCGGGCACCGTGGGCATGGTTCGCGACGACCCGCTCAAACACCAGCTCGAACATTTCGGCGCCGTGGTGCGCGGCGAGGCAGACCCGCTCGTCACCGCACGCGACGGCCTGCTCAACCTCCAGATCACCGAAGCCATCGCCGCGGCGGCCGAGTCCGGCCAGGTGATCGAACTGGCCCACTGACCGCCCCCATCTTTTCCAGGAAGAAGACCATGAAAGTCCTCATGCTGCACGGCATCAACCACAACATGTTCGGCAAGCGCGACCCCAAGCAGTACGGCACGGTCACGCTCGACCAGATCAATGCGCAACTGAGCGCACTGGGCCAGGAGCTGGGCGTGGAGGTGCAGCACTTCCAGACCAACCACGAGGGCGAGATGTGCGAGCGCATCCACCAGGCCTATTTCGACAACGTTGACGCCGTGCTGATCAACGCCGGTGCATGGACCGACTACAGCTACGGCATCCGTGACGCGCTGGCCATCCTGACCTGCCCGATCGTTGAGTTGCACATGTCCAACATCCACGCCCGCGAAGCGTTCCGCCACAAATCGGTGTTCGCCGAAATCGTGCAGGGGCAGGTCGCAGGCTTCGGGGTGGACAGCTACCTGCTGGCTCTGCGCACGGCGGTGAACCACGCCCGCGCCCGCCAGACCTGACCGTTCCGGCTGGCTCTGGCAGAGCGGGAATTCCCGAGTTTCAGCCCTTCATCGAACATCTTTGATCGATGATCGATCTCTGCAAACCTGCGCCTCCCACCCGTCGCCGCACCATGCCTCTACAGTCCCGCCCGAGTCACCACCCGAACCTAACGAGTTCACCATGATCAACGGCAACACCGAAATCATCGCCCACATCGGCTACCCGACCCACACGTTCAAGTCGCCGATGATCTACAACCCGTATTTCGAATCCATCGGGGTCAACGCGGTGGTGGTGCCCATGGGCTGCAAACCCCAGGCCTACCCCGACCTGCTGCGCGCGGTCTTCGATCTGACCAACATCCGGGGCGCGCTCATCACCATGCCCCACAAGGTCACCACCGTGGGGCTGCTGGACGAAGTCACCCCCACCGTGAAGGTGGCCGGGGCCTGCAACGCCGTCAAGCGCACCGAAGACGGCCGCCTAGTGGGCGACATGTTCGACGGTGAAGGCTTCGTGCGCGGCATCCGCCGCAAGGGCTTGGAACTGCAAGGCGCGCGGGTGCTGGTGGTGGGCAGCGGGGGTGTAGGCTGCGCCATCGCGGCTTCGCTGGCGGGCGCGGGCATCGCGGCCATCAGCCTGTACGACGTGAACACCGCGTCTGCCGAAGCGCTGGGCCAGCGGCTCAAGGGCCAGTACCCTGCCATCGAGGTGCGCACCGGCAGCAACGACCCGGCCGGTTTCGACCTGGTCGTCAACGCTACCCCCATGGGCATGAACGAAGGCGACCCGCTGCCCATGGACGTGTCGCGCCTGGCCCCCGGCACCTTTGTGGGCGAAGTGGTGATGCGGACCGAGATGACCGCCTTCCTCACCGCCGCGCAGGCCAGAGGTTGCCGGGTTCAAGTGGGTTCTGACATGCTGTTCGAACAGATTCCCGCTTATCTGGAATACTTCGGGTTTCCGACCACGTCCGCAGATGTGCTGCGGTCGGTCGCACGCCTGAGCTACTGACCTCTTGCCCCCCGCACCCGCCCACACCCACCCCGTTCGGGGCATTGCCCTCGTGGTTTGCGCCACGCTGTGTTTTGCGTTGCTCGACACCACTTCGCAGTACGTCGGGCCGCTGGTGCCGGTGATCATGGCGGTGTGGATGCGCTACGTCACGCAGACCGTGATGACCACGGCCCTGCTCTGGCCCCAGCAGGGCCGCCATCTGCTGCGCATGCATTCGCCCGGCTGGCAACTGGCGCGCGGGCTGCTGATGCTCACGTCCAGCGCCGTGGCCTTTATCACGCTGCAGCATGTGCCCGTGGGTGAATTCACCGCCATCATGATGCTCATCCCCCTGGTGGTGACGCTGCTGGCCGCGCTCATGCTGCGCGAGCGCATTCCGGCGTTGACGTGGATGCTGGTGGCGGGCGGCCTGGCCGGTGCGCTGATCGTCATCCGGCCCAAGGGCAGCGACTTTCGGGGCGAATTGCTGCTGCCCCTGTTGCTGGTGCTGATCAACGCGGCCTACCAGATCATGACCAGCCGCATGGTGCGCACCGAAGACCCGGGCGCCATGCACTTCTACACGGGCGTCATCGGCCTGGTGGGGTGCACCGCCGTGCTGCCCTGGGGTTGGGCGCCCATGACCGACTGGACGCTGTGGGCCCTGGCGGCACTGCTGGGCCTCTTTGGCTCGCTGGGCCACTACCTGCTCATTCAGGCCTACCACCAGGCGCCTGCCTCGCGGCTCACGCCCTACATGTACACGCAGATCGCGTTTGCCACGCTGGCGGGTTGGCTGGTGTTTGGGCACACGCCCGACCGCTGGACGGTCATCGGCATCGCGCTCATCGCGCTGTGCGGCGGCCTGGGTGTGCGAGTGAAGCAGGGCTAAGAGGCTGAGAGTCTTTTGCTCATGCCCGCTCACCACGCCCAAAAAACTCATGAGAAACAGAATCCGTTTCTCCGCGAACGCCGGATGCCGACAGGGGCCTGGGATGCTCTCAGCCTCTGAGTCATAACGCCCTGCCCTGCGGTTCGTTCAGCGCGAACCCTTCAAACGCATCTGGTTGGGCAATGGCACGGACGTCTGCAGCACGTCCTCGGCCAGCCACAGCGCCGACTTGCGCGCACGCTCGGCCACGAAGGGCAAGGGCATCTGCACGTAGTCGTCGTTGAAGACCTCGAAGCTGTAGTCACCCGCGTAGCCCAATGCGTCGAGCTTCAAGACCAGGTCCACCAGCTGTTCACTGTGCACCCCTTCGCCCGGGAAGACGCGGAAGGTGCGCGCGGTGGTCATGCGCTCTTCAAAGGTCTTGGTCTCTTGCCACATGAAGTCGGCCAGCTGCACCAGGAAGATCTTCGACGGGTCAAGGTAGTCGATCTCTTCCAGCGGCGTCTTGGCGGCAAAGATGTGGAACGAGTCGATGCCCATGCCCAGGTTGGGGCAGTCGGCCCGGCACACCACGTCCCACGCGGTGGTGAACTCGTTGACGGTGCGCCCCCAAGACAGCGCCTCGTAGGCGATCTTGATGCCGTAGGGAATGGCCAGCATGGCCAGCTTGCGAAGATCGCGCGCGATGTGGTCCAGGTCCTGGCTCGCGTGCGCCGAGGTGGACGAACACACCAGCAGCACCTTGCATTCCAGCGCGGCGCACATCTCCAGCATGGACTTGGCAATGTCCACCTTGTAGTGGTGCAGGTGGCCGCTGAGGCCTTCAAAGTCGCGCAGCACCTGAAAGCCCGTGCCGCGCAGCCCGCTGTCACGCACCGCCTGCACGGCGGCCTTCACGCCACCCGGGTGGCCTACGATGTCGTTGGCCTTGAGCATGACCTGCGAGAAGCCCGCGTCCTTCATGGCCGCCAGCTTGGCCTCCAGCGGGCCCGCCAGCGTGATCGTGTCCATGCCGAAGGAGCCGATGGCCTGCGCCGTTCTGCGTTGCGCTTCCATCGCTCAGGCCTTTTCGCTGTGCACCAGCTCGAACACCACCGAACCCAGGTAGGTCTTGGTGATGGCACCCCGCTGCTCGGTGTGCGCCGCCTGCGTTTCCACGAACTCCACGCCCAGCGTGCGCAGGGCCTTGACGGCCTCCAGCACGTCGGGCACACCCAGGCCGATGCGTTGCAGCCGTTCCTCGGCGTCGAGCACGTTGGGCTCGGGCTCGATGAGCTGCAACATGAACTCGTTGCCGGGCGTGAGCGCGGGCAGCTCCATCAGCTTGCCCTTGGGCATGATGCCGAAGCGTTCTTCGTCGGGGATGAGGCGTGCGCCGAACAGCTCGGTGTAGAACTCGATCCAGTCGTAGCTGCGCTCGGGCCCGATGTACTGCACCACGCCGAAGAAATGGATGCCTGCGGTGGCCGGCGGGTTCTGGTCCACGGACGGAATGGGCACGAAGTCCACACCGTAGATGGAGAATTCCTTGTACCGGTCCACGAAGTAGATGCGGCTGCCGCCCGCGCCGTGGATGGCGGGGATGTTGAGTTCCATCACCTCGGCGTGGGTGGGCACCTCCCAGGCGCCGCGCTCCAGCACGTAGTGGTAGGCGGCACGGGCGTCGCGCACGCGCAGGGCAATGGCCGACAGGTGCGGCACGTCACCCGCGTGGCCGCCTGCATGGGCCTCGGCCGGGTGGGCGTTGACCACCACATTCAAATGCCCCTGGCGGTACAGCAGCACCTCGCGCGAACGGTGTCGCGCCACGGGTTTGAAGCCCATCATCTCCAGCACCTGGCCCAAGGCCTGGGGCTTGTTGGTGGCGTATTCGATGAACTCAATGCCATCGAGGCCGACCGGGTTGGCGGCGTCGCTGAACGACGCCTGCAGGGGTTCACGGCCGTCGAGCGGCCTGGTCAGAAAATCACTCATGCGGTTGCTCCATCGTCCACCGAATGTACGTCGCAGCCCCGTTGAAGGCTCGCCACGCCCACCGCACATCGTACGATAATCATGCGCAAGGGTTCGATTGACGAACGTTATCAGGGTTTTCGCTCGACTCACATGCTACCTTCCCCCGTCAACCTGGAGCGCCGCGACTGGATCGCGGGCCTGGAAAAAGGCCTCTCGGTGATTGAGGCTTTCGACGCCGAGCATTCGCGCATGACCGCGAGCCAGGCGGCGCAGCGCTGCGGCCTGACGCGTACCGCCGCGCGGCGCCACCTGCTGACGCTGGCGCACCTGGGCTACGTGGGCACGGACGGCAAGCTGTTCTGGCTGACGCCGCGCATCTTGCGGCTGGGCCAGGCGTATCTGGAATCTGCCCGGCTGCCGCGCGCGGTGTACCCCTACCTGCAGCGGGTCACGGCGGGCACGGGCGAAACGGCCTATGTGGCGGTGCTGGACCAGGACGACGTGGTGTACGTGGCACGCAGCGGCACGCACCGGCACATGAACACGGGCTACATGCTGGGTTCGCGGGTGCAGGCGCATGTGACGGCGGCTGGCATCGTCATCATTGCCATGATGGGCCCCGCAGTTTGGGACGATTGGCTGGCCGCGCAGACGCTGCGGCCCTACACATCGCACACGGTGATGGACAAGGCGGAGTTGCGGCTGTGTCTTGAACGTGCCCGGGCGCAAGGCTGGTATATCTCGGAGCAGCAGCTGGAGATGAACTACCGGGGCATTGCCGTGCCGCTGTACGACCACAACGACAGTCTGGTGGGGGCGCTGAGCATCACCATGCCGATGAACAACGAGAGCAGCGAGGCGGCCATCAAGCGCGTG
>CBKZAG010000085.1:0-13584 GCA_966692625.1 uncultured Comamonadaceae bacterium
GCATTTCGAGCAGGGTCGTCTTGCCGGAGCCGACGGGGCCGCCGATGCCCACGCGCAGCGGGGGCAGGGTTTTGGTGCGGCCGGGAATGTGGTGCATGGCGGGTGCGTTCATGAGCGGAACAGGCGTGAGTACTGGGTTTCGTGGCGGGCCGACAGGATGGCCAGCATGGGGCTGAAGGCCTGGCGGTCGGCGTCTGGGGTGTGGAGTGCCGTTTGCACGGCAGCGGGAATGTGGGCGCACAGCTGTGCCAGGATGCGCTGGCCCGCGCTCTGGCCCAGGGGCACGGCCTTGATGGCGGCTTGCACCATGTTCTCGGCCCAGCCGAAGGCGCAGGCCAACAGGCCGTCGCGCACGGGGCTGTCTGGCGCGGTGTGGCACGCCAGCGCCAGGCCAAAGGCCACCGGGTAGGTGGGGGCACGGAGTTCGGCGGGCAGGGCGGTCACCTCAAAGTCGGGCCGCTGAAGGGACTTGAGCCACTCCAACAGGGAGCGGCCCATCTGTTCGCTTTGCAGGCGCAGTTCGGCGGTTTCGCGGGTCTGGCGCACCCAGGCGTCCAGCGCCTGCAGGCGCGACCAGTCTTGTTGCCGCCAGGCGGTCACGGCCTGGGCCAGCACGGCCAGGTCTGCACGGGCTAGGCTCAGTTGCAGCTGGTCGGCCAGCCAGCGGGCGGCACTGGCTTCGTCCGTCACGCGGCCCGCGTCAATGGCGGCTTCCAGCCCTTCGGAATAAGAAAACCCGCCTATGGGCAGTGCGGGCGATGCCAGCCACAGCAGGGGCAGCAGGCTGCTCGCCCCTGGCTCAGTGGCCATCGTGGTCATGGTCGTGCCCGTGCGCGTGGTCATGGCCGCCATGACCATGGTGGTGCCCGCCACTGGCGTAGGCGCCGGACTCGGGCTCGAACGGCTCGCGCGCCTCGGTCACGATCAGGTGCATCTGGCGCAGCATGTCGGCCAGTACGTGGTCGGGTTCGATCTTGAGGTGATCGGGCTGCAGTTCGATGGGCACGTGCCGGTTGCCCAGGTGGTAGGCGGCGCGGATGAGGTCAAACGGTGTGCCGTGTTCGCTGCAGTGGGTGATGCGCAGCACCGCTTGCGGCGCGGCCTGCACCTTGAGCAGCGAGCCGTCGTGGGTGACGAGCACATCGCCGCCGCGCACCACGGTGCCGCGCGCCAGGAACACGCCCACACGGCGGCCTTGGGAGTCTTCAGCGTCGAAGCGGCTTTTCTGGCGCAGGTCCCAGTCGAGCGTGAGCGTGGCGGCGCGGTCCAGCACCGGTCGTGCCAGGCCCTGGCCTTGGGGGATGCAACGGGTGGCGTGGAGCATTTCAGCCTCCGCAGAGCCGCCTCAAGGAGGCTGAGGCCCCCTCGGGGGGCAGCGAACAGAGTGAGCGTGGGGGCATCATTCTCAGAAGAGGAAGTAACGTTGCGCCATGGGCAGCACGCGCGCGGGCTCGCACACCAGCAATTGGCCGTCGGCGCGCACGGCGTAGGTCTGCGCGTCAATCTCCATCTTGGGCACGTAGCTGTTGTGCACCATGCTGGCCTTGGTGACGTTGCGGCAGTTTTGCACCGCCACCGTGGTCTTTTGCAGGCCGTAGCGTTGCGCCACCCCGGCGGCCTGAGCGGCTTGCGACACAAAGCTCAGGCTGCCTTTGGCCAGCGCGCCACCCAAGGCGCCAAACTGCGGGCGGTAGTGCACGGGCTGCGGCGTGGGAATGGATGCGTTCGGGTCGCCCATGGCGGCCAACGCAATGCTGCCGCCCTTGAGCACCAGCGCCGGTTTCACACCAAAGAACGCTGGCTTCCAGATCACCAGATCGGCCCACTTGCCCACTTCCAGCGAACCCACGATGTGCGAGATGCCGTGCGCAATGGCCGGGTTGATGGTGTACTTGGCCACGTAGCGCTTGACGCGGAAGTTGTCGCTGCGGCTGCTGTCTTCGGGCAGCGAGCCGCGCTGGGCCTTCATCTTGTCGGCCGTCTGCCAGGTTCGGATGATCACCTCGCCCACGCGCCCCATGGCCTGGCTGTCGCTGCTCATGATGCTGATGGCACCCAGGTCGTGCAGGATGTCTTCGGCGGCAATGGTTTCGCGGCGGATGCGGCTTTCGGCAAAGGCCAGGTCCTCGGGAATGCCTGCGTCCAGGTGGTGGCAGACCATCAGCATGTCCACGTGCTCGTCAAGCGTGTTGACGGTGTAAGGCATGGTGGGGTTGGTGGACGAGGGCAAAAAGTTGGCCTCACCGACCACGCGGATGATGTCGGGCGCGTGGCCGCCGCCCGCGCCTTCGGTGTGGAAGGCGCAGAGCGTGCGGCCCTTGGTGGCGGCGATGGTGTCTTCCACGAAACCCGATTCGTTCAGCGTGTCGGAGTGGATGGCGACCTGGGTATCGGTCTCTTCCGCCACGTCCAGGCAGTTGCTGATGGCGCTGGGCGTGGTGCCCCAGTCTTCGTGCAGCTTCAGGCCGATCACGCCCGCGTCGATCTGCTCGCGCAGCGGCGCGGGCTGGCTGGCGTTCCCCTTGCCCAGGAAGCCGATGTTCATGGGCAGGCCGTCCGCTGCCTGCAGCATGCGTTCGATGTGCCAGGGGCCGGGCGTGCAGGTGGTGGCAAAGGTGCCGGTGGCCGGGCCCGTGCCGCCGCCGAGCATGGTGGTCACGCCCGAGGCCAGGGCCTCGTCCACCTGCTGGGGGCAGATGAAGTGGATGTGGCTGTCTATGCCGCCAGCGGTGACGATGTGGCCTTCGCAACTGATGATCTCGGTGCCCGCGCCGATGACGATGTCCACGCCGGGTTGCACGTCGGGGTTGCCGGCTTTGCCAATCGCCACGATGCGTCCGTCCTTCAGCCCGATGTCGGCCTTGACGATGCCCCAGTGGTCGATGATGAGCGCGTTGGTCAGCACCGTGTCCACGGCGCCTTCGGAGCGTGTTCTTTGCGATTGCGCCATGCCGTCGCGGATGGTCTTGCCGCCGCCGAACTTGACCTCTTCGCCGTAACCGCCTGCGGCCAAGGTGTAGTCTTTTTCCACTTCGATGACCAGGCCGGTGTCGGCCAGGCGCAGGCGGTCGCCCACGGTGGGGCCGAACATGTCGGCGTAGGCGCTGCGGGAAATGCTTGCCATGTTCTTGTCTTTCCGGTCGGTTACAGCGCGCCTTGCGTCAGCCCGCGAAAGCCGTGGACGATGCGCGCACCTGCGTAGTCCACCAGTTCCACGGTGCGTTGCTGGCCGGGCTCGAAGCGCACGGCGGTGCCGCTGGCAATGTTCAGGCGCATGCCGCGTGCGGCGGCACGGTCGAAGCTGAGCGCGGCGTTGGTTTCGGCGAAGTGGTAGTGCGAGCCCACTTGAATGGGCCGGTCGCCCGTGTTCTTCACCACCACGGTGAGCGTGCGGCGGCCCGGGTTGAGGGGGAGTTCGCCCGCGTCGATGAGGTATTCGCCAGGGGTCATGGCCAGCCCTTTACTTGCGCGACAGCCAGATGGCAGCGCCAATGCCCACGGCCAGGGCGACAAAGCCCAACGTGTCGGTGGCGTGCCAGTGCGGGCCGAACAGGCCGTGGCCTTCGTGGGCCTGGGCCTGCGTGGCCATGGCGCAAGCTGCAAGTGCGGTGATCAGGCGGGTGGGCTTGAAGGACATGTTGGGCTTTCTGGGTGCAGAGTTCGGTTCAGACGATGGGCTGGTGCACGGTGACGAGCTTGGTGCCGTCGGGGAAGGTGGCTTCCACCTGAATGTCGGCGATCATGTCGGCCACGCCGTCCATGACGTCGTCGCGGGTGAGCACGGTGCGGCCCTCGCTCATCAGTTCGGCAACGCTTTTGCCGTCGCGCGCGCCCTCCATGACGGCGGCGGTGATGAGGGCGATGGCCTCGGGGTAGTTGAGCTTGAGGCCACGCGCGCGGCGCCTTTCGGCGAGCAGCGCGGCGGTGAAGATCAACAGCTTGTCTTTCTCGCGGGGCGTGAGTTCCATGGTGTGTTTCCAGCAAAACGCGTGCCGGGCAGTTGAGCGGCCAGTATGCCTAGTAAAGCGGGCAGGGGGAATCCGGCATCTGGCGTATGGCACGAAAGCTGCACCTTGCCACATGTGAATGCCCCAACCGAAAATTTGCCCGATCCGCCGCCGGGCCGCCCCAAGGCGGATCAGACCCCTCGGGGGGCAGCGACCAGCGCAGCGCCGGAGCGTGGGGGCCCGATTGACCCACCTCAGCGCATCATCAAGGTGCGCCGCGACTACAACAGCTGGGTGGCCAGCGAGACCATGGAGGACTACGCCCTGCGCTACACGCCGCAGCGTTTTCGCAAGTGGTCGGAATGGCGGGTGGCCAACACGGCGTTCGGCGTGGCGTCGTTCCTCATTCTGGAAGCGGTGGGCGCCACGCTGCTGGTGCAGTACGGCTTCATCAACGCCTTCTGGGCCATCCTGGCCACGGGGTTGATCATCTTCCTGGCGGGGTTGCCCATCAGCGTCTATGCCGCGCGCTATGGGGTGGACATGGACCTGCTCACCCGGGGCGCGGGGTTCGGCTACATTGGCTCCACCATCACCTCGCTCATCTACGCGTCGTTCACCTTCATCTTCTTTGCGCTGGAGGCCGCGGTGATGGCCTATGCGCTGGAGCTGGCGCTGGGCATACCGCCTGCGTGGGGCTACTTTTTGTGCGCGGTGGTGGTCATTCCGCTGGTCACGCACGGGGTGTCGGTCATCAGCCGCTTCCAGGTGTGGACGCAGCCGTTGTGGCTGGTGATGATGGTGGTGCCCTATGTGGCGGTGTGGATGCTCGATCCTGGTGCATTGATGAGTGTTGTGCACTATGCCGGTGAATCCGGTTTGGGCGGGACGTTCCAATGGCACCTGTTTGGTGCCGCCTTGACCGTGGGCATTGCGCTGATCACCCAGATGGGGGAGCAGGCAGACTACCTGCGCTTCATGCCCGATCCGTCGCTGGGCCGTCCCAAGGCGGATCAGCCCCCTCGGGGGGCAGCGACCAGCGAAGCGCCGGAGCGTGGGGGCCTGACCGATCTACGGCCGGGCAAGCGTGCGCGCTGGTGGCTGGGCGTGCTGGGCGGCGGCCCTGGCTGGGTGGTGCCCGGTGTGCTGAAGATGCTGGGCGGTGCCTTGTTGGCGCACCTGGCCCTGCAGTATCAGGTGCCTGCTGAGCGTGCGGTGGACCCGAACCAGATGTACCTGGCCGCCTACGAGCACCTGCTGCCCTACGGCTGGGCGGTGGCGGCCACGGCGCTGTTCGTGGTGGTGTCGCAGCTCAAGATCAACGTCACCAACGCCTACGCGGGCTCGTTGGCGTGGAGCAACTTCTTCTCGCGCCTGACGCACAGCCACCCGGGGCGCGTAGTGTGGGTGGTGTTCAACACGCTCATCGCCTTCATGCTGATGGAGATGAATGTGTTCCAGGCCCTGGGCGAGGTGCTGGGGTTGTACGCCAACATTGCCATCGCCTGGATCATGGCCGTGGTGGCAGATCTGGTCATCAACAAACCCATGGGCTGGTCGCCGCCGGGCATCGAGTTCAAGCGCGCCCACCTGTACGACATCAACCCCGTGGGCGTGGGGGCGATGGCGCTGGCCTCGGCCTTGTCCATCACCGCGCACATGGGGTTGTTCGGGCCCATGGCGCAGGCGTTTTCGGCGGTGGTGGCGCTGGTCACGGCCTTCGTGGCGTCGCCACTGATTGCCTGGGCCACGAAGGGGCGGTACTACCTGGCACGCACGCCGCAACCCGCCCCGGCGCAGGATGGCGCCTACCTGGGCCTGCGCATGCACCGCTGCGTGATCTGCGAGGGCGAATACGAAGCGCCGGACACCGCGCACTGCCCGGCCTACCAGGGGCCCATCTGTTCTCTCTGTTGCACGCTGGACGCCCGTTGCGGCGACCTGTGCAAGCCGCACGCTCGCTTGTCTGCCCAGTGGAACGGGGCGTTGCGGTGCGTGGTGCCGCGCGCGTGGTGGCCCTACCTGGACGCAGGCCTAGCGCATTACGCGCTGCTGATGCTGGTGATGGCGCCCGTGCTGGCCGCCGTGCTGGGCGTGCTGTACCGCCAGGAGCTGCAGGGCGTGACCTTGGGCATGGAGGCGGTGCTGCGCTCCGGTTTCATCAAGGTGTATGCGGTGCTGCTGCTGGTCACGGCCATTGTGGCGTGGTGGCTGGTACTGGCCCACAAGAGCCGCGAGGTGGCGCAGGAAGAGTCCAACCGCCAGACGCGGTTGCTGATGCAGGAGATCGATTCCCACCGCCGCACCGACGAACAACTGCAGCAGGCCAAGCAGGTGGCTGACCGCGCGCGCGAACAGGCCGATCAGGCCAACCAGGCCAAGACGCGCTACATCAGCAACATCAGTCACGAACTGCGCACGCCGCTCAACAGCATCCTGGGCTACGCGCAACTGCTCCAAGAAGACGAAGGCATGCCCGCCCACCGCTCGCACGCCATCCAGGTCATCCGCCGGGGTGGGGATCACCTGCTGTCGCTCATCGAAGGCACGCTGGACATTGCGCGCATCGAGTCCGGCAAGCTGACCCTGGACTTGAAGCCCTGGCGCTGGCAGGACACCGTGCGCGAGGTGGCGGCCATGTTCGAGTGGCAGGCCCAGGCGAAGGGGCTGCGCTTTGTGTTCGACGCGCCCGCCTGGTGGCCGCCCGTGGTACGTGCAGATGAAAAGCGTGTGCGTCAGATCCTCATCAACCTGCTGGGCAACGCGGTGAAGTTCACCCAGCACGGTGAGGTTCGGTTGAGCATCCGCCACGTGCGCGAGATGGCCACCTTCGAGGTGAGCGACACCGGCCCTGGCATTGCGCCGGAGGAGCTGGACCGCATCTTCGAGCCCTTTGCGCGTGGCGCGGCACACGCCAGCGGCAGCGCGCCCGGCTCGGGCCTGGGGCTGACCATTGCCCGCATGCTGGCCGACCTGATGGGCGGCGAACTGACGGCCAGCAGCAGCCTGGGGGACGGTACGACCTTTCGCCTGCGCCTGTTCCTGCCTGAGCTGAACGAAGAGGCGCCGGCGGCACAGCCCGTGCTGGCACCCCTTTACAGGGGCTACGAGGGTGCGCGCCGACGGGTGCTGGTGGTGGACAACGAGGAGGCCGACCGCCAGCTTCTGGCTCGCTGGCTGGAGCCACTGGGCTTTGAGGTAACGCTGGCCACCCATGGCGAAGACGCGCTGCGCGTACTGCGCGACGGCCTGCGGCCCGACGTGGTTTTCATGGACCTGGCCATGCCCGGCATGGACGGCTGGGAAACGCTGCGGCACATCCGCGCGATGGGCCTGCAGCCCGCGCCGGCGCTGGCGGTGGTGTCGGCCAACGCCTTCGACAAGGGGCTGGACAACGACGTTGGCCTGCCGCCGCAGGACTTCCTCGTCAAGCCCGTGCGGCGCGACGAGCTGTTGCACTGGCTGGGGCAGCGCCTGGGGCTTAACTGGCAGGCCACCGACGTTCCAATGCACGCAATGGTGGTGCCAGCCTCCAACTGGCCGCCCGCCACGCAGCTGGCCCGCGGGCTGGACGCCACGGCACTGGGCACGCTGCGTGAACTGGCCCGCCTGGGCTACTACCGCGGTTTCGTGCAGCAGATCGACCGGCTGAGCGAGCGGCACGCCGATTGCGCCCAGCCACTGCAACGCCTGCGTGCGCTGGCCCGCGAATTCCGTTTCGAATCCATTGAACAGATATTGCAGGAGGCCTTGGATGAGGCTGAACACCTTGGAGGATGATGACGCCCCGGTCGTGCTGATCGTGGATGACGTGCCGGAGAACCTGGCCGTGCTGCACGACACCCTGGACGAAACCGGCCACACCGTGTTGGTGGCGCTTGACGGCGAAACAGCGTTGGCCCGTGCGCGCCAGGCACAGCCCGACGTGGTGCTGCTGGACGCCGTCATGCCGGGCATGGACGGCTTCGAGGTGGCTCGCCGCCTCAAGGCCAACCCCGAGACGGCGCAGATTCCCATCATCTTCATGACCGGGTTGACCGAGACCGAGCACCTGGTGGCCGCACTGGCCGCAGGCGGCGTGGACTACGTGACCAAGCCCGTGAAGCCGCAGGAGGTGATTGCCCGCATGGGCGTGCACCTGCGCACCGCCCGGCAGGCACGCCAGGGTGCGCTGGAGCGTCAGCAGGCGCGCAATGCGCTGGATGCCTTCGGCTACGCCACCATCACCGTGCGCGCCAGCGACGGCAAGCTGATGTGGCAGACCCCGCTGGCGCGCGACCTGCTGCGCCGCTACTGCGGCACAGAGGCGCCGGTCACGCCCGAGCCCGTGCTGCAGTGGCTGCGCCGCCACCTGTCCGAAGAAACCGCCGGACCCGTGGTGGAGCCCTCGCGCCTGACGCTCACCCTCGGCCCCCGGCGCCTGACCTTCCGGCTGCACCGCCACATTGGCGACGAGGATGACGCTGCCGGAAGCGCAGGGGGCGACTGGCTCATCGTGATGGAGGAGACCTCCGACGCCGTCGCCATAGAGAGCCTGGTGCAGGCCTTCGGGCTGACCTCGCGCGAGGCCGAGGTGCTCTACTGGGTATCCCAGGGCAAGATCAACCGCGACATTGCCGACATCCTGGGTGCCAGCCCCGCCACGGTGAAGAAGCACCTGGAGCGGGTGCATGCCAAGCTGGGCGTGGAAACGCGCACGGCCGCCGCCGCCATGGCCATGAACCGGGTGCGCGCGTTGCAACGCCTGACAGGTGTGTAGGAAAAAAACTGACACGAGAAACAGCGATCTTCCAACTCAAGTTGTGATGCTTGCTGCGTACATTGAATCCATGCCGATCCGCGACACCGCGGACGGTTCGATTGGAGGGATTCACCATGTACGCGAGTGCTGTTTCTGAGGTTTTGGGGAGCCATGCGCATGTGCTGCACGAACGGGCGCCGTCCGGTCATGCGGCGATCCGGCAGCATGGGGTCAGCGAATCGTTGCCGTTCACGGTTCGTGTGGCACGCTCTGATGAGGACGTGAAAAAAGCGGTGTCCATCCGCCATGCTGCCTACGCCAGGCACCTGGAGCCTGCTCTGGCGGATGCGCTGCAGCGGCCCGAGACACTGGACACAGCGCCCGGTGTGGCCGTGTTGCTGGCCGAGTCCAAGCTCGACGGTTCGCCCCTGGGGACGATGCGCATCCAGACCAACCGGCACCGCCCCCTGGGCATGGAAAGCACCATCGATCTGCCCACCTGGATGCAGGGCAAGAGTCTGGCCGAGGCCACGCGGCTGGGCATCACGCAGGACAAGGTGGGCCGCGTCGTCAAGACGATTCTGTTCAAGGCCTACTACCACTACTGTCTGCTCAACGACATCCGCTACATGGTGATCACGGCGCGCTCGCCGATCGACCGCCAGTACGACCGCCTGCTGTTCCAGGACGTGTACCCCGGCATGGGCTACGTGCCGCTGCAGCACGTGTTCAACCTGCCTCACCGCATCATGTACCTGGACGTGTTCAACGTGGAAGATCTGTGGAAGAGCATGGGCCATCCCCTGAGCGACTACATGTTCCACACCCACCACCCGGATCTGTACCTGGCCTGAGGCAGTGGGGCTGGTGCCTCAAGTGACCTTGGTGTGCGGGGCTTCTGACGCAGCCCCGCTGGCGGGCTGCGGTTCACCCAGCACCAGGTCCACGTGGCCCAGCTCATCGTCGTCGGCCAGGGTGCTGAGGTAGTCGAGCAGCGTCTTGTCCAGGATGAAGTCGGCGCCAGAGCGCACGCTCAGGATCTTGTCGGGGTGTTGCGGGCGCGCCACCACGAAACCCTGCACGTAGTCCACGCCAATCTCGGCCAGCGTTTCCACCGTCTCGAAGTCCTCGGCCCACTCGGCAATGGTCTTCATGCCCAGGTTCTGCGCCAGGCTGACGATGGCTTCCACTATGGCCACGTTGGCCGGGTGCCGGTTCATGTTGACGATGAAGCTGCCGTCGATCTTCAGCAGGTCGGCGGGCAAATCCTTCAGGTACGAGAACGACGTGTATCCCGCGCCAAAATCGTCCAGCGCCACCTTGGCACCGTAGCTGCGCACCTTGTCGATGAAGCGCCGCGTGTTGCCCATGTCATGCAGCGCCACGCTTTCGGTGATCTCCAGGCACAGCCGGTGCGCAATGGGGCCTGCGGCCTCCAGCATGCGGAACACGTCCTCCATGAACAGCTCGTCGTTGAGTGACGCGCCGCTCAGGTTCAGGCAGACGAACTGGTTGAGTGGCAAGCGCGAATCGTTGCGCTTGAGCCAGTCCAGCGCCGTGCTCAGCACCCAGCGGTCGATCACCCCCATGCGCCCCGCGTTCTCGCCAGCGTGGATGAGGCGGTCGGTGGGCACGCGGTCGCCATTGGCGTCGTGCATGCGCAGCAGCACTTCAAAGTTCAGCGAAGCGTGCGGCTGGCTGAGCGACATGATGGGCTGCATCTCCAGGAACAGACCGTCGATGGTCTGGCTGGTGGACAGGCGCTCCACCAGTTGCATTTCAGCCTCGTGGTCGGTGAACACGCGCGAGCCCTGTTCATACACCACCAGCCCGGCTTTGCCCTTCTTGGCCTCGCGGCAGGCGCGGTCGGCGGTGGACACCACGTCCTTGGCTGACGTGCCCAGCCCCACCTCGATCAACCCGATCGACCCGCGCACGTGGAAGGCGCGGTCACCCACCTGATAAGCGCCCGTGGACAGGCAGGTCACGATCTCGCGGCACACCGTCTCGGCCTGGGCCAGTTGGGTGTCGCTCATCACGATGAGGAACTCGTCGCCACCCACACGCCCGATGTGCATGTTGGGCATCAAGGGGCCTTGCGCACGTTCGCACACCTGTTGCAGCACGGCGTCGCCAGCGGTGTGGCCGTACAGGTCGTTGATGAGCTTGAAGCGGTCGAGATCCAGGTAGGCCACGGCCAGTGGCTTGCCGCGCCCCAGGCGGTTCAGGCCCGACTGCAGCATGGTCTCGATGCCGCGGCGGTTCAGCACCTTGGTGAGCGTGTCGTGGTTGGCCAGGAACTGCAGGTGCTCCGTGGCCAGGGCTTTTTCGGTGATGTCCTGCAGCGAACCCTCGATCTTGTCACTGGCCAGCGCGGCCTTCACCAGGAAGCGCTTGGCGCCATGCCCCGGCTGGGCCAAGGCCAGTTCCATCTCCACCGGTTCGCCCACCAGGGTGCGGCTGGACAGGCGTGCCCAGTCCGTGTCACTGAAGTAGTGCTGCCACTGGTCCTGGCCGGGCACCATCACTTCGGCCTCCAGCATGTCGCGCAGGGCAGGGTTGGCGCTCAGGAAGCGCCCGCGCAAGTCCAGCGTGAACAGGCCGATGGGAATCACCTCATACGCATGCTGCAGTTCTGCCTGAATTTCCAGCCGCTGCTGGTGCTCCTGGCGCATCTGCTCGGCAATGGCCAGCGAGGCCAGCAGACTGGACGCCAGTGCCGCCGTGACGCTATTGACCGCGCCGATCAGCCCCTTGATGCCCAGCGCCGCCGAAATCACCTCGTACAGGCTGGCAAAAAGCGCAATGCCAATGGAGGCCGCGTACCACATGGCCACGCGCGAACGTGTGCGCAACAAAATGCGGGTGAGCGAATACACCAGTATGGCAATGCCTATGCCTGTGCTCACCCATATGAGCGGCAGAAAGCGTGCATAAGGCAGCACCGCCGACAGCAGCAGCAGCGGAAAACACGCCCATTGCACGGCGCGCACCAGCTTGTCACCCCCGGTCTTGAGCAGATCGTTGTCGAACAGCGTGCGGAACAGCACCACCGTGACCAGGAAGTACAGCGCCAGTGTCATGGGGCGCAGGTGCACCAGCCAGCCGAAGGGGATGGTCTGGCCCAGCCATTGCTGGTCCCACCCCGCCGACAGGGCCGCCATGCGCAGGTTGATGACCAGCCAGGCCGCGAAGACGAGGTAGTTGCGGTCGCGGTTGATGAAGCCCGCGATCAGCGTGAACAGGGCCAGCACCAGCATGCCGCCGTCGAGCAGACCCGCGTTGCGGTGGAATTCCTGTTCGCGTGTGGCCAGTTCATCCAGTTGCCAGACCTTGGCCGTGAAGCGGGCGGGGCCCAGGAAGCGCGCTTCACACAACACCCCGGTGGCGGTGGCGGGCAAGTCCAGGGCAAAGCCCGCGCGCGACTCGCGCATGCCGCCACTCAAGGCCTCCCTTGTGACCGCGCCCAGCTGTGCCAGGCTGCTGCCATCCCAACAGAGCGTTTCGGTGGCGTGACGTGATGGGAATTCCAGCACGCGCGGCGCGCCGTTGGCGGGCGGAGGCAGGGGAATCCACACCCACAGCGGTTTTTCAGAGAGCCGCGTGTCCCAGCGCGTCACCGCAGGGGTCGTGCGAAGGGACTCTATGGTCTGCCCAGACGCGGAAACCGACTCCATGTTGGCGTGGAATGGCAGCGTCTGCCCCTGGCTGGCCGGGTATTCGCTGTTCCAGCTGGCCAGTGCGATGACCGAAAAGAGACCCACCAGCAGAGGAATCCAGTAAGCCGAGAACGCCTGCAATGCGGAGTCCAGCCCAGCGTGCAAGCGGGAGAGGGAGGTCGGCAGTGGTTTCGACCCTGTCGTCATGAAGGCAGTCTGGCTCGATGGATGGCGGCAGCTCCCTGGTTTCGCAAAATGGCTGTGCTTTTTTGTCGGATTATGCGTTCAAAGTGCCCATGCTGTGTTGATGCACGGGCAATAACTGCCAATTTTGCGTGTTGCAGTGTGTTGCGTACGCCACCCGGCGTACAGACGCCCTTCGGGGTAATCCCTAGCATGGACTTGTCCGCGGTGCAAAGGCCTTCAGTGCCGGAGCGCCGGGCAACAGTCCCAACCCTCGTCCGAACCCTGTAAACGGAGTCTCACCATGCAACGTCGTTCTACGCTCAAAGTCCTGTCTGCTGCGGCAGCCGCCGCATCGCTCGGTCTGGCCGCCTTGCCCGCCCAGGCGGCCGAAACCATCAAGGTCGGTGTGCTGCACAGCCTGTCGGGCACCATGGCCATTTCCGAGACCGTGCTGAAAGACACCGTGCTCATGGCCATCGAGGAAATCAACGCCAAGGGCGGCGTGCTGGGCAAGAAGCTGGAGCCCGTGGTGGTGGACCCGGCCTCCAACTGGCCGCTGTTTGCCGAAAAGGCCCGCCAGTTGCTGACCCAAGACAAGGTGGCCGTGACCTTCGGCTGCTGGACTTCGGTGAGCCGCAAGTCTGTGCTGCCCGTGTATGAAGAACTGAACGGCCTGCTGTTCTACCCCGTGCAGTACGAGGGCGAGGAACTGAGCAAGAACGTGTTCTACACCGGCGCCGCGCCCAACCAGCAGGCCATTCCCGCCGTGGAATACCTGATGAGCAAGGACGGCGGCTCCGCCAAGCGCTTCGTGCTGCTGGGCACCGACTACGTGTACCCCCGCACCACCAACAAGATCCTGCGTGCCTTCCTCAAGAGCAAGGGCGTGAAGGACGAGGACATCATGGAGGAGTACACCCCCTTCGGTCACTCCGACTACCAGAGCATCATCGCCAAGATCAAGAAGTTCTCCAGCGAAGGCAAGAAGACGGCAGTGGTCTCCACCATCAACGGCGACTCCAACGTGCCCTTCTACAAGGAACTGGGCAAC
>CBKZAG010000086.1:0-13458 GCA_966692625.1 uncultured Comamonadaceae bacterium
AACGACCCCCACCATGTCAAGGTGGTGCTCTAACCAGCTGAGCTACGCGCCTGGGTCGGTTGCAAGCCTTGCATTGTAGCACGACTTTTCTGACTTTATCAACGCCTCCTCACAACCTGTACACCGGGCACGTCGGACACTGCCGACATGACACGTGCCACGCGCATGGCGTCGGGCACTTCCACGGTGAAGGTCATCCAGGCAATGCCTTTGACGGACTGCGTCTGCACGCCGATGACGTTGATCTTCTCGCGCGCAAACGCGTCAGATATGTCTCGCAGCAAGCCCTGCCGGTCCACGGCCTCTACCGCGACGTCCACTGGGTAAAACGCCTGCTCCCCTCCCTTGGGTTTGGCACCGCTCCACTGCACGTCGATCACCCTGCCCGGCTGCCTTTTGGCCAGATGGGCGAAATCGGGACAATCGGCCCGGTGGATGCTCACGCCCTTGCCCCTCGTGACAAAGCCGCGAATTTCGTCTGGCGGCGCGGGCTTGCAGCACTTGGCCAGTTGCGTCATGAGCGAATCAACACCCACCACCAGCACACTGCCCTGCGGGGTGCGCTCCTCGGAGCGTGCCTTCTTGAGGATCACCTCGTCTGGTGTGGGAGGCACCTCCACCGGATTGAGCTGCTGCTCTATGGCACGCAGCGACAGCTCATCCTTGCCCACTGCCTCGAACATGACCTGGGGAGCATCAAAACCCAAGGCTGAAGCAAGATCTTCCAAACCTATGGACGTCTTGCCCTCGCGCTGCAACAGCTTCTCCACGGCCTCGCGGCCGCGCGCGGCATTGTCCTGCGCCGCCAGGGCATTGAACCAGGCGCGAACTTTGCTCTTGGCCCGGTGGCTGACGATGTAGCCCTGCTCGGGATTGAGCCAGTCGCGCGAAGGCCCCCCCTCCTTGGCCGCAACGATCTCCACTGTCTGCCCGTTCTGCAGTGCGGTGTTCAGCGGCACCATGGCCCCATCGACACGGGCACCACGGCAACGGTGGCCCAAATCGGTGTGTACGGTGTAGGCAAAGTCCACGGGCGTGGCGCCGCGAGGAAGCTCCACGATGGCGGCGTTGGGCGTGAGGACGTAGATGCAATCATCAAACAGGCCTTCCGCAGCACCGCCCAGGTCGCGCTGCCAGGCCAGCAGTTGGCGCAGCACGGCGATCTTGGCGTCGTACTCTGAGCCGGCGGTAACACCTGCATAACCCTTGCTGCCCGCCTCTTTGTAAGCCCAGTGGGCCGCCACGCCATGTTCGGCATGGTCGTGCATGGCCTGGGTGCGGATCTGGATCTCGAACGCGCGGCCCTGCGAGTCCCGAACCACGGTGTGCAATGACTGGTAACCGTTCGGTTTGGGTTTGGCGATGTAGTCGTCAAACTCCTCGGGCACAGGGCTGAAATGTGCGTGAACATAGGCCAGCACGCGGTAGCAGTCGTCCACCTCGGGCACGACGACGCGCAGGGCGCGGATGTCGAAGACCTGCTCGAAATCCAGCGACTTGCCCCGCATCTTTTTGATGATGCTGTAGATGTGCTTCGGCCGCCCCTGGACGGAAGCTTCGATGCCTTGGGCACGCAGCGCCTCTTCAAGCCCCAGGCGCACTTGTTCGACATGACTTTCGCGCTCGACTCGCTTCTCGTCGAGCAAGCGGGCGATCTGTTTGTAGGTGTCGGGCTCCAGAAAGCGGAAGGATAAGTCTTCCATCTCCCACTTGACCTGCCAGATACCGAGCCGATTGGCCAGTGGAGCGAAGATGTGCAGCGACTCGCTGGCCAGCCCCTCGTCGGGCTGGGTCTTGGAGGCGGCGTGATAGCGAAGCGTTTGCAGGCGCGATGCCAGCCGGAGCAGAACGACACGCAGATCGCGCGAAAACGCCAGCAACATCTTGCGGACGTTTTCGGTCTGGCTGGCATCCAGTTCGGAGGCTGGCGTCTTGGCCGACACCATGGGCAAGCCCGATTGCTCCTGTTGCACCTGCCGCTGGGCGCGCACCTGCGCTGCCTTCAGGCGGGCCTGGCGCTGCAACTGGACCAGCTTGGTGGTTTCCACGGCCACGGTGGCGTAGTCATTGCCAAAGGCCTTGGCTATGACCTCCTGCGGCCGGTTGAGGTACTGGCAGGCATAGACCAGGTAGGCGCAGGCTTGCATGTCGGTGGAGCCGCCCATGAGTGCCAGGATGGCAGCGACGGCATCGGCATGGGCCAGGGTGTTTTCACCGCTGTCCAGGGTCTCCCCGGCCAGCAGCGGCTCGGCGAAGGCACGCGCACGCGTCAACGCGGCGCTGCCAGAACCGGCCTGGACAGACAAGGCTGTAGCAATCGCCGTGCGGCTTTCTTGGGATTCGCGAACTTCTGCGTTCATGGTTCAAACAGAAAATCTCGCACCGTGCTCACCTGGTCGGTGGCAACGAGTGTCGGTGCGTGCCCGACGCCAGCGAATTGAACGCATCGCGCCAGGGGCCCACGCACAGTCATGGCCTGGGCGGTGGCGGGTGACAGGAGATCTGAGTCGGCGCCACGCAGCAGCAGCGTGCGTGCCGTGATGGCGTCGTACATCTGCCAGAGCATGGCTTCGCCTTCACGCGCCGCCTGCTGCGCGGCTTGCGGATCGACAGCCAGCATGGCCCGGAACGGCACGGCGATGGCGGGATCGTAATGCAGCGTCCAGCCTTCGTGCAGCGGACGCAGCATGGGGCGCGACAGCGCCAGCCACTGCTCAGGGGTGTGCGGCCCGAACCCCTGGGAAACCTCCCACATGGCATCTGCCGCCGCCTGTTCGGTGGGGTACACGGGTTGCACGCCCAGGTAAGTTCCGATGCGCTGCAACGCCTCCCACTGAATCACTGGGCCCACGTCATTGAGCACCAGCCGGGAAATGCCCACGGCCGCCTGCGACGCCAGCGTGATGCCGATGAGCCCCCCCATGCTGGTGCCCACCCAATCTATGCGCAGTGCGGTGCCCTTGTCGCCACGCTCGACCGCATGGCGTTCACGCAAGTGCGCCAACAGCACCGCCAGGTCGGTGGCGTACGTGGGTATCTGGTAGGCCATCGGGTCGGCCAGCCAATCACTGTGGCCACGGCCTGCCACATCCACGCAGACCACGCAGGCGTGCGGCGCGAGTGCCTGCGCCAGAACGTCAAAATCACGCGACTGACGGCTCAAGCCGTGCACGCAGACCACCACATGCCCAGGGGCCGCCTCGCCGGTGGCATTCCATTCCCACCAGGCGATACGGCGCTCTGCGCTGTTGCGTCCCCTGGGACCAGGCACATCTAGGTAGTGCAATACGGGTTCCATCTATTCATTCCCTTCGGAAGCGGGCCATTTGGCGCTGTGGGCTTCCGTGATAATGGCCGCCAAAGCCAAGCAAGGAGTCACTGACTTCCCTGCCGACTGGCCATGCGGCTGGTGCTTGCTGTGATCGTAATGGAAACGCCAACGGAGAATCCAACATGCTGAAAAACAAAACCGCACTCGTCACCGGCTCCACCAGCGGCATCGGCCTGGGCATTGCCAAGGCCCTGGCGCGGCAAGGTGCGAACATCGTGCTCAACGGCTTTGGCGATGTGGAAGCCGCAAAGGCCGAGGTGGCGGCCCTGGGTGTCCAGGTGCTCTACCACGGCGCCGACATGAGCAAGCCAGCCGACATTGAGGACATGATGGCGAGTGCCGCCAAGACCTTCGGCCAGGTGGATGTGCTCGTCAACAACGCGGGCATCCAGCATGTGTCGAACATTGAGGACTTTCCCGCGGAGCGCTGGGACGCGATCATCGCCATCAACCTGAGCAGCGCCTTCCACACCACCCGCCTTGCCCTGCCGGCCATGAAGGCCGCAAACTGGGGGCGCATCATCAACATTGCTTCGGTGCATGGGTTGGTGGCTTCCGCGCAGAAGTCCGCCTACGTGGCAGCCAAGCATGGCATCGTCGGTTTGACGAAGGTGACGGCGCTGGAAAACGCCACCACGGGCGTGACTTGCAACGCCATCTGCCCTGGGTGGGTGTTGACGCCGCTGGTGCAGAAGCAGGTAGACGCCAAGGCAGCCGCACTGGGGCTGAGCAACGAGGAGGCCACCAAGCTTCTGCTGGGCGAGAAAGAGCCTTCGATGCAATTCACCACGCCTGAGGAACTGGGTGAACTGGCCGTATTCTTCTGCTCGCCAGCCGCCAACAACGTGCGCGGCGTGGCCTGGAACATGGACGGCGGCTGGGCTGCCCAGTAACCCCCAGGCTTACTTGAGCTGGACGCTGCCCGAGACGGTGACCTGCACCGTGCTCTTGCCTGGCTCTACTGGAACCGGAGCGGCGCTCGCGGCGGCCATGTCAGCCATCGTGGCCACGCGCAAGCGGGGCTGCATGACGGGCATGTCGCCGGAGCTGACCGCCACCTCGCGCAATTCGTAGCCGCTGAAGCCGAACCCCTTGGCCACACTGGCGGCGTTGGTCTTGAACTGGTTGATCGCCTCCAGGCGGACGTCGTCTTCGAGCTTGCGGCCGGCCTCCCGGCTGAGCGAGAAGGACATTTGCGCGATCGTCATGCCGGGAATGCGCCCGGCCAATGCCGACACCTTGGCCACGTCGCGCCCTTGCAGCAACAGTTCGGCACTACCTTGCCAACCAGCGATCTGGCCATCCCGGCCGTAGCGCGGCTGAACCGTGAAGCCGCCGCTGCTGACTTCCACGGCGCCTGCCTGGGCGCCCGCACGAGCCTGAGCCAACGCGTTCTCCAGCGACACCTTCAGCTGATTCTGCACCGTTGCCGCGTCACTGGCCTGATGGCGCACAGCCAGAACCACCGTCAGCCAGTCTTGCACGGCTTCGCGCTGTGCGCTGGCGCTGAGTTGCACAACCTGACGGGGTTCTGGCAACATTTGGGCGTGAGCCATGGCCGCGCCAGTCACACCCACAGCCAAGATGAGGAAAGACACTCGGTTTGCTCGCATGGCAACAGTCGTTGTGTTGAACATGCGCACAGTTTGCACGCTTTTGGCCCGTAGCTTGATGTCTTCCCTGCGCACAGCAAGCGAAGGTTGGCAACAACTGTAACCAGCTGTGAAGCCGTGGTTCGGACCTTCGGCAAATGCGGTGCCGCCTGTCACAATGCCCCTTGTTACATTTCCCGAGCAACATGATGGCCCAGACCCCACACCGACCTGACCGAATTCTGGTGGTGGATGACGATGCCCGCATCCGCGACCTGCTTTACCGCTACCTGAGCCAGGAAGGCTTTGACGTGCTGCTGGCGGAAGACGGGCGCGCCCTGAGCCGTGTGCTGCTGCGTGACTCGGTGGACCTCATCGTGCTCGACCTGATGATGCCGGGCGAGGATGGGCTGAGCATCTGCCGCCGCCTGCGCGCCCAGAATGACCGCACGCCCATCATCATGCTGACGGCCAAGAGCGAGGACGTGGACCGCATCGTGGGGCTGGAAGTGGGCGCTGACGACTACCTGGGCAAGCCGTTCAACCCGCGGGAGTTGCTGGCACGCATACACGCGGTTCTGCGCCGCCGCCCGCCGCCCGAAGTGCCCGGAGCCCCGTCAAGCGAGATGGAGGTTGTTCGCTTCGGCCCCTTCGAGCTGGACCTGGGCAAGCGCACGCTCAGCAAGAACGGCGAAGACTTGCCTTTGACGACAGGCGAATTCGCGATGTTGAAGGCGTTGGTGCGGCACCCGCGCCAGCCGCTGTCACGCGACAAGCTGGCCCAACTGGCCAGAGGGCGGGAATTTGAGCCCTTTGATCGCAGCCTGGATGTGCAGGTGTCGCGCCTGCGCAAGATCATTGAGACCGACCCTTCTGCGCCCCGCTACCTGCAGACCGTGTGGGGCGTAGGCTACGTCTTTGTGCCGGATGACCCCACCGATCAGCAATAGCCCAGGCATCAGCCTGTTCTGGCGAACGTTTCTGTTCCTGACCGCGCTGCTGCTGGGCTGCATTCTGGCGTGGTTCCAGACATTCCGCGCGCTGGAGGAAGAGCCGCGTGCCGTGCAGAGCGCGACCCAGCTGGCATCGCTGGTGAACCTGACACGTGCGGCCTTGATGCATGCCGACGCCATTGCGCGTGTGTCTTTGATCAAGACGCTGGTCGATCAGGAAAACGTGCGGATTGCCGTGCGGGAGCCTGCGGACACCTTTTTGCCCTACGACCGTGATTCGCTGAGCCAGCACATCCGCGAAGCGCTGGCGTCCCGCCTGGGCAAGGAAACCATTGTGGCCCGGGAGGTGAATGGTTTCCCGGGGCTGTGGGTGGGTTTCAACATTGGCGAAGAAACCTACTGGCTGCTGGCAGACCCCGAACGCGTCGGTACGGTAGAAGGCACCACCTGGCTGGTCTGGCTGGCGATAGCCGCGAACCTGTCCCTCGTTGGCGCAGTACTCATCGCCCGACTCATCAACCGCCCGCTCAAGAAACTTTCCGTGGCGGCCGCGCGCGTACGCGAGGGAGACTTCCAATCCAGCCACCTGGACGAGGACGTGCCCACAAGCGAAATCCGGGAAGTCAACATCGGGTTCAACCGCATGGCTGAACGGCTGCACAAGGCCGAGTCAGACCGCGCCTTGATGCTGGCAGGCATCTCGCACGACCTGCGCACCCCTTTGGCACGCCTGCGCCTGGAAGCCGAGATGAGTGTGAACGACGAGACCGCGCGGGCCAACATGGCGGCGGACATCGATCAGGTCACGGCCATCATCGACAAGTTCCTGGACTACGCCCGCGCAGACCACGCCAAGCTGGAGAACATCGATCTGGCGCCTGTCCTGGAAGCCGCGCTGCAACGCCAGCCACCCGAGGAGCTGACGGTGACGGTGGGGTCCTCGCCTGCCGTACGCGTGCAGGCGGACCCGGTGGAACTGGGCCGCGCCATCACGAACCTGCTCGAGAACGCGCGCCGCTACGCCCGTCATGACAACGAACCAGCGACGGTGGACATCAACTGGCACAAACAAGGCCCGTGGCTGGAACTTACCCTGAGGGACCACGGCCCAGGCGTGCCGCAAGACCAGGTCAAGCGGCTGACGGAACCCTTCTTCCGGGGCAATGAAGCACGAACCGCTGCCACGGGATCGGGTTTGGGTCTGGCCATCGTCAGCAAGACCATTTCCCACATGGGCGGGCAATTCGAGCTGGCGAATCACCCGGAGGGTGGCTTGATCGCGCGGCTGCGGCTGCGCGCCGTCTGAGTCGCGGCCGGGCCGTCCCAAGGCGACGAACGCCCCCTCGGGGGGCAGCGAAGCGTGGGGGCCCATGAAAGGCTGTCAAACCGCCAACAACAACGCTACGGCACGTGCCTCGATGCTCAGCCCCTGCCCCACGGGCCCCAGGCGCTCGGCAGTCTTGGCCTTGACGTTCACCCGGTCCACCGGCACCTGCAACAGTTGCGCAATGCGTTCGCGCATGGCTGCCTTGTGGGGTGCCAACTTGGGGGCCTGCGCCACCACGGTGGTGTCCACGTTGCCCACGGTAAAACCGGCTGCCTGCACCGCACGCAGGGCTTCGGCCAGCAGCACCCCCGAATCGGCCCCGGCGAAACGTTCGTCGGTGTCGGGGAAGTGAGAGCCAATGTCACCCAGGCCCGCCGCGCCCAGCAAGGCATCGGTGATGGCGTGCAGCAGGGCATCCGCGTCGGAGTGGCCGAGCAGCCCGCTGTGGTGAGGCACATGCACGCCGCCCAGGATGAGCGCCCGGCCAGGCACCAGCGCATGAACGTCCCAGCCCTCGCCGATGCGATAGGGGACGGAATGTTGAGTCGAAGAAACAGTCATGGCGTTTGCCCGCGCGGCCGGAGCAGAGCCTCGGCCAGCGCGAAATCCTCCGGGTAGGTGACCTTGAAATTCTGGGCGCTGCCGCGAACGAGCAAAGGTTGCCCGCCCTGCGCCTCGATGGCGCTGGCCTCGTCGGTGATGCCCGCGAAACCACTCGGCTCTGCCTGCTGCAGCGCGCGCCGCAGGTCGCCCAGGCGGAACATCTGAGGTGTCTGGGCCAACCACTTGTCTGCCCGATCGACCGTGGCGACGGCACGCATACCACCAGAATCCGCCGTAGCGGCTTTAAGAGTGTCCGGCAAGGGCAGTGCGAGCAGACCGCCGACAGGGTCGTCCAGGCAAGCTCGGATCAGGCGCTGGATCTGCACCGGTGTAATGAGGCAGCGCGCCGCATCGTGCACCAGCACCCAGTCCGGCTCGCGCGCGCCAGCGGCGTGCAGCGCCTGCAGGCCGTTGAAAACGCTGTGTGCTCGCGTGGCGCCGCCCACGTGCCATACACGCACCCTGGGGTCGGGCGAGGCCATGACCTGATCATCTGGCGCCACCACCACCGCCACCCCTGCCAACTCTGGCACCGCCAGAAAGGCTCGCAAGGTGTGGTCGATGATGCGCGAACCCGCAAGCACTTCGTACTGCTTGGGCCGGTCCAGCCCGGCACGGCTGCCGCTGCCCGCGCAGGGAATCAGCGCGTAACAGCGCGCGGCGGCGTCCAACGCCTGTGGCAGTTCCAGGGCCTGGGCCAGGTCAAAAGGCTGTGCGGGTGTGGTCATCGTTGCGTGGATTCTAAAATCACTCCCTTGCCAAACCCCGCCCACACCCAGGAGCGGGGTATTCGTTTTTGCCTTGCGAGCCCCACCCCGATGGACCTGCCCAGACTCACCCCCGGAAAACGCTACGCCCTGCCCCAACCCATCGGATCGGCAGACGCCTTGCTGCTCGCAAAGCTTGGCTTACGGGAAAAAACCGCCGGGCGCCCCATGGCCATCGTCACAGCTGACGCGAGCGACGCCCAACGCCTGCTGGACGAACTGCCCTTCTTCGCACCGGAGCTGCGCTGCGCGCTCTTCCCCGACTGGGAAACACTGCCGTACGACAGCTTTTCGCCGCACCAGGACCTGATCTCGGAGCGGCTGGCCACACTGTGGCGCATACAGCAGCGCGACCAGGAGCAAGGGGCAGACGTGGTAATCGTCCCGGCCACCACGGCACTGTACCGGCTGGCGCCGCCCGCCTTCCTGGCAGGCTACACCTTTGAGTTCAAGGTAAAGCAAAAGCTTGACGAGGCCAAGCTCAAGGCCCAATTGACGCTGGCGGGCTACCAGCACGTGACGCAGGTGGTCAGCCCTGGCGAATACGCCGTGCGCGGCGGCTTGATCGACCTTTTTCCAATGGGATCGCCCGTGCCCTACCGGGTGGACTTGTTCGACGACGAGATCGACTCCATCCGCACCTTCGACCCCGACAGCCAGCGCAGCCTTTACCCCGTGCCAGAAGTGCGCCTGCTGCCCGGCCGCGAGTTCCCCATGGATGACACCGGGCGCGCCAAGTTCCGCGCCCGCTGGCGCGAACTGCTGGAAGGCGACCCAACCAAGAGCCGTATCTACAAGGACATGGGCAACGGCGTGGCCACGGCAGGCATCGAGTACTACCTGCCGCTGTTCTTCGACAGCACCGCCACCGTGTTCGACTACCTGGGTGCAGACGCCACGCTGGTGCTGCACGGCGACCTGGAACCGGCTTTCCAGCGCTTCTGGCAGGACACGCGTGAACGCTACCGCCTGGTGCAAGGCGACCCTGACCGCCCCGCCCTGCCGCCCGAGACGCTGTTCCTGGATGCCGAGGGCTTCTACGCCGTGGCCAAGCCCCACATGCAACTGGCCCTGCGCGCCGGAACGCAGGACGTGGAAGACAGCGCCTGGGTACAGGCCCTACCAGACCTGACCGCCCAGCGCGGCGCGGACGACCCGCTGGCCAAGCTGCAAGCCCACCTGCGTGGCACCCGCCAGCGCGTTCTGGTGTTGGCCGAAAGCGATGGCCGCCGCGAAAGCCTGCTCGACTTCATCCGTGCCAGCGGCCTGAACCCGCCCGTGTTCGACGGCCTGGCGGAATTCCAGGGTAGCGACGAAGCCATCGGCATGGCCACGGCAGCGCTGGCCAAGGGCTTTTCCTGGCTCGAAGGCGGTATCGACTTTGTTACCGAGACCGAACTGTTCGCCGCAGGGCCCACCACGCGTCGGCGCAAGAAGCAGGAACAGGTGAGCGACGTTGACGCGCTCATCAAGGACCTGAGCGAACTGAACGTGGGCGACCCCGTGGTGCACAGCCAGCACGGCATTGGCCGCTACCATGGTCTCATCAACATGGACCTGGGCGAGAAGAACCCCGACGGCTCACCCGCGCTGCAAGAGTTCCTGCACCTGGAGTACGCCAACGACGCTGTGCTCTACGTGCCGGTGAGCCAGTTGCAGCTCATCAGCCGCTACACCGGCGTGAGCGCCGACGAAGCGCCGCTACACCGCCTGGGTTCCGGCCAATGGGAAAAGGCCAAACGCAAGGCCGCCGAGCAGGTGCGCGACGCTGCCGCAGAACTGCTCAACATCTACGCCCGCCGCGCCGCGCGTGAAGGCCACGCCTTCCGCTACTCGCCGCACGACTACGAGCAATTTGCCAACGACTTCGGCTTCGAGGAAACACCGGACCAGAAAGCCGCCATCCACGCTGTCGTGCAGGACATGATCAGCCCGCGCCCCATGGACCGTCTGGTGTGCGGCGACGTGGGCTTTGGCAAGACCGAGGTGGCCCTGCGCGCCGCCTTTGTGGCGGTGACGGGCGGCAAGCAGGTGGCCTTTCTGGCGCCCACCACGCTGCTGGCCGAACAGCATTACCAGACGCTGGTGGACCGCTTTGCCAAGTGGCCGGTGAAGATCGCCGAGATGAGCCGCTTCCGCACCACCAAGGAAATCAACGCTGCCATGAAAGGCATTGCCGACGGCACGGTGGACGTCGTGGTGGGCACGCACAAGCTGCTGAGCGAGAAAGCCCAGTTCAAGAACCTGGGCCTGCTCATCATCGACGAGGAACACCGCTTTGGCGTGCGCCACAAGGAGGCAATGAAGGCGCTGCGCGCCGAGGTGGACGTGCTCACGCTCACCGCCACGCCCATTCCCCGAACGCTGGGCATGGCGCTGGAGGGTCTGCGCGACCTGAGCGTGATCGCCACCGCGCCGCAGCGCCGCCTCGCCATCAAGACCTTTGTGCGCAACGAAGGCAACGGCGTGATCCGCGAAGCGGTGCTGCGCGAACTCAAGCGCGGCGGGCAGGTGTACTTCCTGCACAACGAGGTGGAAACCATCGAAAACCGCAAGCAGAAGCTGGAGGAAATCCTGCCCGAGGCGCGCATCGCCATCGCCCACGGCCAGATGCCCGAGCGCGAACTGGAGCGTGTCATGCGCGACTTCGTGGCGCAGCGCTTCAATGTGCTGCTGTGCTCCACCATCATCGAAACCGGCATCGACGTGCCCACGGCCAACACCATCATCATGGCCCGGGCCGACAAGTTCGGCCTGGCGCAGCTGCACCAGTTGCGCGGGCGCGTGGGCCGCAGCCACCACCAGGCCTACGCCTACCTGCTGGTACCCGACATCGACGGCCTGACCAAGCAGGCCCAGCAGCGGCTGGAAGCCATCCAGGCCATGGAGGAACTGGGCAGCGGCTTCTACCTGGCCATGCACGACCTGGAAATCCGCGGCGCGGGTGAGGTACTGGGCGAAAACCAGAGCGGCAACATGCTGGAAGTGGGCTTCCAGCTCTACAACGAGATGCTGAGCGAGGCCGTGGCATCGCTGAAGGCCGGGCGCGAGCCCGACCTGCTGGCCCCCCTGAGCGTGACCACCGACATCAACCTGCACGCCCCCGCCCTGCTGCCCGACGACTACTGCGGCGACGTGCACCTGCGCCTGAGCTTCTACAAGAAACTGGCCACCGCCAAGACCAACGACCAGATCGACACGCTGCTGGAAGAGATCGTGGACCGCTTCGGCAAGCTGCCGCCGCAGGCCCAGACCCTCATCGACGTGCACCGCCTGCGTGTGCTCAGCCAGCCCTACGGCGTGGCCAAGGTGGACGCCACCCCGGGCGTGATCGTCATCAGCTTCCGGCCCAACCCGCCGGTGGACCCGATGCGCATCATCGAACTGATCCAGAAGAACCGGCACATCAAGCTCGCGGGCAACGACAAGCTGCGCATCGAGCGCGAACTTCCCGAGCCCCATGCGCGCGCCCAGATGGTGCGCGATGTGTTGCGCTCGCTCGGGCAACCCAATGGCGCCAGCGTGGGAACCACGCAGCCCGTTGCCACAGGACGCTGATCTCGGTCACGGCACAATACAGGCTTGGCCTCCAAGCCCGTTTTTTATCCGCATCAACCCGCCCATGACTCCCCTGGAATTCGCCCCCGGCCTCGTCGTCCAACGCTTCACCCCGCCCTTGAAGCTGAGCGACTTCAAGCTCATCGCCTTCGACATGGACTCCACGCTCATCAACATCGAATGCGTGGACGAGATTGCCGACGCCGTAGGGCGCAAGGCCGAGGTGGCAGCCATCACCGAAGCCTCCATGCGTGGCGAGATCGCCGACTTCAAGGAAAGCCTGCGCCGCCGTGTGGCCCTGCTCAAGGGCGTGACCGTGGCCGACATGGAGCGCGTCTACACCGAACGCCTGCGCATCAACCCCGGCGCAGCAGAACTCATCCGGGCCTGCAAGGCCGCTGGCATGAAGGTGCTGCTGGTGTCCGGCGGTTTCACCTATTTCGCCAACCGCGTCAAGGAACGCCTGGGCATCGACTTTGCCCGCTCCAACGTTCTGGAGATTGAAAGCGGCCCGAACTGCGGCACCCTCACCGGCCGCATGGTGGACCAGTCCTGGGGCGATATTTGCGACGGCGCGGAGAAACGCCGCACCCTCCTGGAAGTGGCCAGCCTGCTGGGCATTGAGCCGCGCGAATGCATCGCCATGGGCGACGGAGCCAACGACCTGCCCATGATGGGCGAGGCGGGCCTGTCGGTGGCCTACCACGCCAAACCCAAGGTACGCGAGCAGGCCATGGTCGCCATCAACGAAGGCGGCCTGGACCGCCTGCTGGAAGTCCTGCGCTGAATCCCACTCAAGGAACCCCGTGCCCTTTGCTGCTCTCGGACTGACGCCCTCACTCGTACAAGCGACCAACAAGCTTGGCTTTGCTGAGCCCACACCCATACAAGCTGAGGCCATTCCCGCCATCTTGCGCGGCGCCGACGTGCAAGGCCAGGCACAAACCGGCTCAGGCAAGACTGCAGCCTACACATTGCCGCTGCTCCAGCACCTGCTCGAAAAACCGCAGCCAAGTGGCCCCAGGGAGGTCCGTGCCCTGGTGCTGGTGCCCACACGCGAACTGGCCCAACAGGCCGGAGATCTGCTGCGCGACGTAATCCGCCACCTGCCAGCACGGACTGAAGGGTACTTGGGTCGAGGCGTGCCGAAGGTCGCCGTGGTGTTCGGAGGTGTTTCCATCAACCCGCAGATGATGGCCCTGCGCGGTGGCGCGGACGTGGTCGTTGCCACCCCGGGCCGCCTGCTGGACCTCGTTGGCAACAACGCCCTCCGGCTTTCATCGGTGAAGCAACTGGTGCTGGACGAAGCCGACCGTCTGCTCGACCT
>CBKZAG010000087.1:0-13453 GCA_966692625.1 uncultured Comamonadaceae bacterium
GGCGGATACCGGCGTTGAACAGGCTGGTTTCCAGGAAGATCTGGCCGTCGGTGATGGAGATCACGTTCGTCGGCACGAAGGCAGACACGTCACCAGCTTGGGTTTCGATGATCGGCAGTGCGGTCAGCGAACCGGTCTTGCCCTTGACTTCACCCTTGGTGAAGGCTTCGACGTAGTCGGCGTTCACGCGAGCGGCACGCTCCAGCAGGCGGCTGTGCAGGTAGAACACGTCGCCAGGGTAGGCTTCGCGGCCCGGGGGACGGCGCAGCAGCAGGGACACCTGACGGTAAGCCACGGCCTGCTTGGACAGGTCGTCGTAAACGATCAGGGCATCTTCACCGCGGTCGCGGAAGTATTCACCCATGGTGCAGCCTGCATAGGCAGACAGGTACTGCATGGCGGCGGATTCGGATGCGGAAGCGGCCACCACGATGGTGTATTCCATGGCACCGGACTGCTCCAGGGCGCGCACCACGTTCTTGATGGACGAAGCCTTCTGGCCGATGGCGACGTAGATACACGTCACGCCCTGGCCCTTCTGGTTGATGATCGCGTCGATCGCCACGGCGGTCTTACCGGTCTGGCGGTCGCCAATGATCAGTTCGCGCTGACCACGGCCGATCGGCACCATGGAGTCAATGGACTTCAGGCCGGTCTGCAGCGGCTGGTCCACGGACTGACGTGCGATCACGCCGGGAGCCACTTTTTCGATCACGTCGGTCATCTTGGCGTTGACCGGACCTTTGCCGTCAATGGGCTGACCCAGGGCGTTGACCACGCGGCCCACCAGCTCGGGACCCACGGGCACTTCCAGAATGCGACCCGTGCACTTGACGGTGTCGCCTTCGGAGATGTGCTCGTACTCACCCAGCACCACGGCGCCCACGGAGTCGCGCTCCAGGTTCAGCGCCAGGCCGAAGGTCGGCTGACCGGCGGCGTTGGCGGGGAATTCCAGCATCTCACCCTGCATCACGTCGCTCAGGCCATGCACGCGAACGATACCGTCGGTCACGGACACCACGGTACCCTGGTTGCGCACATCGGCAGAGGGGGCCAAGCCTTCGATGCGGGACTTGATCAGTTCAGAAATTTCTGCGGGATTGAGTTGCATGACTCTTTCCTTCTTTCGTAAATAGTGACGCTTCGGGACACACCGCGGCTCACGCCGTCAGGGCCACTCTCATTTGTTCCAGACGGGCTTTGACAGAGGTGTCCAGCACCTCGTCACCCACCACCACGCGCACGCCGCCGATGAGTTCGGGTTGCAACTCCACCTTGAGGTTGAGCTTGCGTCCGAAACGCTTTTCAAGAACGCCGGCCAGATCTGCCAGGGCAGCGCTGTCGATGTCGTAGGCGCTGTACACCACGGCATCCGAGGTGCCCTGTTGCGCGGTCATGAGAGCGCGGAACTGCTGAGCAATCTCGGGCAGGGCCGCAACGCGGCCGTTGTCGATCACCGTGCGCAGGAAATTGCGAGCCATCTCTGGCAGGGCCTGCTTGGCCACACCAGTGATCACGTCGAACACCTGTTCGGAAGTGACCTTGGGGTTGTCGGCAAACTGCAGCAGTTGCTCGTTTCCGGCAATGGCGGCCAGTTCGTCGAGCCACTGCGCTGCGGCAACGGCATCAGCCTTGGCGGCCTTGAACAGCGCTTCGGCGTAGGGTCGGGCAATGGTGGCAAGTTCGGCCATGGGTCAACCTTTGTGCGCGGATCAGAGTTCGGTCTTCAGGCGGCTCAACAACTCGGCGTGGACGCCTGCGTTGACTTCGCGCTGGAGGATTTGCTCGGCGCCTTTGACAGCCAGACCAGCCACTTGCTCGCGTAGGGCTTCACGTGCCTTGACGATCTGCTGGTCGGCCTCGGCCTTGGCAGCTTCGATGATCTTGGCGGCTTCGTCGTTGGCGCGGGCCTTGGCCTCTTCGATCAGAGACTGGGCACGGCGCTCGGCGTCAGCCAGACGGGTCGCGGACTCGTTGCGCGACTTGCTCAACTCTTCCTCGACGCGCTTGTTGGCCACGGCCAGCTCGGTCTTGGCCTTCTCGGAGGCAGCCAGACCTTCGGAAATCTTCTGCGCGCGCTCATCCAGGGCCTTGGCGATGGGGGGCCACACGAACTTCATCGTGAACCACACCAGAATCGCAAAGACGATGGCTTGCGCAAAGAGGGTTGCATTGATGTTCATCGCAACGCCTTTCTGTGTGTTAACAAGAGTTGAAACGCATTTGCTGGGAGACATGCGCCCGGACACCGGGCCCGGGGCGCACCCTTCCTCACAGCAAGACTATCAGGCCAGAACGAAGGGGTTGGCGAATGCGAACAACAGGGCGATAGCAACGCCGATCAGGAACGCAGCGTCGATCAGGCCGGCCAGAATGAACATCTTGGTCTGCAGGTCGTTCATCAGCTCGGGCTGGCGAGCAGAAGACTCGAGGAACTTGCCACCCATCAGGGCGATACCGATAGAGGCGCCGATGGCACCCAGACCGACGATGATGCCGCAAGCCAGAGCAACGAGACCCAGAATGTTTTCCATGGTGATTCCTTTGATTTGAGAGGAAGGTTGAAGTTACAGAGAGAAAAGAAACACAGTGCTGCGCGGGTTACGCGAACTCAGTGCGCATCATGAGCCTGACCCAGATAGATCAGAGCCAGCATCATGAAGATGAACGCCTGCAGGGTGATGACCAGGATGTGGAACAAGGTCCACACCGTGCCGGCGATCAGGTGCCCGACGAAGAGCAGGCTTCCACCGAAAGACAGGGCAGCGTAGCCACCCAGCAGCGCAATCAGCATGAAGACCAGCTCGCCCGCGAACATGTTGCCAAACAACCGCATGCCGTGGGAAACGGTCTTCGCCACGAATTCGATCATTTGCATCAGGAAGTTGACCACGCCCAGCAGCACGGCCCAGACCGGGTTCTTGCTGGTGCCGAAGGGCGCACACACCAGCTCATGGGCCCAGCCGCCAAGACCCTTGATCTTGACGTTGTAGAACAGGCACAACAGCAACACGGAGGTGGACAGACCCAGCGTGGTCGACAGATCGGCGGTAGGCACCACGCGCAGGTAGGCGTGATGGGGATCATGGCCGGTGGCGGCGTAGTAGCCTTCCCACAGCTTGGGCAGCAGGTCCAGCGGCAGCATGTCCATGAAGTTCATCATGAAGATCCAGACGAAGACGGTCAGCGCCAACGGGGCCACCAGCTTGCGGCTCTGGGCGTTGTGGATCACGCTCTTGGCCTGGTTTTCAACCATCTCGACCAGGATTTCAACAGCAGCCTGGAAGCGCCCGGGTACACCCGCAGTGGCCTTGCGCGCAGCCAGCCACAGCACGAACACCGACAGCAAACCCAGGAGGGAGGCGATGACCACCGAGTCCAGGTTGATGTAGGAAAAGTCGACGATGCTCGACTGTTTGTTCCCCTGGTTGGTCAGGTGGGTCAGGTGGTGTTTGATGTACTCGCCCGGGGTGGGCCCAACGCCTTCAGTAGCCATGGTTGAATCAGCCAATCAAATGTCAAAACCTTATCGCTTCAAGGCCGCCTGCCGGTTCTGCCACCAGAACGCCAGCCAGTAGGCCTTGAGCACCACCACCAGCCCGGCCACCAGGCCAAGCCAGCTCAGGTCAGGAACCAAGCGCGGCGCCGACCACATCATGGCCAGCGCCAGCAGCACCTTGACTCCTTCCCACAACAACACTCCCGCCAGCGACACCTTGGCCACACCAGGAAACATCTTTGCAACCACCCTGGAAAGGGCGCTTGAAGTCAGTCCGTATGCCATGAGTGCCGTTGGCAGCGCGATGCACAGGCCGCCGTAAAACACCGACCACGCAACGGCAGAACTGCGTGTAACAACACCGCCTGCCAGCGTGGCCAGGGCCATCAGCACCACCTGCCACCACACCACACGCCAGGCCGACATTGCCGGCTGGCGTGCTCGCCACTGCCGCGCCTGTTCGCGCGTCAGAGGCTTGAATTCTTCTTCTACTGCCTCATCTTCCCAGTCATGCAATGTGTTTTCCTGGGGCCCGGGGCCCGGGGGGGACGATGGCTTGCGGGTCATTGTCCGGCCTTGAAATTACGTACAGGTTACACACCGCATATGCAAGTTACTTGCACCGCGAAGCTTGGCAAAGCCATTCATTATACGTAGAAACCCCATGCAGCAGTCAATAACCCCTGACTGGTGCACCTGTTGGCACCGGCTTGGTGCCCTGGGATAATCCCTTCTTGCCGACCCCAAGCAACCAAAACCGGCTGCGACTTTGACGACATGGACTTCTCCCGCCCCATCCCCCCGGAGCAATCGCTCATTGAGTACCCTTGCCATTTCCCGATCAAGGTGATGGGCGTGCACGTGGAGGGTTTTGCCGCCGCAATTGCACATGTGGCAACGCAGTTCGACCCCGACTTTGATCCGCAGACGATGGAACACCGTCCCAGCAAGGGCGGCAACTATTTGGGCTTGACCATCACTGTGCGCGTCGTGAGCCGCGAACAGCTGGACGAACTCTACCGGACGCTCACGACTCACCCAATGGTGAAAGTGGTGTTGTGACCACGCCACTGCTGGTTCGCCGGCTCGGGCACGTGCCATACCTGCCAACGTTTGAGGCCATGCAGCGCTTCACGGCCGAACGCAGTTCCGACACACCTGATGAGATCTGGCTTTGCGAACACCCTCCCACGTACACGCAGGGGCTGGCGGGCAGGGCCGACCACATTCTCAACCCGGGTGACATTCCTGTGGTGCAAAGCAACCGCGGCGGGCAGGTCACCTACCATGGCCCAGGGCAGGTCGTGGCCTATCCATTGGTCAACCTGCAGCGCGCGGGCTACTTCGTCAAGGAGTACGTTTACCGCCTGGAAGAAGCGGTGATACGCACGCTGGCCCACTGGCAGGTGACCGGACACCGGGTGGCCAGTGCACCGGGCATTTACGTGCGGCCGGCCAACCCGTTTGACCATTCGGCACTCACCGGCCCCTCCCCTGGCTCGGACCCTTTTGCAGGGCTTGGCAAGATCAGCGCGCTTGGCATCAAGGTGCACCGCCACTGCACTTACCATGGCTTGGCGCTGAACGTGTCCATGGACCTCGAACCCTTCTCTCGTATCAACCCCTGCGGCTACGCGGGCCTGAAAACGGTGGACCTTTCTACAATCGGCATCCAGGCCCAGCCAACGGAGGTGGCCGATGTGCTTGCCCACAAGCTTGAAGCGCTGCTCGCGCCCTGAGAGTGCTTAGAACACATACCGTCCGCCCTGTTTCTTACCGGAACCCCAACATGACCACACCGCCCGTCGTCCGCGAAGCTGCCAGCGCCGAGAACTACGACCCGACCGCCAAACAGAAGAGCCAGGCCAAGACAGCCCGCATCCCCATCAAGGTGGTGCCCGCGGAAGTGCTGAAGAAGCCGGAATGGATTCGCGTGAAAGCGGGGTCACCAAGCACCCGTTTCTACGAGATCAAGGACATTCTGCGGCAGAACAAGCTGGTGACGGTGTGCGAAGAAGCCTCCTGCCCGAACATTGGCGAATGCTTTGGCAAGGGCACGGCCACCTTCATGATCATGGGCGACAAGTGCACCCGCCGCTGCCCGTTCTGCGACGTGGGTCATGGCCGCCCGGACCCGCTGGACCCGAACGAGCCGCAGAATCTGGCCAAGACCATTGCCGCGCTGAAGCTGAAGTACGTGGTGATCACCAGTGTGGACCGGGACGATCTGCGCGACGGCGGCGCAGGCCACTTCGTGGCATGTATCGAGAAAACCCGCGAGTTGTCACCCTCCACCCAGATCGAGGTGCTGGTACCTGACTTCCGCGGACGAGACGACCGCGCCCTGGAAATTTTGAAGGCCGCCCCGCCGGACGTGATGAACCACAACCTGGAGACTGTGCCGCGCCTGTACAAAGAGGCTCGCCCAGGCTCGGACTACGCGTTCAGCCTGAACCTGCTGAAGAAGTTCAAGGCACTCTTCCCAGACATTCCGACCAAGAGCGGCTTGATGGTGGGCTTGGGCGAAACCGACGAGGAAATTCTGGAGGTGATGCGCGACATGCGTGCGCACAACATCGACATGCTGACCATTGGGCAGTACCTGGCCCCCAGCGGCCACCATCTGCCTGTGCGGCGTTACGTGCACCCGGACACGTTCAAGATGTTCGAGGCCAAAGCCTATGAAATGGGCTTCAGCCACGCTGCCGTGGGTGCCATGGTGCGCAGTTCGTACCATGCCGACCAACAGGCGCATGCCGCTGGCGTTTGACACGTCAGCGCTGAAAAGCAAAGAGGCCGCTGCAAGCGGCCTCTTTGCTTTCGGGCTGGCGAAGTTTACTTCGCCGCCTCGTTCACCGTGATTTCGACACGTCGGTTCTTGGCACGGCCCTCGGCGGTGTCGTTGCTGGCGATCGGCTGGCTCTCGCCACGACCCTCGGTGCGAACACGGTCAGCCGGAATCCCCTGGTTCACCAGATAGGCATTGACGGATTCTGCCCGCGCCACAGAAAGACGCTGGTTGTAGGCATCGGAGCCGACGCTGTCGGTATGACCGACAGCGATGACGACATCCAGATTGACGCCCTTGATCTTGGTGATCAAATCGTCCAGGTTCTTTTTGCCTTCCGCCTTGAGCACGGACTTGTTGAAGTCGAACAGAGCGTCAGACGAGAAGGTGACCTTGGTGGGCGCAGGCTTTGCTGCAGGTGCCGCAGCTGCCGGAGCAGGTGCGGGACGTGCGCGGGGCGGCGCATCGGCAACAGCTTTGGCCTTGTCGATCTCCATCAGTTCAGGCGTTTCGAACGGGCACAGCTCTTCGGGCGGCAGCTCGCCACGGTCCTGCCCCACCTGCTCCAGCGTGGGTTGGTCGGGGCGCGACACGCCCAGCGCGGCCATCAACTTGCCCATGCTGGCCAACGTGCGGGCCTGGGCCTGGAACTCGTTGTATTGGGCATTGGTGTAGGCGCGGCTGGCTTCGAAATATTCGTTCTGCGTGTCCAGCAAGTCCAGCAGGGTGCGCTGGCCAATGTCGAACTGCTGACGGTAGGCTTCGCGCGCTTTTTCGGTGGACAGACGGTGCTGGTCGAGGTAGCCGAGCTGTTCGTTCAGGCGCACCACGTCGTTGAAGGCGATGGCCAGGGTCTGGCGCACGTCGCGGCAGGCTTTCTCCTGCAGATCGCGGGCTTGGTATTGCTGCTCAACCGCTTGCTTTTCGCGAGCCATATCGGCGCCGCCACGGTACAGGTTGTAGTTCAACAACACTTCTGCCACGGTATCGCGGGAATTGCCGCTGACACCGTCGATGTTGCGGCCCCACGACTGGCGGATGCGGAAGTCAACACGCGGCCAGTAACCCGCCTTGCGGGACTCGACCTGCGCCTTGGACGCACGCACGTTCTCGTAAGCGGCGTTGATGGTCGGGCTGTTGACCAAGCCTTGCTTCATGGTTTCGGCAGCCGAGCCAGGGATACCCTTGAGCTTGATGCCTTCTGCAATGGGTGGCACCTGCTTGGGCGGCACATTGCCCATGATACGCAGGTAACGCGCGCTCACATCGTGAAGGTTGGAGACCTCGGTCAGCAGGTTGGACTCCGCCAAGGCCAAGCGGCCCGTGGCCTGCTCCAGGTCGACGCGGCGGCTCACGCCTGCGTCAGAGCGCTCTTCGATTTGCTTGCTGGTGACCTTGTGCTCAACGTAGTTCTGCTTGGCCTCTTCAACCAAGGCAGAGTAACGCGCCACGTCAACATACGCACGAACAGCCTCCAAAGCGACGTTCTCGGCGGCCTCCACCAGCTCGTAGTAGCGGGTGAGCTTTGCGTAACCCAGGCGCTTGACTTCATTGGGTGTGAAGAAGCCGTCGAACAGCATCTGCGTGAGCGTCAATGCACCGTTCTGCCGCGTGAATTCAACTTCGGCCGTGCCGGGCTCCTTGAGCCATTCACGCCCTACGCCGTAGGTGAGATCAACCTGCGGGCGATAGCCTGCCTTGGCAACGTCGCGCTCGGCGTCGGCGGCAGTGAAGTTGTGCCAGCGTGCCTGCACTTCGGGGTTGGATACCACCGCCTTGCGGACGGCTTCGAGCATGGGTTCAGGCAAGGTTTGTGCCGATGCCAGCCCCCCCAGCATGAGCAGAACCGCAGCAGAGACCGCGGTAACGGTTTTGTTTTTCATGGTTATTACCTCTTAGGTTGGCTTGGCAGGCTTCCAGCCAAGCGGACGCAATGGTGCGACATATCATCCGCATCACTTTGCAAGGCTATTGTTGTCTCTCATCCCTTCAAACGTCAAGCACTGTAGCGCTTTTTTCGGTATATCCTGTGGCAATGTCCCCTCTGTTTGCTACACCAACCGTATGCAGCTGATCCTGCGTGGTTGGCCGCGGGTCTGGCTATGGATCACAGGCGCCTTGCTGGCGGCCTGCGGGTTCGGCTGGACGCTGGCAGCACCCGAGCTGGACAAGATGCAGGCGTTGGCACAAGAACGTTATGGCCCACGGGGCGCTGAGGTGATCGTTTCCTGGCGGCGCATGGTCGAGGAGTCGCGTGAACTGCCCGTTGAGCAAAAGCTCAACAACGTGAACACCTTCTTCAACCGGCGTATCCTGTACGAGCTGGACCCGGTGGTGTGGCAACAAAACGACTATTGGGCAAGCCCGCTGGAGTTCATGGGACGCGGCGCTGGCGACTGCGAGGACTTTTCCATTTCCAAGTACATGACGCTGCTGCTGCTGGGCGTGCCCAACGAGAAGCTGCGCATGATCTATGTGCGGGCCAAAACTGCCGGCGCCAAGACGGAGGCGCACATGGTGCTGGGCTACTACGACGACCCGTTGGGCGAACCGGTGATTCTGGACAACCTGATCACCAGTGTGCGGCCCGCGTCCCGGCGCAGCGACCTGACCCCCATCTTCAGCTTCAACAACCAGGGACTCTGGGTGGCGGGACAACAGTCTTCCTCCGCCGACCCGACCGCGCGCCTGTCCAAATGGCGCGAGGTGCTCGATCGCATGAAACAGGAGGGGCTGTGAAGCACGGCACCCTGCAACAACCCAAGGGGCAATGACATGTCACTCGTCAAACAACTGTGGATAGCCATTGTGCTGGTGATGACGGCTGCGTTCGGCGGCAGTCTGATCGTCAGCGTGCTGTCGGCGCGGCACTACCTGGAGCAACAGCTGCAGGTGAAGAACATCGACAACGCGACGTCATTGGCGCTGTCGTTGACGCAGCTGGACAAAGACCCGGTGACGGTGGAGTTGCAGTTGGCGGCCCAGTTCGACGCGGGCCACTACCGCTTCATCCGCGTGACGTCGCCCACGGGCGAGACGATTGTGGAGAAGGTGTACCAAGGCCAGTTGGAGGGTGCGCCGCAGTGGTTTGCCAACCTCATCCCCATCCACGCCGAGCCGGGGCAGGCGCTGATACAGGACGGCTGGAAGCAGTACGGCACGCTGACGCTGGCCAGCCACGACCAATACGTTTACAAAAGCCTGTGGGAAGGCACGCTGGAGCTGTTGATGTGGTTCGTGCTGGGCAGCCTGGCAACGGGGATAGTTGGAACGGTGGCGATCCGCGTGATCACGCGCCCGCTGGGCGATGTGGTGTCGCAGGCCAGTGCGATTGCGGAGCGGCGTTTCCTGACGATCACCGAGCCACGCACGCCGGAACTGCGCGCCGTGACACGTGCCATGAACGACATGGTCGAACGCCTGAAAGCCATGTTTGCCGAAGAGGCTGCCCGACTGGAGGGGTTGCGCAAGAAGGTCAACAGCGACCCGGTGACTGGCATTGCAAACCGGGAGTACTTCCTGTCGCACCTGCGCGAGATTCTGGGCGGGGAGCAGTTTGGATCGGTAGGTAGCCTGGTGGTGGTGCGCCTGGCACACCTGAACGAACTGAACGCGCAACTGGGCCGCCAGCGGGCCGACCAGCTGCTGCGCGAACTCGGCCAATCCCTGTACAACAGCGGAAACGAGCACCCCGGCCAGCGTGCAGGGCGGGTCAAGGGCGGTGAATTTGCGGTGGTGTGCCCGACCTATGTGTCGCCCACGGCAGCGGCGAAAGACATCTACGAACGCCTGCGGCGTGACTGGCTGCCCCACTGGGAAGCGGAGCTGCCCGACCTGTTCCACCTGGCTGCCGTGCCCTACCACCGCGACCAGAGCGTGGGCGACCTGCTGACCCGCATGGACACCGCGCTGGCCCAGGCGCAGGCCAAAGGCCCGAACAGCTGGCATGCTGTGGAAGACGGCGGCGCCGCGAAGATCAACCTGCCAGCCGAGCAGTGGCGCACGCTGCTGACCGAGGCCGTGCGGGGCGGGCAGTTGAGCTTGGCGTTCTTCCCGGTGGTGCGGGGCGACCCGAGCCAGTCGATGCACCAGGAGGGGGTGATCCGCCTGCAGATGGATGCTTCTGGGCAGTTGCTGTCTGCGGGTGACTTCATGCCGATGGCGGCCAACCTGAACCTGACGGCGCCCATTGACCTGGGCGTGGTGGGCCTGGCCATTGAGCACCTGCAAAAAGGCGCGGGCGATGTGGCGGTTAACCTGTCGGCAGAGACGATTGCGGACTTTGGCTTCCGTAACAGCCTGATCCAGCTGCTGCAGGGCTACCCGAGCCTGTGCAAACGCCTGCTGTTTGAAGTGCCGGAGTATGGCGTGTTCCGGCAGTTTGACGCCTTCCGCGATTTGGCGCGCAGCTTGAAGGTGCTGGGTTGCCGGGTGGGTATTGAGTATTTTGGCCAGCGTTTTGCCGAGAGTGACAAACTGGCGAGCCTGGGGCTGGATTACATCAAGGTGCACCCAAGCTATGTGCGCGGCATCAGCAGCAACGAGGGCAACCAGGAATTCCTGAAAGGCCTGTGCGCCATGGCGCATGCGCTGGGCATCATCGTGATTGCGCTGGGCGTGGAAAGCAAGGACGACTTGCCGCTGCTGGCGCAACTGGGGTTTGATGGGGCTACGGGGCCTGGGGTGGGTTGAGCCTGCCATTTCTCAACTCCATAAAAAAACGCCCCGATCTCTCGACGGGGCGTTTTTTTGACACTGCCCGGTGTCACCCGGGCAATTCGTTGAGTCACCGACTCACATATCGGTCTTCAAATGCCCGTCTGTGAGCATTTTGTTGATCAAGTCTGCATCAGTGTAGCTGGGGCCTGAAGTAAGGCCCATGCCAACAGCAAAGGCATTCTTGGCTGCCTGGAGTGCAGCATCTGTACCGTCAGCCACATTCACATTGTCGAAGACGATAGTCTGGTTGATGGCGCCTATACCTGAACCATCAATATCAACCACCAATGCGAGCTTGTTGTCCACATTGGCGAAACTCAGATACGGAGCAAGTGAGGCGGCATTTTCAGCGACGTCGATCAGATCACGGATATCGATAACGTCACCCGTTCCACCGGCAGAGGGCGCATTGGAGGTGATATCGAAGTCCTTGACGACATCTTTCGCACCACCTACTCCCGCATCTCCCAATCGCCATACGAAGACATCAGAGCCGCCGTCGCCAAACAAAGTGTCGTTACCCAAGCCGCCGATCAGCACATTGGATCCGCTGGTTCCATTCAAAGTATCCGCACCGTTCCCACCCGTGACAGCCTCAACCGTAAGCACGCTACCTGCATCCCCATCAATGTGAATATTGAACATCTGACTGACGGGGTCACCATCGACATCAGTAAGAGTCAATGTAATTCCGTTGAAATCGAGGTCAGGAGGGGGCGTGGTCGAAGGAACGCCAACCTCAACACCATTCAAGCGGAAGGATCCCGTCGGCTCGTCACTGATAACTTCCACCCCATAGATTGGAGCGCCAAGCGTATAGTCGCCAGTGCCAGCATTCAAATCAGCAGACCAATTTAGCTGGCTGACTTGTACAACCTGACCCGATGTCACATCAATTGTAATTTCATCGAAAACTGTAAGATCCGCACCAAGGTAGACCTTCACAACAATGGTCGCAACGTCCAGACTTTGTGTGTACCCCTCAGTTTTGAACTTGAAGTCACCGATTCCGTAACCCGTTGAATTATTGGCATCACTGACAAAACTAAATCTAATCGACTCTCCATCCTCCAGGGTCTGTCCCTGGCTGCCTTTCACGGCCCAACCTTGGTCACTTGTATTTACAAGATCATCGTCTGGCATTTTTTTATCACCAGCCTGACTCTGACCAAACTCATTGAGAACACTGTCGCCATCACTGCCAGAGATGATGATATTAAACGGCGACGAGGTACCCAGATCAACAAGCAATGAGCCCTCAGGGCCACCGGCCTTTGCAGATGTTGCTGCAACAGGAACAAAGTCGATGGTCGAATCACGATGCATTACTTGCAATGAATCAGAACCGTCTGCATTCAATGTCAGCACACCGACCACCGTGTTGCCACTCATCAAATTGACAACAACTTGGGTGAAAGATGAAGAAACAAGCTGAGTATTGGCACCAGTAACAGCAATTGATTGATAGCCATCGGCACCGTACTTCCAATTGGCAAAGTTGCCGGTGTATGTGGCAGTAGAAACAGGATTCAGTGCAGACAGACTGACAATATTGCCCGAATCCCCTCCGTCATTGACCGCTGTGAAAAACGGCACGTCGTCATGGATAGTGACTCCGATGCTCACTGGCGTGGAGTACGTTGTTCCGTCATCGGACACACTCAAACTGAAGCTCTCAGTCGACGTTGTAGCCTGGTTGGTTGCTGTTTCCAACGTGTACTTGTAGCTCACGACGCCGCTGGTATAACCCGTGATTTCCAGCTTGCCCGCTGTTGTATCGCTCACCAGCAACGGCGTGGCCAAGGTGGCCGTTCCAAGCTGCGCCATTGTGAAGGTCGAGGTTCCGACCTTGATGGAGTGCAGGTCGTCCAATCCGTCGGTATCAGACAACGTAAAAGTTCCATTCACCACCTTGGTGGTAGAACCAATACCGCTACCCGCGGCCAACCCTGCCTCGTACACATCGTGCGTTCCGCCCGTGATCGCAATCTGGGGCAGTTCGTTCGCACCATTGATCGTGATGCGCAGGATCGCGTTGTCAGTTTCCTGATCCGCTCCCGTGTCGGCATTCTGGGCCGTGTACTGCACGCCCACCTGGAAGCTCTGGCCCGCATCTAGCGCAACCGCCGCATCCTTGTAGGTCTGGCTCAGGTTGAGCGTGTAGCTGCCGCCAGCCGCGAAGGTGATCGTGCCCGCCACCGTGTTCGTCAAGTTACCGTTGCTGTCGAGCAGGTAAACGCTCTGCTGCTCAGTGTCCTGCACCGTCAGCGGACGGTCGCTCGTATCCGGCTCGGTGTCGTTGCTCAGCACGTTGTCAGCAACAGCACTGTTGATCGTGCTCTGTGCCGCCGCCGCTGTATAGCTGTCGGCATCATCCACAGCGTCCATCGCGTCGTTCGCACCATTGATCGTGATGCGCAGGATCGCGTTGTCAGTTTCCTGATCCG
>CBKZAG010000088.1:0-13402 GCA_966692625.1 uncultured Comamonadaceae bacterium
GAGTGCGATCACCTGCCCGAGCAGGCCTTCTACATGGTCGGTACCATCGACGAAGCCTTCGAGAAGGCGAAGAAGCTGGCCTGATGCGGTTGGTCGGTGCCAGGCGCCGGCCAACCCGTTGTGCCAACTTTTTGCCAAATTTGACGAGGAAAAGCAATGAGCACCATTCAAGTCGAGGTGGTGAGCGCGGAAGAGTCGATCTTCAGCGGTCCGGCCAAGTTCGTGGCGCTGCCTGGTGAAGCCGGCGAGTTGGGTATCCTGCCCGGCCACGTGCCGCTGATCACCCGCATCAAGCCCGGCGCGGTGCGCATCGAGAAGGCTGATGGCGGCGAAGAGTTCGTCTTCGTGGCCGGTGGCATTCTGGAAGTGCAGCCCAAGGTCATCACCGTGTTGAGCGACACGGCCATCCGTGGCAAGGACCTGGACGAAGCCAAGGCAAACGACGCCCGCAAGGCCGCCGAGGAAGCCCTGAAGAACGCCAAGAGCGACGTGGACCTGGCCAAGGCCCAGTCCGAGTTGGCCGTCATGGCCGCACAGATCGCCGCTCTGCGCAAGTTCCGCCAGAAGAAGTGAGCCTGCACCCCCTTGGGGTCAGCTCCGCAGAGAACCGCCTTCGGGCGGTTTTTTGTTGCCTGTTTACCGATGCGTGGGCAGTCACGGCACAATGGTGCGATGCGCAGACGTATTCCTCCCAACACCAGCGTGGATGATTTGGAACAGACCTTTTACGAGGCCTTGCAACGGGCGGACTTGGAGGCGTTGATGGCCTGTTGGGCGGATGAAGATGAACCTGTGTGCGTGCACCCGGGCGGGCCAAGGCTGGTTGGGGCAATGGCCATTCGAGAGTCTTTCGCCCGCGTGTTCGAGGCTGGCGCAGTGCGCGCAGTGCCTACCCATGTGAAGCAGACCATGGTGGGTCAATGCTGCGTTCACAGTCTTGTGGAGCGTGTGGACGTGCCCACACACGACGGGGTGACACACGCCTATGTGACGGCAACCAACGTTTACGTGAAGACGGCGCAAGGCTGGCGGTTGCTGGTACACCATGCCAGCCCAGGCACGCCGATTGCACCAATTGATCATTCAACCGTGGTGCCGACCTTGCATTGAAATGGCGCCCGAAAGCATCTTCAACACACGCGCTCCATGGTGGTTGCCTGGCGGCAACGCGCAGACGATCTGGCCAGCTCTGTTTGGCCGCTCCTTTGCCGTGTGTGCGCCGCAGTTTTCGCGGGAACGCTGGACAACCCCCGATGGTGATTTCATCGATGTTGACCACTTGGTGGGCAAGGAGCCAGCCGTTGGCAGCCCGCGCCTCGTGCTGTTCCATGGACTGGAGGGAAGCTCGGGCAGCCATTACGCGCAAGCCTTTGCTGACCAGGCAGCACGCATGGGTTGGGCCTTCTGTGTGCCCCATTTTCGGGGGTGTTCGGGGGAATTGAATCTCGCACCCCGGGCCTACCATTCAGGTGACCACGAGGAAATTCACTGGGTGCTCGCGCGACTGCGTGAGCAGGAGCCTATGCGGCCCATGCTGGCGGTGGGTGTTTCCTTGGGTGGGAATGCTCTGTTGCGTTGGGCCCAGGAGATGGGGCGCTCGTCAAACCAATGGGTAAGTGCGGTGGCTGCCGTGTCGGCACCTGTGGATCTTGGAGCTGCTGGCCGCGCGATAGACCGAGGTTTCAACAGACTTGTTTATGCCAGGATGTTTCTGCGGACGATGGTGCGCAAGGCCGAGGCAAAATGGCAGCAGTTTCCTGGGTTGTTCGATCTGGACAGCGTGCGGCGGGCAAGAACCCTGCATGAATTCGATGACCTCTTCACCGCGCCGCTGCATGGATTCAAAAGCGTGGATGACTACTGGTCCAGAGCCGCGGCAAAGCCCCGGTTGACCGACATCGCATTGCCGGCGTTGGTGTTGAACGCACGCAACGACCCCTTTGTCCCCGCAGGCAGTCTTCCCGGTCAAGCCGACGTGGGCAGATGGGTGACCCTGGCCCAGCCGGCGCACGGCGGACATGTCGGCTTCCCTGAACAGGTCGCAGGAGCGCCTTGGTGCGTCCACGTCCAGAGCATGCCGGCATGGGTAGCGGGCTGGCTTGCGTCTGTTTATGGCCGCGGCAAATGCTCAGTTGCCCCGGTTGTTCAAGAAGGTGCCAGTGCGTATGCAATTCCAGGGCTGAGCCCTAGTGGACTGCGGGAGCCGATGAATGGATAACATCGTCAAAGCAGCCATGGCCAAGTGGCCGAACGTTCCTGACTGTTATGGATGGCTTGGATTGGACGCCCGAGGGTGCTGGTGGATGCGGGATGACGCTGCGCAGCGTGCGGGCCCGTTTGCAGGGACCGGCAGCAGCACAGAGAGTAGAGGCTCGATCCTCCGGCACGACAAGCTGATCGAATTCATCAATCGCAACTACGGTGCAGATGACCGAGGTCGTTGGTACTTTCAGAATGGGCCGCAACGCGTCTATGTCGAGTTAGAGGTTGCTCCATGGGTGTGGCGCGTGCTTCCAGATGGCCAGCTGCAGAGTCACACCGGGCAGCCCACAGAGGCGTTGTCCGTACACCTTGATGAGCAAGGGCGCCTGTTTGTGGCCACCCCCTTGGGTTTGGGACTGGTGCACAGCCAGGACATGCACTTGGCGGCGGATGCTGTGGAGTCTGGCGTGTGGCGGCCGCAGGACTGTGAATACGCGGGGTTGTTGGTCATCCACCACTGCGTTCTGAGCCCGGCAGCAGCAGCCCCCCGGAAATGAAAAAGCCGGCACGAGGCCGGCCAATTCTGGGGTCTTCGTGCCCTTACTTGGCGGCTTCTGCCGCAGCAGGCGCCTGAGGCTCCGCGAAAGAAGCCCCAGCCTTGTTGGCCATGTAAACGACTGCGCGGCCGATTTCCAGGTCTTCAAAAGCGCCGCCACCCTGCGCACCCATGGCGCCCTTGCCTTTGAGGGCGGCGGCCAACAAGGCGTCGTACCCTTGACCAATGCGAGCGGCCCAGGCGCCAGCGTCGCCAAACTTGGGCGCGCCCACCATGCCGGTGGCGTGGCAAGCGGCACATTGCGCGGTGTAAACCGCCTCACCCGACTGGAGAGGGCGGTTGGCGTCGCGCAACTCAACCGAACCAACGCGTTGGATACGCTTGGCGGTAGCCAATTCTTGATCGACAGCGCCCGCGGCAGGCTTTTCGGCTTTGGTGACGTAATACACCAGACCGATGATGAGGAAGACCGGCAGGATGAACGCGAACATCGATGTCCAGAACAGCTGTTTCGGCGTTTTGATGGGGCCGGTGTGGTTGTCGCTCATGTTTTCCTCGGTAGGGGGCGGGCTGCAAAGGTCTGGCGCCGTGGTGGCCAGACTGAAGACAGTCCGAAATTATAGCCAACGGCCTGGACACCGCCTCTTGTGGCCTGTAGTCTGCATGCCAGTGATGCCTGCGGCTGCTAGAATCCAACGATTCTGTGTGCAGGCAATGCGGCTGTAGCTCAGTGGATAGAGTATCGGCCTCCGAAGCCGAGGGTCGTGGGTTCGATCCCCGCCAGCCGCGCCAATTCGGAACAGATGGGGGCACCTTTGTGTCACCGGAACCATAAACGTTCCGCTTCGGCACGCTTATGCTTCTTTTTCGGGGTGGAACATTTATGCTTCCCGCCTCACGGGCAACTTTTCAGCGTGCCCGAGCCGTGATCGGTCCCTACGGCAAATCAAATACTCCTACAAATTCAACGGGTTACAGAAGATCGGCTTGGTCCGGTCTTTGTGGGAAGCCAGCCGTTACAAGGGCGCCTGCGGCACGGCTACACCGTGTTCGGTGACCAGTTTGACCGCCTCACGCGTGAACTCTCGCCGGAATGTCCTTCTTCTCTCTATGAGCCACCTCTGGTTTCATACTTCACCTTAACAAGGTGTCAGTGAAACCGGCAGCAGCCCAGACCTCATCAAAGGGACAATAAGGCGGACAGTTTTCGAGGCAGCACGGTTCTGTGCTGCCCCGGCATGTGCCGAAGCAGCACAAGGGCTCAGTCCACCGTCACGCCGGCGCGCTTGACCACCTCGCCCAAACGCATGCTGTCTTTGCGGATCAACTCGGCGAACTGCTGCGGTGTGCCGCCCACCACTGGCGTGCCGATCGCTTCCCACTTTTTCTTGAACGCGGAGTCATTGAAGATCGCGTTGAGCGTGGTGTTGAGCTTGTTGATGACCGCAGACGGCGTACCCGCACGCACCGCTATACCGTGCCAGGCGGTGAGCTCGTAGCCCTCGATACCGGCCTCCATCATGGTCGGCACGTTCGGCAGCGAAGGATGACGCTTGGCCGAGGTCACAGCCAGCGGCACCAGGCGGCCGGCCTGAATGTGCGGCAGCGAGCTGCCCAGCACGTCGAACATCACGCTCACCTGGCCGCCGATCATGTCGTTGAGCGCCGGCCCTGCGCCGCGGTAGGGGATGTGCGAGAGGCTGATCCCCATCTGCGTGTTGAAGATCTCGCCAGCCAGATGTTGCGGCGTGCCGTTGCCGGCGGATGCGAAAGCGAGTTGGCTGTCGGACCGCTTGGCCAGCGCCACCAGTTCCTGAGGCGTCTTCACACCCAGCTTTGGGTTGGCCTCAAACACCAGCGGGAAGGAAGAGATCTGGATGACCGGTGTCAGGTCCTTGAGCGGGTCAAAGGCCATGCTTTTATACAGGCTGGGGTTCACGGCCATTGGGCCACTGGCTGCCAGCAGCAGCGTGTGACCGTCGGCAGGTAGTTGCTTTGCTACTTCAGCGCTGCCCAGGTTGCCGCCGGCGCCGCTCTTGTTGTCGACCACCACCGTCACTCCCAGACGGTTCTGCAGCTCTGGCTGCAGCAGGCGCGCCATCAGGTCGGTCGGGCCGCCGGGTGGGTAGGGCACCACGAAGCGGATCGGCTTGCTCGGGTAGGCCTCCTGCGCCGGCGCTGGCAGCGTGGCGGCCAGCGCCATGGCGCTGAGCACGGACTTGAGGAACACGGCTCTTTTCATCGTTTGTCTCCTGGGGCTCGGTTGGGGGAAAGGCGCTTGTTCGGGCGCAGGGAAGAATCAGGTAGAGAACCACTCGCGTGCCTGCTGTGCCGTGGCCACCGGACGACCCAGGGCCGCGGCCACGTCCATCACCTGATGCACCAGCTGGGCGTTGTCGCGTGCGACCTCGCCTGTCTTGAGCAGCAGGTTGTTCTCGAAGCCCACCCTCACATGCCCGCCCAGGGCGGCGGCAGTGGCTGCGCAAGCGTGCTCGCCGGCCCCGAAGGCACACATGGCCCAGGGCTCGCCGGTCTGATGGGCCTGCACGAAGGGCACCAGGTCGCGCGGCGTTGATCGCTGGCCAGCGGTGTAGCGGCCCAGCACGAAGAGCAGGAACCAGCGCCCGTCGGGCACCACGCACTGCTGGCGCAGCGCCTGCCAGCGCCGCAGGTCCTGCTCGTCATAGAGGATGACCTGTGTCATTACGCGGTGCTCGACCAGCCAGGCGAAGAAGCGCGCCAGGCCGGCTTCGCCCACCTCGGGCTGGTCGATCTCACGCAGCCCGACCGACAGTGCTTCGGGCATCAGTTCCTGCACCATGGCCAGCTGCTGCTGCGCCTGGTAGACCTTGGCAGCCTCGCTGGTGACTTGCAGGATCATGTCGGGCCCAACAGCCGCGCGCACCACGCGCAGTGCCTCGCGGTAGCCCGCCACGTCCAAGCTGTGGCCACCCTGCGCATCGCGGATGTGCAGGTGCAGCATGGCTGCACCAGAGTCAAGACAGGCTTTGGCCGTCTGCGCCAGATCCTCGGGCGTGACCGGCAAGGCAGGATGATCCTGCACCTGTTTGTAGGCGCCGTTGGGTGCTGCGGTGATCAGCAGTGGGGTGTCGAAGAAACCCATGGCGTTCAGTCCTCTCGACTGATTGGCGGCAGCTCGGATGCCAGCAGTTCCAGGCCCTGTCGCAGCAAGCGGTCGTAGCGGTCGCGCTCGGTCTGCAGGGTCTCCGGTGTCCAGGTGTAGAAGCCCTGGCCGGTCTTCATGCCCAGGTGGCCCTGGGCCACGCGTTCGCGCAACACGTGCGCCGGTTCGATGTCTCGGGCCAGGCTCGGGTACATAGTGGCCGCCGCGGCGCAGTGCACGTCGATGCCGGCGTGGTCGCGCTGCATCACCGGGCCCGCAGCCAGGAAGCGGAAACCGAAACCGAAGCGCACGGCCGCGTCCACGTCCTCGGGCGTGGCCACTCCTTCGTCGATGAGGGCAAACGCCTCGCGCGCCAGGGCGTGCTGCAGCCGGTTGGCCAGGAAACCGGGCTTGTCCTTGCGCACCAGCACCGGTACGTTGCCGCAGCCTCGCATGAAATTGCATAGGCCTTGCGCTAGGTCGGCGTCGGACGCTGGGCCCAGCACCACCTCCACCAGCGGTACGAGATGCGCCGGCATGAAAAAGTGCAGGCCGAACATGCGGTCGGCGGTCGAGAGCCCCTGCGCGATGGCGCTGATCGGAAAGCTCGAGCTGTTGCTGGTCAGCACCGTGTCGCGTTCAGCCCGACGCTCCAGTTCGGCGAACAGCGCCTGCTTGATGTCCAGACGCTCGGGCACGCTTTCGATCACCAGCGACACGCCAGCCCAGTCGACCTCGTGAAGGCTGGCTACGCTGTGGATGCGTGCGGCGCGGCCGGGCAGATCCATGGCCTGCAGGTTGTCGCCCAGGTGGGCGGGCAGTGCGGCCCGTCTCGGGGCCGAGGGTTCGACGATGACCACCGTGGCGCCGCCGCGCGCCAGCACTATGGCCACGTCGGCACCCATGGTGCCGCCGCCGACGACGACCGCACGGGCGGCTTTGGGTTGGGTTGTCCACATGGCGCGTTGTCTCCTGTTACCGCGCCAGTCTAGGCAGCTGTCATTGTGCGGTCCAGACGATTTTTCCAATAAACTGATCTGCTATGCAGATCAATTGGACGCCCCGTGACCTCCAGGTCTTTCTCGTGTTGGCCGAGACCGGCAGTTTTCGCCAGACCGCTGCGCGAGTGCACTTGTCGCAGTCGGCTGTGTCGGGCGTGATCGTGCGGCTGGAGGAGATGTTGGGCGTGCGCTTGTTCGACCGCACCACGCGCAGCGTGCACCTCACACCCGCTGGTCAGACCTTTCGCGATCAGGCTCGGCTGATGGGGGAGCAGGTGCAAGAGGCGTTGCGCCTGGTGCGCAACGTGGTCGACCTGCAGTCGGGGTCCGTGCGCATGGCCGCGATGCCTTCTCTGGCGGCGACCCTGGTGCCCGAGGTCATGGCCCAGTACGCCGCGCAATACCCAGGTGTGCAGATAGAGCTGCATGACATCCTTTCTGGCCCGGCGTTCGATTTGGTGGCCTCGGGAAAAGTGGATTTCGCCATTACCGCGGCCAACCCGGCCTACGCCGACCTTGACTACAGCGAACTTGCCTCGGACGGTTTTGTGCTTCTGCTACCCGAGAAAAATCCGGCTGCGCGCACACGAAAGCCCATTGCTTGGATCGACACGATCGGGATGGACCACATTTCCATGCCGTTACCAGCCAGCGTACGCCAGTACGCCGATGCCGCGTTCATGCACCACCGCCGTCGCTTCCAGCCGCGCTATGAGGTCGAACACATCGCCACCATCCATGCCATGGTCCGTGCCGGCCTGGGTGTGGCCGCACTGCCAGAGTTGGCCGCAGCCTTTGTACGACAAGATGGGGTCGTCAGCCGGCGGCTGGTCACACCCGCGATCCGTCGTCCGTTGGGGTTGGTGATGCGCCGTAACCGCTCACTCTCGCCCGCCGCTGGGGAGATGGTCCGCATGCTTCGCAGTGGATTCGGCCGCTGGACGATCTAGCTAGAGCGAGACTGTCACCCTTTGACCCTTTTGATGGGGGTAATTCACGCGATATCCGTACTTTTGCTTCAGGTTGATTGAGTCCCAGTGGCGATTTGCAGCCGTGTAGTAGTTGAAGCAGAGCGTAGGCGAATCAGTTCCCACGATGACTCGCACCAGGGCTTCCTCGTTTGGGTGCTTGAAATAGCTGTTTGGGTGCTGCAAATGTGACCTGCCCCCCCGCTAGCCAAACCAAGGTAACCGAGAGAAGACCGTTCATCGGTTTCTTGCGGCAAGCCGAAACAGCCACGCGCATACAACGCGCCAAAGGCTGCGAGGCCATGGCGCGCATGACTTTGGGCGGCGTGCCAGCGCTCGCAGACGTACTGGAGGCGACAGCTACCACCTCACTAGGCTGAGGCCTTTTGGGCCTCAAGATGCCCCAGACGGTCCAGTTATGCTTTCTGTTGTGGCACAGTTATGGCTCCAGCGACATTCGACAGCGTGCCCTTTTCTTTTTTGTGTGGTCGGCACGGCGGCTTCACATCCACTTTCGGCCACGCGTCGGGCAAGGTGTTCATCCGCAGCCATTGCATGCCACCAAGGCTTTGGTCGTTTGTGCGCGGGCTTCCTCGACAAGGTAATCCAGGAACGCACGGGTGCGTTGAGGGATGAACTTGCGGCTGGGCAGCGCGGCATACATCGCCAGGCGGCCGGTGATCCAAAGTGGCAGCACACGCACCAGAGCGCCGCGCGTAAGATATGGTGCCACCATGTCGACGGATACCGAGGTGATACCCGCGCCGTCCAGCGTTGCTCGCAACAGCGTGTCGGTGTGGTTGGCCAGCAACACGGGTTGGATGGCCACTTCCACGGCGTTCTCTTTGTCCTGAGCCTGCCACATGCGCCAGACACGTGCCCGCCCGTCAGGTTTCTTCAGCCTGAGGCATTCATGCTCCGCCAGGTCTTGCGGTGTGGCTGGTTGCCCTCGGCGCGCCAGATAGTCTGGTGAAGCCACCAATATGGCGTCGGATTCGACAATCTTGCGCGCCACCACATCTGCGTCAAAGGTGTCGTCGGCGCCCATGAGGGTGATGTCAAAGTCTTCAAAGGGAGGCTCCTTGACGGACTCCACCTGGATGTCGAAAACGATTTTTGGGTATTGGCGGCGAAACTCCGCCAGCAGTGGTGCGATCACGTAACTGGCCAGTACGGGCGGCGCGTGCAGTCGCAGCAGCCCGGACAGTTCGGTGGTATGGGCTGTGGCCACGGCGTGGGCTTCGTCGATGTCTTGCAGGATGTTGCGCACGCGGCTCAGGTAGATCTGGCCCGCTTCGGTCAAGGACAGGCGCCGGGTGGTGCGTTGCAGCAGGCGCGTGCCCAGGTGCTCCTCCAAGTCAGCCACCAGCCGGGTGACGACAGGGGCAGACATGTCGAGCGCGCGCGCTGCCGCCGCGAAGCCGCCTTCGTCCACCACCCGCTCAAAAACGCGCATTGAAAGCAATCGGTCCATGGTGCTTGTGTGAGTGGTTTCAAGTGGATTGATTGTTTCGCTTTTAGAAACATGATGTGACTCACATGGTTATTTATTTTTTAAAAAGGAAACTCTAAAGTTCATGCCTGCACAGCAACCCGGCCCGTCAGGCCACCGCACACGAAAGGTCTTCATCATGAACATCCTGCAAATCAATGCCAGCCCGCGCCGGGAAGGTGCCAATTCCTCTAAGCTGGCCAATACCGTGGTCGAGCGATTGCGTACTGCCAACCCCGGTGCAAGCGTGACATTGCGCGATCTGGGCGAAACGCCTGTGACCGTGCTGGACGAGGCCGCACTGGGCGCGCTTTTTACCCCGGCCGAACAGCGTGATGCCGAGCAGGCGGCGGTGGTTGCCGAGTACGACGCGCTGATCGCCGAAGTTCAGGCGCATGATGCGATTGTGCTGGGGGTGCCTATGTACAACTTTGGCGTGCCGGTGCAGCTCAAGGCCTGGATTGACGCCATCGCTCGCGCAGGTGCCACCTTCCGTTACACCGAGAATGGGCCGGAAGGCATGATCAACGGCAAGACGGTGTACCTGGCACTGGCGCGGGGTGGCCTGTACCGCGACACGGCCAACGATGTCCAAGTACCCTACCTGAAGCAAGTGTTGGGTTTCCTGGGCTTGACCGATGTGCGTTTTGTTTACGCTGAGGGCTTGAACATGGGGCCCGAAGCGGCTGCCAAGGGCTTTGCCCAGGCCGAGGCCGACATCGCGGCAGCCTTGCAGGCTTGATCTACTGTATCCATGGCTCCAGCCAGCCCCAGGGGCTGCGGCTGAGGGCCATGGAGACCATGGTGGCCGCGCACACGAGCGCAGCCACGAAACTGCCAATCCTTTGCCAGGGGGTTGAGGCTCGGCCGAGAGCCAGCGCACCCAGAACAATGTAGGCGGGCAACAGCGCGAACTTGGCTCCGAGCCAAGGCTCGCGCAAGGGGTTGTGGGCCATCAAAAACCACAGGCTGGCGCCAGCCAGCAGAAGCAGTGTGTCGATGACGATGCTGGTCTGTCGCCAGCCTCGCCGCTTCGGCCAGGATTGGCGCAGCAGTACACCAGTACCACGTGTGGCAAAGAGCAAGAGGCTGGCGCTGACCGCTGCGCGGTGTGTGTGCAAAAGTGCTGCGTAGAGCCAGGGGTGTGCTTCAAGCAGGCCCATCAGAAGGACGATCCCGGGGTTTTCAGGAAGGCCAGTTCCTCGGCAGTGGAGGTGCGCCCCAGCGCCGCGTTGCGGTGCGGGTAGCGTCCGAACCGGTCGATGATGGTCTTGTGGCGAATTTCTGCTGCCAGGTTCGGCTCCAGACCAGGCTCACTGAAGAGTTCGATGGCAACTTCATGCACGGTGCGTGACTCGCTGTGCATGTACGGCAGGTACATGAAGGCGCGCTGCACCGGCGGCAGCTTGGCTGGGAACCGTGCTGCAACGGCAGACTGCGCCAACGCAAGGGCCATGGCATCGTTGGCAAACGCGCCCGGTGTTCCCCTGTGGATGTTGCGGGAAAACTGGTCCAGCACGATGATTTCAGCCAAGGCGCCATGGGCGCTGATTCGCCAATCTGCCAGTCCCCCTTCGCTGGCCACAGCCAGCAACTCACCAAAACGTTCAGCGACCATGTCGTCGAACGCAGCGTCAGACCTCCACCAAAGCTTGGGGTCGATTTCCTCGAACCAGAAGGTGATGACTTTGTCGGCGTCCATGTGCGTGCAAACCGTCGGCTGATAGGGGATAGCGTATCACCGCATGGCTGCTGAAACGCGGACAAGTCATTTGCAGGAGGGCCGAGGGCGGTCTGTGCTGACGGGTTGACCTAGGCGGAGTGAGGTTGGGGCAGCCTTGCTGCAGTTCGGGCGTGCCGTCTGTCAGGTTCCGTTCCTCGCCAGTCTGCTGATCTGGCTCCTGGCTTTCGTTCCGTCAGCCACTGGCTCTGATTGGCGCGAGCGCTTGCGCGTATGGGGCTTGATCAGGCAGCGTAGCCCGCTGGCAGGGCTGGTGCCTGCAGGCGGCGGTTTTCGCCGCCTTTGACGTTGCCGAATCTGGCGGAGTTTGACTCCCAGTCGTGCTGTGCCTGAGCGATGTGGGCTTTGCTGGGGCCCACGAAGTTCCACCACATGGTCATGGGCGAAGCGAATGGCTCTCCGCCCACCAGCAGCACTCTTGTGCCTGCGCTCAGTTGCAGGTTCACCCGTTCAGCCCCTTGGCCCAGATAGGCGAAGTCGTTGCCATCGAACGGTTGTCCGTTGATGGTGGCGTGGCCAGACAAAACGAGCAAGCCGTACTCGAACTCCTTTTGCAGAGATAACGACGGATTCGCTGCTTCCGCCGCAAAAACGTCCAGCCCGACCATCGGTGTAAAAACCCGTGTCGGTGCTTCGCGCGTTCGCCATTGCCCGGCAAGCAAGGTGTACTCCACGCCATCTGCCTGCCAGGTGGGCAACTCGGGGTAATGCTCAAAAGCGGGGGGCATGTCGGCACACTCAGGCGGCAGTGCAATCCAAAGCTGGGCTGCATGCAGTGTGGCTTCTCCTGGCAAGGAGTCTTCGGTATGGGTTATGCCGAGCCCAGCTGTCATCAGGTTCACCTGCCCGGGGCGGATGACCTGTTCGCTGCCCAAGCTGTCGCGGTGCAGGATCTGCCCCGAAATCATCCACGTAAAGGTTTGCAGACAGGTGTGCGGGTGGGCGCCCACGTGCATGCCCTCGGTGTTTTGCATGTCGGCAGGGCCGATGTGGTCCAGAAAGCACCACGCCCCGACCATGCGGCAGTCGCGGGTTGGGAGCGCGCGCTTGATGCCGAAACCTTCACCGAGTTCGGTGTGCCGTACCGGAATGCGTTGAACGGGCGAAAGGGCGGGCATGTCCATCGTGGTGTCCTCCTAAGAGCGCTTCATCTTCGCACAGAGGGGGCATGCATGGAATGCCCGCTGCTGTCAGTCAGTTGAAGCGAGAGTACTGGTTCGGAAACAGCTCATTGAGCTTTTGACCACGGTCGCCGCTGGCCACGATGTCGCCCGTGCGGATGGCTTCGGCCAATTCGGCTTTGACCTGTTCGCGCGTTTTGCCTGCCACGCTGGTTTGGGCGGGGTAGCGGCTAGGGTAGATTTCGTTGAGTTTCTGGCCCTGTTCGTTGCCGACGATGTTGCCGGTGCGAACGGCTTCGGCCAGTTCGGCCTTGACCTGTTCACGGGTCTTGCCGGTCGTGACGGCTTGAGCGGGGTAGCGGCCCAGGTAGATCTCGTTGAGCTTCAGGCCCTGCTCGTTGCCGATGATGTTGCCGGTGCGAACGGCTTCAGCCAGTTCAGCCTTCACCTGTTCACGTGTCTTGGGGGCAGAAGCGTCGGCTGCAAGAGCCTGGCCTGCGCCGAAGGCGGCCAGGGTGAGGGCGATGATGGAAGCGTAGGTGCGGTTCATGTTGGGGTCCTTGGGTTTTCGCTGTTCGATGACGGTTTGTGCTGGGGCGGCCGTTGGTGGACTTCGTCCCAGTCGGCGAGCGGTACATCGTTGTCATCTCGTCGATGGGAGAACTTTAAAATTCCTTGCGAGATAGATAAACGGCCTGGCAATACATGCGTTATTCCTTGAAATGAAATAATTCAGGGTCTTGTTTTTGAGGGAAATGCAACCATGGACCGTTTGCTGTCGATGCGCGTGTTTGAGCGCGTGGTGCACGAAGGTGGCTTTGCCGCAGCGAACGACAAGGTGGCTCTCACTCACCGAGATCGGGCAGACCTACCTCAGCCGGGTGCGCAACGTCCTGGAGGACATTGACGAGGCACGTGCTGGCGAGTGGGCATACCCGGGAGTTCGCAGGCACGCTCAGGGTGCATTCACCGCCAGTGCTGGCCTCGTATGTGGTGGCACCCTTGCTGGATACCTGAAACGGCGAGGAACGCCGCTCCAACCCGCTGATTTGACCTCCCACGATTGTCTGCGCCTGAAACACTTGCATGGCAGCAGCCGAGTCTGGCGCATGTGGTGTCCAGAGTCCGGCGGTCGTCCGGTAGAGTGATGGGATGGACTCCCCCGTTTGTTTGCGCGACAAAAGCGCACTGGTCTTC
>CBKZAG010000089.1:0-13129 GCA_966692625.1 uncultured Comamonadaceae bacterium
GAATTCGACGTCAAGGGGGCGGTGGTGGGCGCCATGACGTTTGCGCGCGAGGTGACTGAACAGGAACAGGCCCGGCATGCGTTGCAACGCCGAGAGCAGGAGTTCCGCGCCTTGGTGGAGCTGTCGCCGGACTTCATCACCCGTTACGACCGGGATGCACGGCTGGTGTATGCCAACCCGGCGTTTGTGAGACAGATGGGCGAGCCGGTGGATGCCTTGATGGGCAGGCGTCCGCAGGACCTGCCCAGGATGGGGCAGGCTGGTCCGTTCGAGGAGGCCTTGCGTATGGCGATTGCCCGAGGGAGGGAGCAGGAGCTGGAGCGCGACTGGCAAAACGCCGAGGGAAAGCATATGACCACCCATGTGCGCATGACGCCGGAGTTCGACACCGAAGGGCGCGTGAGCAGCGTGCTGGTCGTCGGCCGGGACATCACCGACCGCAAGGCCTATGAGCGCAGGCTGGAGCGCACCGAACGGATGGCCCGCATCGGGCATTGGGAGTGGGACCCTGTCAATCGGACGTCGGTGGTTTCTCCCATGCTTTGCCATCTGTTCGGTGAGCCTCTGGATTGGTCTCCCACAGTCGATGACGTGCTGGCCCTGAAACCCGAGGCTGATCGCCAGCGGGTGTATGCCGAATACCAAGCCGCCTATCTGCATCGCAAGCCGGAACTGGCCTACCGCTACCAAAGCCGGACCGCGCGCAGCGAATTGATGCATTTCCACACGCACGTGCAGGTGGAGTACGACGAGACGGGCGCACCTGTCAGGTTGTATGGCACGACGCAGGACATCAGCGAAATCAAGGAATACGAGTCGCGCCTGCACGAGATGACCTTCCACGACCCGCTGACCGGGTTGCCCAACCGTGCGCAGTTGTACGAGCGGCTGCAGGAAGCCATTAGCGCCACGCGGCAAGCGAATTCACTGGGTGGGTTGTTGCTGTTGGACCTGGACCGTTTTCAGGCTGTCAACGACACCTTTGGTCACTTGGCGGGAGACCGCCTGTTGTGCGATTGCGTCCAGCGTTTGCGTGCCTTGACGGGGCGCTGCGATACCGTGGCGCGCCTGGGCGGGGACGAATTCGCCATTCTGGTTTCGGCTGTGGACGGTGCAGGGCAGCTCGCGGAGGTGGCGCAGGAGGTGTTGCAACTGTTGGCGCAGCCCTTCCGAGTCGAGGGCCAAGAGCTGTACGTTTCCGCCAGTGTGGGGCTGGCCGTGTTTCCCGACGATGGGGGCGACACCACCACGTTGCTGCAATACGCCGACGCAGCGCTCAACGACGCGAAGGCGCATGGCCGGTCCTGTTACCGTTTCTACTCTTCGGAACTGACGGCCAAGTCGCACGAGCGCGTGCAAATGGAAGCCGGGCTGCGGCAGGCCGTTGCCTTGTCGCAACTGGAGCTTCACTACCAGCCCAAGGTCAGTCTGGGATGCCGGGAATGGGTGGGCGCCGAGGCCTTGCTGCGCTGGCGGCATCCGGCGCTGGGCTTGCTGACCCCGGACCGGTTCATCGGGCTGGCCGAGGAGAGCGGCCTGATCATCGACATCGGTGCCTGGGTGCTGCAGGAGGCATGCGAGGCGGCCTGCCGGTGGAACGCCGGGCGGGGCAGCGACTTCAAGGTGGCGGTCAACCTGTCGGCGGTGCAGTTCCGCCGCTCCGATGTGGTGGCCATGGTGCGCGACACCCTGGCGGAAACGGGCTGCAAACCCCGCTGGCTGGAACTGGAGATCACCGAGAGCCTGCTGCTCGGCGACGACGACAGCGTGAAGCAGGCGCTCCAGGGGTTGCGGGGCCTGGGCATCACGATCGCCATTGACGATTTTGGCACGGGCTATTCGTCTCTGGCGTACCTGAAGCGTTTCGCCATCGACGTGCTCAAGATCGACCGCTCGTTCATCCGCGATGTGGGGCGCGACCACGACAGCACCGAGCTGGTCAAGGCGATCGTATCAATGGCACGCAGTCTGCGCATGGGGCTGGTGGCCGAGGGTATCGAGGAGGACGGCCAGGAGCATTTTCTGCACGAGCAGGGGTGTCTGCTGGGGCAGGGCTACCTTTACGCCCGTGCCTTGCCGCGCCCGGCGTTCGAGGCCGCGTGGCCAGAGCGGTGTGCGATCACGGGTGGTAAATCATGAGCGTGTCTCCTCTTGCCGCCCCGGCGCCCGCATCTTCCAATGAGATGCCGGACCACGACTTCCAGCAGTTCAGCCGGTTGATCCACAACATCGCAGGTATTCACCTGACGCCAGCAAAGAAGACCCTGGTGGCAGGGCGTCTGGCCAACCGCCTGCAGCACCACAAGATGAGCAGCTACGGCGACTATTACCGCCTGGTCACCCGCGCGGGCAACGAGGCGGAACTGCAGACCATGGTGGACCTGTTGACCACCAACGAAACCTACTTCTTCCGCGAGCCGCAGCATTTCGACTTCCTGCGCGAGGTGGCGACGCGCCATCGCGTGCGCGGCGGCGGCGCCTTGCGGGTGTGGAGCGCTGCGTCCTCCAGCGGCGAGGAGGCCTATTCCATGGCCATGGTGCTGGCGCACGTGCTGGGCGACGCGCCCTGGGAGGTGGTGGGCACCGACATCAGCACCCGGGTGCTGGCGCAGGCCGGGCGCGGGCTCTACCGCATGGACCGCATCTCGGGCATACCGCTGGAGTGGCTGCGCAAGTACTGCCTGCGGGGGCAGGACGAATACGAAGGCATGCTGCTGGTGTCCAAGGAGCTGCGGGCGCGGGTGCGCTTCCAGCAATGCAATCTGCTGGAGCCGCGCCAGGACCTGGGCGTCTTCGACGTCATCTTCCTGCGCAACGTGATGATCTATTTCGACAACGCGACAAAGTCGCGTGTGGTGGCCAACCTTCTGCCTTACTTGCGTGCCGAGGGGCACTTCGTTGTAGGCCATTCCGAGACGCTCAACGGCATCGCCACGTCGCTGGCAACGGTGCGGCCCACGATCTACCGCCGGGTGGCGGCCTGATGACCTTGCCGACCGCGTCTGCGGGCCCTGGCGGGCAGAAGGAGCCTGTTGCCGAGCTGGGCTTGCCGGAAGTGTTCCTGCACCCTGGGGAGTACCACCTGGGCCAGGCGCCGGGCCGGATACGTACCCTGCTGGGGTCCTGCGTGTCGGTCACCGTGTGGAACCAGGCAAAACAGGTGGGGGGCATGTGCCATGCCCTGCTGCCTTCGCGCGTGCGGCGTGCAGGTGAAGGCCTAGACGGCCGTTACGTGGATGAAGCGGTGGAGTGGCTGGCACAGACCCTGCTTCGCCATGGCGTCCAGCCTGGCGCCTGCCGCGCCAAGCTGTTTGGCGGCGGCAACATGTTTGCACCGCCTGCGGCAGACCTGGACGTGGGGCGCAGGAACATCGAGGCGGCGCGGCGCTGCCTGGCCGCGTGGGGGTTCGCCGTGGTGCGCGAAGACGTGGGTGGTGACCGCCCCCGCCGATTGAGTTTCGACCTGGCGTCGGGTCGTGTGTGGCAGGCCCTGACGGAACGGGCCCGAGTCTGAGGAAAGGACGCCCCTGGTGAGGCAGAGTATCAAGGTCATGATCGTGGACGATTCGGCGGTGGTCCGGCAGGTGGTGGCGCAGGCCATTGCCCGCGAACCGGCCATCGAGGTGATCGCCACCGCGCATGACCCCGTGTTCGCGATCGAGAAGATGAAGTCCCGCTGGCCCGACGTGCTGGTGGTGGACATTGAAATGCCCCGCATGGACGGCCTGACCTTCCTGCGCAAGGTGATGGCCGAACGGCCCACGCCGGTGATCATCTGTTCCACGCTGGCCGAGCGCGGCGCCCAGGTGACGCTGGATGCGCTGGCCGCTGGCGCGGTGAGCGTGATCACCAAGCCCAAGCTGGGGCTCAAGGCCTTTCTGGAAGATTCGGCCAACGACATCGTGGGGGCGATCAAGGCCGCCGCCAGTGCGAACCTGGGTGCGTTGCGCCATGCCACCGCGCCGCCGTTGGCACAGGTGTCTGCGCTGGCGCCGCCTGTGGCGCCTGGGGGCCAGGCCATGTACGCCACCACGGATCGCCTGGTGGCTTTCGGCACGTCCACCGGTGGCACGCAGGCGCTGGAGCTGGTGTTGCGCCAGCTGCCCTCGACCTGTCCGGGCATGGTCATCGTGCAGCACATGCCCGAGAAGTTCACCGCCATGTTCGCCGAACGGCTGGACGGCCTGTGCCAGGTGGAGGTGCGCGAGGCGCGCGACGGCGACCGAGTGCGCCCGGGGCTCGCGCTGATCGCCCCGGGCGGGCGGCACATGATGCTGCGCCGCAGCGGCGCGCAGTACCACGTGGAGGTGCGCGACGGTCCGCTGGTGAACCGGCACAAACCGTCGGTGGACGTGCTGTTCCGTTCCGTGGCGCAGGCGGCTGGGTGCAACGCCCTGGGCATCATCATGACCGGCATGGGCGACGACGGTGCGCGCGGCCTCAAGGACATGCGCGATGCAGGCGCGGCCACGCTGGCGCAGGACGAAGCGACCTGCGTGGTCTACGGCATGCCCAAGGAGGCGGTGCGGCTGGAGGCTGCTTGCCGTGTGCTGCCGTTGCAGCACATCCCGGTGGAGGTGATGGCATGGGGGCGGTGAACCCGGCCCTTGTGTGAACGTGTATTTGTAATTGGCGCGCGGTCTCTCAAGGGCCGCTGTGCCATGTTTTTTTGGGCCAAAAGCTCGTGATAAGGGAGTGAATGAGCATGCGATGGAACGATTGGCACGTGAGGACGCGCATGGCGGCAGGTTTTGCCGTGGTGCTGGTGTTGCTGGTGGGCGTGGCCGTGCTGGCCGGGTACTACCTGAAGGTGCTGGAAGCGGACATGACCCGCCTGGCGGAGATGGAGCAGCGCGCGGCGCTGGCGCGGCGCTGGGCGGCGGCCACGCAATTGAACGCGAGCCGCGTGCTTGCGATCGGCCGGGCGGCCAACAGCGAAGAGCTGGCCGAGTACTTCAAGCCCCAGATCGCGCAGACCACGCAGCGCATCAACGACATACAGAAGGAGCTGGAGTCGATCCTGACGGAAGCCGAGGACAAGGCCTTGCTGGAACAGGTGGCTCAGCGGCGCGAAAAGTACATCCAGGCGCGCAAGGCCTGGCAGGAGAGGCTGGCCAGCGGGTCCACCGACCTGGCCGAAACCCATTTGAACACCGAGCTGATGCCCGCGATCGAGGCCTACGTGGCCGCGCAGGAAGCGCTGGGGCAGCGGCAGAACGATGGCCGCCAGCAGGTGATGAACCGTGCGAAGGCGGATGTGTTCCGCTCGCTCGTCATGGTGGCGGCGCTGACGGCGGGTGCGGTGTTGCTGGGGGCGCTGGCGGGGTGGAGCATCACCCGCTCGGTCAGCCGGCCCGTGAAGCGGGCCGTGGAGTTTGCTCAGGCGATTGCGCAGGGTGATCTGACCCAGGTGATCAGGACACGCCGCCGTGACGAGCTGGGGCACTTGCTCCAGGCGCTGGGCGAGATGCAAGGTTCGCTGGGCCGCATCGTGGGCAACATCCACCTGGCCAGCGAAAGCATGGGCGCGGCCAGCCATGAAATCGCCAGCGGCAACACCGACCTGAGCGCCCGCACCGAGGAGACGGCGACCAGCCTGGAGCAGGCGGCCACGAGCATGGAGCAACTCACGCTCCACGTCCGCGAGAGTGCACTGGCTGCGCGCGAGGCGAGTGAACTGGCGGCCGGCGCGGCGGGCGTGGCGCACAAGGGGGGAGATGTGGTGGCGCAGGTGGTGGACACCATGCACGACATCGAAACCAGCAGCCAGAAGATCGGCGACATCATCGGTGTGATCGACGGCATTGCCTTCCAGACCAACATCCTGGCCTTGAATGCCGCGGTGGAGGCGGCACGCGCGGGCGAAGCGGGCCGGGGCTTTGCCGTGGTGGCTTCGGAAGTGCGTGCCCTGGCGGGCCGCAGCGCCGAAGCGGCCAAGGAGATCAAGGCGCTGATCCAGACCAGCATGGAAAAAGTCCAGGGCGGCACCCAGCTGGTGCACAGTGCGGGGAGTACCATGCAGGATGTGGTGACCGGCGTGCAGCGGGTGAGCGAGATCATGACCGGCATCAGCAGCAAGACGGCAGAACAAAGTGAGAGCATTGCACAGGTGAGCGCGACCGTGACCCAGCTTGACAAGATGACGCAGCAGAACGCAACCCTGGTAGAAGAAGGAACTGCAGCAGCCCACGGGCTGGAGCAGCAGGCCATGCAATTGGTGGGGGCCGTGCGCCGGTTCAAACTGGCAGACGGAAGGGGGCGAGAACTTGCGGCGGCTTGAGAATTGGGTTGACCGGTTCGCCGCGCGCCAGCGGGCGCGCCGGGCCGTTGACGCGACCCGCAGCTGGTGGTACCAGCTGGGCTTGGCCGCGCGGCTGCTGGGCATCGTGCTGCTGCTGCTGTTGGGGGTGCAGGCCCTGGTGTTCTGGTCGGTGCGAAGCACCATCACCGCGCAGGCGCGGGCGCAGATGGGCCACGAACTGGAGCTCAGCGAAAAGGTCTGGCGCGACCAGCTGGCACGCAACACCGCCAGGCTGAGCGAAGGCGCTCAGTTGCTCGCCTCGGACTACCGCTTCCTGTCCACCCTGGAACAGCACAACCTGGCGGGGACGCGTGCGGCGCTCAATGCCAACGCCGAGCGTTTTGGCGCGCGCATCACCGCGCTGTTCGACAACAACCTGCAGTTGAGTGCCACCCAGGAGTACGACGAACTGTTCCTGCTCTGGCTCAAATCGGCGTCCTACCCGCAGATGGGCATGGGCGTTTCACCGCATGCGGCGGAAACCGGGCCTACTGGCACGGGCTCCCTTGCAGAAGGGTTGCAAGGCATTGCGCGGGGCCTGATTCGCCAGAAGCGGGGCGACGGTTTGATCCTGGTGGACGGCGCGCCGTTTCAGTTCGTACTGGTGCCGGTGCGGCCCGAGCGGCCCCTGGGCTGGTTGCTGATGGGTTTCGCCATCGATCAAGGCATGATCGACGACATGCGCGACCTGTTGTCGGTGCGCATGGCGGTTCTGGCGGCGGCCAAGGGCGGCACGGCCCAGGTGGTGGCCAGCAGCCTGCCCGAGGCGGTGCGCCCGGTCTTGGAGTTGCTGGGGCCTTCCGAGCAGGCCGGTGAAGTGGAACTGGCGGGTGAAAGTTATGCCGTGCGGCACGTGCAGCTCGACGCCCAGGGCGGGCAGGTGTACACGCTGCTCCTGCGGTCGTCGGACGAGGTGATGGCGCCGTTTCGCCAGCTTCAGTGGGCGCTGGCGCTGATCACCGTTCTGGGCTTGCTGATGTTCGGCGTGGCAGGCTGGGCGGCCTTGCGGCGGGTGACGCGCCCGCTGCGGCAGCTGGAGGCGGCGGCCGGCGTGCTCAAGGAAGGGCGCTTCGACGTGCAGATCGACGCTGGGGCCTACCGCGATGAGGTGGGCCGCCTGGCGCAGGGTTTCGACACCATGCGCCTGAGCCTGGCCAAGCAGCGGCGCGAGATACTGCATCTGGCTTACGAAGACACGCTGACGGGCCTGCCCAACCGGCGCAGCTTCATCGACTGGGTGCAGAACGTGACGGCCGACGTGTGCGACCGCGCTGCCGTGGTGGTGCTCAGCCTGGACCGTTTCAAGCACGTCAACGAGGTGCTGGGCTTTGCGCAAGGCGACGCTTTGTTGCGCGCGGTGGCGCACCGGCTGGCGGGCGAGCTGTTCGACGGCGGGCACCGGGTGGCGCGCATCGGCGGCGACGAGTTTGCCGTGCTGATGCAACCCGGCAGCGCGCAGCAGGCGCAGGCTCTGGCGCAGCGGCTGCTGGATGCCTTTGCCACTTCCTTCACGCTGGACGGGCAGACCGTGGACCTGGGGGTGAGCATCGGGCTGGCGTGCTGGCCCACGGATGGTGAAGACGCCGAAACCCTGGTGGCCCGCGCCCAGGTGGCCATGCATGCCGCCAAGCGGCGCACCTGTGGCGTGTTGCCGTATTCGCCCGAGCTGGATGCGTCCAGCGCGCAGACGCTGTCGCTGCTGAGCGACCTGCGCCGAGCGCTGGCGCAAGACGAGTTGCGCCTGTACCTGCAACCCAAGTGCGCGGTGGCAGATGCACGCCTGGTGGGGGCCGAGGCCCTGCTGCGCTGGCAGCACCCGGAACGAGGGCTGGTGCCGCCGGGCGATTTCATTCCTTTTGCCGAGCAGACCGGCTTCATCCGCGAACTGACCTGGTGGGTGATGGAGCAGGTTGCGACGCACTGGGCCGCGCTCCAGGACGGGCAGCGGCAGCGCGTGGTGGCGGTCAACCTGTCCACCCGCGATCTGATGGATGCCGAGTTTGCGGCGCGCCTGCGCGAATTGACGGAGCGCCACGGCGTCCCCGCGCACGGGCTGTGCCTGGAGATCACCGAAAGTGCCATCATGGACGATCCGCAACGCGCGCAACACACGCTGCAGGCGCTGTCCGGCGCGGGGTTCAAGCTGTCGATCGACGACTTCGGCACAGGTTATTCGTCGCTTGCTTACTTAAAGCGCCTGCCGGTGGACGAACTCAAGATCGACAAGTCCTTCGTCATGGGCATGACGGCCGACCGCAACGACGCCAAGATCGTGCGTTCCACCGTGGAACTGGCGCACAACCTGGGTTTGTCGGTGGTGGCGGAAGGGGTGGAAGACGAGGCCGTGCTGGCCGCGCTGCGCCAGTTGCATTGCGACGTGGGGCAGGGCTATTTGTGGAGCAAGCCGGTGCCAGTGGAGCAGTTCCTGCGCTGGGCCAAGGCGCAAGAGGTGGCGGTCACAGAAAGCCCACTGGCCGCTGCCCTTGCACCCCAGGCTTGACGCGGTGTTCCGCTTCCAGCTGCTCCACGAAGGCCTCGGGGCTCAGCGTTTCCTGCAGGATTTCGCACTGGCGCTTCACGGCGGCAAAGTCGCCCAGGCAGAGCTGGTCGAGCCGGTGCAGGCGGCGCAGCACGTCGGCGGGTAAGGGGGCGTCGGCGCGGTCCAGCGTCTCGCTGGCCAGCAGGGCCTCGCGCTGTTCCGGCCGCAAGGGCTTGAAGGCGATCTTGAAGGTGAAGCGGCGCAGCGCGGCAGCGTCGAGCCGCTCCATCAGGTTGGTGGTGCACACGAAGATGCCCCGGTAGCGCTCCATGCCCTGCAGCATTTCGTTGACTTCCGAGACCTCGTGGTGGCGCTGGGCGTCGCGCCGGTCGAGCAGGAAGCTGTCGGCCTCGTCCAGCAGCAGCACGGCGTGTTCGGCTTCCGCCTCGGCGAACATGGCGGCCATGTTCTGTTCCGTTTCGCCCACGTACTTGCTCATCAGGTCGCTGGCCTGGCGGATCATCAACGGGCGCTCCAGCGCGTCGGCCAGGTGTTCGGCCAGGGCGGTTTTGCCGGTGCCTGGCGGGCCGTGGAAACACAGGGTGCCGTGTCCGCGCGCGCGCAGCGCTTCGAGCATGCGCGGCAGGTCGTGGCGCGACTCGATATTCAGCCACTGCAGACCATAGGACAGCGGTGACAGGCGGGTTTGCGGGTGGCTGCGCCGGCCCAGGGCCTGGTCAGCCTGGCGCAGCTGGCGTTCCATCAGGGCGTCGTAGCTGTCGCCCGTGCCGCCTTGCGCTGGCGCCACCAGCCGGGCAAAACGCAGGGCCGTGCTGATTTGCGCGGGCGTCAGGCCCTGACGCTGGGTGAGGCGCGCCACCATGCCGTCGGACACGGGTGCGCCGTCCAAGGCCTTGCGCACCAGCTGTTCGCGGGCGCCCGGCGGGGGGCTTTTGAGTTCCAGGTGGTAGGCAAAGCGGCGGCGGAAGGCCGGGTCGATCTGCTCGATGCGGTTGGTGATCCACAGCGTGGGCACGGGGTTGTTTTCCAGCACCTGGTTGACCCAGGCCTTGCCGCTGATGCTCTGGCTGTGGTTGCTCAAGGGGTTGCGAGGCTGGGTGGCGAATGGTTCGGGCGGTGCGTGGGGGAACACATCCTCCACCTCGTCGAACAGCAGTGCCGAGCCCGCCGTGCCTTTGAGGAACACCTGCGCGATCTGCAGTGACCGGTAGCGGTCGCGCCCGCTGAGGGAGTGGCCGTCGCGGTCGGCGTACTCCACCTCGAAGAGCTCCAGCCCGGCGGCCTGGGTGACCACACGCGCCAACTCTGTTTTACCGGTGCCGGGCGGGCCGTAGATCAGCACGTTCACGCCGGGCTCGCGCCGGGCCACGGCCTCGCACAGCAGGTCGCGCAACACCTGGGCGTCTTCCTGCACAAAGTCGAAGTCGCTCAAGGTAAGCGAAGACCGCACCGCCGGGCGGGTGAACACGGCCATCAACTCGTTGCGGTCGCGGTACTCGCGCATCAGCACGGGGGGCAGGCGCTCGCTCACCTTCATCAGGTCGGCCAGGTCGGTGATGTTGTGTTCCGACAGCAGGTTTTCCACCAGGCCGATGCGTTCCAGCCGCGAGCCCGCGCGCAATGCCTCGCCCAGTTCGGCGGCGTCCACACCGGCCACGTCAGCCAGCGCGGCATAGGCCTCGGGGGCGTTGTTCACCTTGAATTCGACCAGCAAGTTGCGCAGGTCGCGCTGGTAGCGCGCCAGCGTGCCGTAGAGCAGCAGGGCGCGTTCGGCGCGGTTGAGCTGCAGCAGACCCGCGAGTGCGTCGATGTTTTTTTCCACCAGGGTGTGTTGCTGGTCCAGCGCGCGGGCCAGCCAGTCGCCGGTGGCGGCCAGCACCGCCAGCACGTCCTTGGGGGACTCCTTGGCGTATTCGTCCAGGTGGAAGAACAGCGTGCCTTCCTCGTAAGGACCCAGCCACACACCGAAGCGGGCGAGGAAGCCGGTGTGGCTCAGGCGCGCCTGGCCGTCCCACAGGTCGTTGTCGCGGCAGCGCTGCTCCAGAAAGCCGCGCAGGCGGCGCAACACCGTCATGGGCCAGACCAGGTGGCGGCCTGCCAGGGAGAGCAAGGTGTTGAGGTCGCGCCGCAGGTTGAAGCGCGGGCCCTGGCGCGCGGCCAGGGTCAGCACGAAGTGCGAGCACATCAGATCGAGCAAAGGGGCATCGCGCACGCCCGGCGGCACCAGCAGCTGGCTGGGGGCATAGCCCAGCCGGCGCCCGTCGCGCGCATCGGCGCGTTCGGGCGCAAGAACCGTCAGGGGTTCGCGCAGCAACTGCCCCTGGGACTTCGACGGACTCGATCGCCTGACCATCCGTTGACGCCTCCTGTGAGAGCCCCGGCCCGCGGGTGCAGGCCACCATGTGGGGCGAACCATAACCCAGCTTGGTGCAAGTGGGAAGAGGTGTCCGGCAGGCGGCAACGCCCTTGCCAAGCCGCGGGCGCTCGCCACAATGGCGGAATGATCACATTGCACGACATTGAACAGGCCGCGCTGCGGCTGCAAGGGCAGGTTCTGCGTACGCCTTGTGTGGAATCGCGCACGTTGTCACAGATCACCGGCGCACAGGTGTTCCTGAAGTTCGAGAACCTGCAGTACACCGCATCGTTCAAGGAACGGGGGGCATGCAACAAACTCAGCCAGCTGACGCCTGACGAGCGCGCACGTGGCGTGGTGGCCATGTCGGCGGGCAACCACGCGCAAGGCGTGGCCTACCACGCGCAGCGGTTGGGCCTGCGCGCGGTGATCGTGATGCCGCGCTTCACGCCCGGCGTGAAAGTGGAACGCACGCAAGGTTTTGGTGCCGAGGTGCTGCAGGTGGGCGACACGCTGGAAGAAGCGCGTGCCCATGCCTACGAACTGGCTGAGCGAGAGGGGTTGACCTTTGTTCACCCCTACGACGACCCCGCCATCGTGGCGGGGCAGGGCACCATTGCGCTGGAGATGCTGCAGGAACAGCCCGGCCTGGAAACGCTGGTGGTTGCCACCGGCGGTGGTGGTCTGATCGGCGGCATCAGCGTGGCGGCGCAGGCGATCAAGCCGGGCATCGAGGTGGTGGGGGTGCAGGCCTTGCGCTTTCCGGCCATGGTCAACGCCGTGACCGGCAGCCATTGGCCGCAGGGGCGCAACACCATCGCCGAGGGGATTGCGGTGGGCACCCCAGGCACCTTGCCGCTGGAGATCGTGCGGCAGCATGTGGCCGACTGGCTGCTGGTGGACGAGGGCGAGATCGAGCAGGCTATCGTGATGCTGCTGGAGATCGAAAAGACGCTGGTGGAAGGCGCGGGCGCGGTGGGCCTGGCGGCGCTGCTGCACCAGCCCGAGCGCTTCAGGGGCAAGAAGGTGGGGCTGGTGCTGTGCGGGGGCAACATAGACCCGCTGTTGCTGGCTTCCATCATCGAGCGCGGCATGGTGCGCGCGGGCAGGCTGACGCGCATCAAGGTGAGCGCGCGCGACGTGCCGGGCAACCTGGCGCGCGTGGCCACGCTGGTGAGCGAGGCGGGCGCCAACATCAGCGAGGTGCACCACCAGCGCGCCTTCACCCTGCTGGCGGCCCAGAACGTGGAACTGGAGCTGGTGCTGCAAACACGCGGGCCCGCGCATGTGCAGCAGGTTTTGCGGGTGTTGCGGGCCGATGGTTTCGATGCCGACGCGGTTTGATTAAAATCAAGGGCAGTTTCCGAATTCGACGAACCCTCCAGGAGCAGATTCCATGTCTCACGCCCCTCAGACCGAGCAGCACGACGCCGACCCCGCAGAAGCCATCGTGGGTTACATCCCCTGGGTGCTGCCCCTGGCTGGCGGCATCCTGATGTTCCTGCTGGCCTTCATCGCCGTGACAATGGCCTGAGTCTTCAGCGCTCAGCCGCCGACAAGCCGGCACCCCAGGGTGGCCGGCTTTTTCTTTGGGCGGGCCCCGGTGGGCTGGGCTTCGCCTATGCTTGCGGCATGGCTATCGCTGCTCTCGACCGACCGAATCTTTCCGTGCTCGCCTGGCCGCGCCGCCGGGCGTTGCTGGCCGCGCTGGGGTGGGGAGTGTCTGCCGCCCTGGCCCAGGCCCAGCCAGTGGCCACCGTGGCCGCCGCGTCTGACCTGAAGTTCGCGCTGGAAGAGGTGGCCGCGCTCTTTGAGCAGGAAAGCGGTCACAGGCTTCGTTTGGTTTTCGGCTCCTCGGGCAACTTCTAAGCCCAGATCCTGCAGGGAGCGCCGTTCCATCTCTTCATGTCGGCCGAAGAAGGTTTTGTCTTCAAGCTGGCGGATGCGGGCAAGACCCAGGACCGGGGGCGGC
>CBKZAG010000090.1:0-13024 GCA_966692625.1 uncultured Comamonadaceae bacterium
GGCCCTGGAGGCAGCCGAGAGAAGCGAGGTGCGGCGGCGAATCGTGCTGCCCTTGCCTGCCGCGTCCATCCCCTCGAACACCAGCACCAGCGCACGCTGGCCCATGCGCGGGTCACGGCTCAGTCCGTTGAGCCGCCCCTGCAGAACCTCAAGCTTCTCCTCGTAGCGTTTGCGTGCGAGGTGACGGCCATAGTCCTGCGCAGCCAGCAGACTGCGCTTGTCCAGCGGGCTGGCCGTTCGCGTCACAGCTGGCTTGCGGCGCTCGGCTGGCTGCTCAAAACGCTGCTGCAACACCTCCAGCAAATGGCGGCCAGCCGTCAGGTAGCGGTAGGCCGGGTCGCTGCCTTCCACCACCATCCAAGGCGCCTCGGCAGTGCTGGTCTTGCGCAACGCCTCATCGCTCACGCGAATGAAGTCGTCATAGTGCTTCAGGTTGTCCTTTTCCTGGGGGTGGACCCGCCAAGCCGTCTTGGGGTCAGACGCCAAAGCCTTGAGCCGCTCCTTCGACGCCTTCTTTGACAGGTGAAACCAGAACTTCACCAACACCACGCCCTCGGCCGCCAGCATGCGCTCGAACCGGCGTATGCGCTCCAGCCGGTGCACGAAGCGGTCATGCTTGTCCTTGCCCCGAGCGTGCGAGACGATCGGGTCCGTGTACCAGGAACCGAACAGAATGCCTATGTGCCCCTTGGGCGGCAGCACCTGCCAGAAGCGCCACATCTCGGGGTGCTGTCGTTCCGCATCGGCCTGCAGGCCAAACGCCTCGGTCCGGATGTGACGCGGATCCATCCACTCGTTGAGGACATTGACAGTTTCACCCCGGCCCGCGCCATCCACGCCATTGACCAGGATGACGACCGCCGTCTTCGCCTCACGCAGCAGGCGGTATTGCGCCTCCAGCAGGGCGGCGCGCAGCAGCGGCTCTTCCTTCTTGAAGGTTTTTTTGTCGACCATGTGGCCAATTTCCGCCGACTCGAACATGCCTGCCCCTCTTCCCGCCACCCGCTGCGGTGAATCCACCACACTGTAATGGCAAAAACGAAAAACAAACGCTATAATCCTGGGCTTTGCTGGCAAACCCCCGTCGGCCGTGATCACCTGATGACGGGGGAAAACATGCCGCAGCGCGGGTTCAGGGCCCGATCTTCCCTGGACACCGGCGCGGCGCATTTCGGAAACCATTAGCTAATGACCACCATCCGCGTTAAAGACAACGAACCGTTCGACGTCGCTCTGCGCCGCTTCAAGCGCACCATCGAGAAACTGGGCCTGCTCAACGACCTGCGCGCCCGCGAGTTCTACGAAAAGCCCACCGCCGAGCGCAAGCGCAAGAAGGCTGCCGCCGTCAAGCGTCACTTCAAGCGCGTTCGCTCCATGCAGCTGCCCAAGCGCCTGTACTGATCCGCTTGGTCACGCTCGCGGTCATGGCCTGCCTTTGACCGCCCCCAAAAGCCCGCTAGAGGACGCTCAGGCGGGCTTTGTTGTTTTCAACGCCCTTTCTCCACAAACCACCATGGCACTCAAAGACCAGATCACCGAAGACATGAAAACCGCCATGCGCGCGAAGGACACCGAGCGCCTGGGCACCATCCGGCTGCTGCTGGCCGCCATCAAGCAAAAAGAGGTGGACGAGCGCGTGGCGCTGGACGACGCGGGCGTGATCGCCGTCGTGGACAAGCTCATCAAGCAGCGCAAGGACTCCATCACCGCCTACGAAGGCGCGGGCCGCACCGACCTGGCCGACAAGGAAAAGGCCGAGGCAGCTGTGCTGCAAGCCTACCTGCCCGCACGCCTGAGCGCCGAAGAGGTGACCGCCGCCGTGCAGGCCCTGGTGGCCAGCGTCACCGCCGAACTGGGCCGTGCACCGGGCGCAGCCGACATGGGCAAGCTCATGGGCGCCGCCAAGGCACAGCTCGCAGGAAAGGCCGACATGGCCCAGGTGTCCGCTGCCGTCAAGGCTGCGCTGGCTGGCTGACCCGCTGGCGCAAGCATGCATTCCGTCGCGCCTGACAACGAAGCCCCCCCCCCGGCCGCGAGCCAAGCACCTGGCCGGACGGGCCCCATCGGGGTGTTCGACTCCGGCGTGGGCGGCTTGTCCGTGCTGCAGGAAATCCGCCGCGCCATGCCGGGCGAAACGCTGCATTACGTTGCAGACTCCGGGCACGCCCCCTACGGAGAGAAGAGCGCCGGCTACATCGAGTCACGCGCCGTCCACATCATCGAGTTCCTGCGCACCCTCGACGCCAAAGCCATCGTCGTGGCGTGCAACACGGTCACCGGCCTGATCATCCAGCGCCTGCGGGAACGTTTTCCCGACCTGCCCACGGTCGCCATCGAACCGGCCGTGAAGCCCGCAGCCCAAGTCACGCGCAGCGGTGTGGTAGGGGTGCTGGCCACCCGGCAGACGGTGGCCAGCCCGGGCCTGGCGCGACTGGTGTCCGCCTACGGCGACGGCAAGCGCATGTTGCTTCAAGCTTGCCCCGGGTGGGTGGAACGCGTCGAACGCGGCGAGCTGGACAGCCCCGACACCGAAGCAGCCGTGGCCGCCTACGTGCGCCCGCTCGTGGAACAGGGGGCCGACACCCTGGTGCTGGGGTGCACGCACTACCCCTTCCTGGCGCCGGTCATCCAGCGCATGGCGGGGCCAAGTGTCCAGGTGATCGACCCCGCCGCCGCCGTGGCGCGCGAACTGGCGCGGCGCCTGGCCCAACTGGGGCTGGAAGCGCCCGCCAGTCATCACCCCGCACCCGAACACTTCTGGACCAGTGGAGACGTGGCACAGGCCGAGCGGGTCATGACACGGCTATGGGGTCACCCCGTGCACCCGCGCCCGCTGCCCGGTTGAGCACACCCGCGCAAACACGGATGTCCCCTCGGGGCATGTGTGCTACGCTGGCTGCAACCGACGGGAGAAACGCATGCGCCCCCCATCACCCAAAGAAAAACGGCTTGCGCGCTGGATTGCACCGCTGATCGCATTCACATGGGTCTGGGCCACTTTTGGCGGCCTGGCTCATGCGGCCGATCAGAAGCCGGTTCGCATCGGTGTGATCAAGATCGTGTCCCACGCAGCGCTGGATGCAGACGAAAAAGGGTTCGAGGCGGCGCTGGCCAGTGCTGGCTTCAAGGAGGGCGTCAACGTCGTCTTTGACCGGCAGAACGCCAAAGGCGACACTGCGCGCGCCCAGGCCATCGCGCAGAAATTCGTCAACGACAAGGTGGACCTGATACACAGCATCGCCACGCCATCGACCCAGGCCGTGCTGCAGACCACCAGCCGCATACCCGTGGTGTTCTCTTCGGTCACCGACCCGGTCAGTGCCGGGATCGTCCCCAAGGACAGCGCTCCTGGCAAAAAGACGGGTACCAACGTCACTGGCGTGAGTGACCAATGGCCCGTGCAGCTTCAACTGGAAACCTACACCCGCTTCGTGCCGAAGGCGCGCATCTGGGGCACCATCTTCAACCCGTCCGAAGCCAATTCCATGCAGCACATCCAGGCCCTGCGTTCGGCGGCGGCCCAGCTCAACCTCACCCTGGTGGAGGCCACCGTATCCACCAGTCAAGACGTCGAACGCGCCGCGCGTTCGCTGGTGGGCCGTGTGCAGGCCATCACCATCACCTCAGACAACACGACCGTGGCCAACCTGGAGGCGCTGGCCAAGGTCTGCAGGGAGCAGAAGATCCCCCTTTTTGCGGGCGACGTGGACAGCGTGTCTCGTGGAGCGATCGCCGCCTACGGGCTGGACTACTACCTGGTCGGCTACTCCGCAGGCAAGAAGGCTGCCCTGGTGCTCAAGGGTGTGAAGCCCGGCGACACCCCTTGGGGCCCAGTGGAAAAGTTCAGCCTGGTGGTGAACCCCGACGCTGCTTCGGCCCAAGGCGTCATCATCCCCCCAGACATGTTCAAGCGTGCCGACCGAGTGATCCGCTGACTTGCCACCATACCCATCATCCATGCGCTTACAGGGAAGCCTTTACGCAGCGGTCACCGTGCTGCTCATATCCATCGGCATAGGTGCCTACGTCGACCACCAGAACGACAGCATGCACCGTCGCCACCTGGAAGTGGGCACCCGTCTGGAACGCATGGTGCGCCTGAGCCAGGAACTCACCAGCATGCTGGCCACGGCCGTGCTGGAGGGCAACACCCTGCGCACTGCCAGCTACGACACGATGAAGAGTGAACTCGATCACACCTTCGAGACGGTGGACGAATTGACGCGGGACTTCAATCTGTCTGGCGAAATGAGCGCTCTCAGCCAGGAGCACGACAAGCTGCGTGTGGTCGAACAGCAGGCAATCGACCTGATGCGCGCGGACCGCTGGGAGGAGGCCCACCAACTGCTGGCGGACGACGAATACCTGATGGCCCGCAAGATCTACGAAATCAACAGCGAAACCGTGGTGGGTGCATTGAGTGGAGAGCTGGCCACCATGGCCATCCAACACGCACGGTGGCGGCAGGCCGCGCTGGCCTTGCGCCTGGGCGCAGTGGCACTGCTGTTGTGGGCAGGCACAAGGTTCTCAAGGCGCCTGCGCAAAGAGGTGCTGGAACAACAGCGGTTGCGCCTGAAGATCAGCGCGGCCAACGCGGCGCTGGAAGAAAAGGTGAAGCAGCGGACCAAGGAGCTGCAGGCAGCCAACCGCCAACTTGAAGTTCTGAGCGCCACCGACGGCCTGACGGGCCTGGCCAACCGCAGGCACTTCGACACCATCTGGCAGCAGGAATGGCAGCGCGCCACACGCCAAGGCCTGCCGCTGGCGGTGATCATGCTCGACGTGGATCACTTCAAGGCCTTCAACGACGAATACGGCCACCCTGCGGGTGACGATTGCCTGAGGCAGGTGGCCGAGGTGCTTGCGGTCACGGCGCGGCGCGCCGGTGAACTGGCTGCACGCTACGGCGGCGAGGAGTTTGTGGTGGTGTTGCCCAACACCACGCCACAGGTGGCCAGGCAGACCGCCGAGCTGATCCGCCGGGGCGTGCAGGCCCTGGCCATTGCACATGCCAAGTCACCTACCTCCACGGTGGTGACGGTGAGTCTGGGCTTCAGCGCGCGCGTGCCAACGCTTGATGATGGGCTCTACAGCCTGCTGCAAGAGGCCGACGACGCACTCTACCAGGCCAAGCGTGAAGGCAGGAACCTGGCCATGGAATGGGCGCCCGCAGAGGACACCCTATCCCTCTGACGCCCGCAAACAGCCTCAACTGCCCGCCACCTTCATGCGGTCGATGAGCACGGAGCCCACCGTTTTCGCGCCGTAGGCGTAGTCGTCAGCCCCCACAGCCACAATGCCCTGGAACATGTCCTTCAGGTTGCTGGCAATGGTGATTTCCTGAACCGGGAAGGCGATGCGCCCGTTTTCCACCCAGAAGCCTGCCGCGCCGCGCGAGTAGTCACCCGTCACGTAGTTCACGCCCTGGCCCATCAGCTCGGTCACAAACAGGCCCGTGCCCAGCTTGCGCAGCATTGCATCCAGGTCGTCGCCGCTCTGCGTGAGGCGGCTGGTCAGGAACAGGTTGTGCGAGCCACCCGCGTTGCCGGTGGTACGCATGCCCAGTTTGCGGGCGGAATACGTACTCAGGAAATAACCCTTCACGCAGCCGCCGCCCACCACTTGGCGCCCCACGGTCTTCACGCCTTCGTCGTCAAAAGGCGCACTGCCCTTGCCGCCGGGAATCAGCGGGTCTTCCACGATGTCGATGTGGTTCGGAAACACCTGGCGGCCCAGGCTGTCCACCAGGAAGGTGGTCTTGCGGTAGAGCGCCCCGCCGCTGACCGCCTGCACGAACGCGCCCAGCAGGCCAGCGGCGAGCGGTGCCTCGAACAGCACCGGGCATTCGGTGGTGGCAATCTTGCGCGGGTTCAGGCGCGACAAGGCGCGCTCGGCGGCGTAACGGCCCACCGCCTCGGGGCTGGCCAGTTCCGCCGGGGAGCGCATGGAGCTGTACCAGTAGTCGCGCTGCATGTTGGCACCGCGCCCTGCGATGGGTGCTACCGAAAAGCTGTGCCGCGAACTGGCATACCCACCACGGAAGATGCCCGCGCGCCCGCGCTCGCCGCCACGCATGTGTTCGGTGAAGAAGTGCGATTGCTGCGCGGACACCCCTGTGCCTTCGCTGTTGGTGATCTTCTTGCTGGTGGCCAGCGCCGCACCTTCGCAGCGCAACGCCATCTGCACCGCCTCTTCGGCGCTGATGGCCCAGGGGTGGAACAGGTCCAGGTCGGGGTAGTCGTTGGCAATGTCCTGCTCGTCGGGCAGGCCTGCCACCGGGTCTTCGGCGGTGAAGCGGGCAATGTCGTAAGCGGCCTGCACCGTCTGGCGGATGGCCTCAGCAGAAAAGTCTGATGTGGACGCGTTGCCGCGCCGCTGCCCCAGGTAAACCGTGATGCCAAGCGACTTGTCGCGGTTGCGCTCCACGTTTTCCAACTCACCCTTGCGAACCGATACGCTCAGCCCCGAGCCCTCGGAAACCTCGACGCCTGCATCCGATGCGCCGAGTTTGCGGGCGTGGATCAACGCCTGGTCGGCCAACTCTTCAAACTGTTCTCGGCTGTACTGGAAGCCGCTGGCGGGAGCTGGTGCAGGAGCGGCGGGCTTGCGCACAGAAGCGGAAGAAACAGCGGACGGGGTTCGGGCGGGGGTCTTTTTCATGTCGGCGGCTATGATACTTGGCATGGCACGCAAACCCACCAAAGGCTATTTCGTCAAAGGCCATTTCGTCGCTGAAGGCAGCGAACTGGACCTGGAACTCAAGCGCGAACTCAAGGGCGACGTCGAGCAAAGCAAGACCGACCTGAAGAAACGCAGCGACCACCTGCAATCCCTGGGCGAAGCCCTGCTGACCCTGCGCAAGGGGCTGCTGGACAAGCTCGCCTTGCCCGACAGCCTGCTCGACGCGCTGGCCGAGGCCAAGCGCATCACCAACTTCGAGGGGCGCCGCCGCCAGATGCAGTACATCGGCAAGCTCATGCGCAAGCTCGACGAAGGGGCCGTCACAGCCATTGAATCTGCACTGGAGGTGCAGCACCAGGGCAGCGCGCAAGAAACCCAGCGCCTGCACGAGGCCGAGCAATGGCGTGACCGCCTCGTCAACGACGAGGCGGCGCTCACCGAATGGCTCCTGCTCGACCCGGACGCCGACCTGCAGCACCTGCGCTCGCTCATCCGCCAAGCCCGCAAGGACGCCCAGGCCAAGGCCGGCGCCGAGCGCCCTGGCGAAGCCCAGCGCCACGGCAAGGCCTACCGCGACATCTTCCAGATCGTGCGCACCCGCCTCAGCGGCGCGGCTGACGAAGCTCCTACCGACACCGAAGAATGACCATGAGCGACAGCTTCGACCCCGTCAAGATCGGCATCGTCTCCATCAGCGACCGCGCCAGCAGCGGCGTCTATGAAGACAAGGGCCTGCCCGCTCTGCAGGAATGGCTCACCCGGGCGCTGAAGAACCCCATCACCTTCGAAGCCCGCCTCATCCCCGACGAGCAGGCCACCATCAGCGCCACGCTGATCGAGCTGGTGGACGCGGGCTGTGCCCTGGTGCTCACCACGGGCGGCACCGGCCCCGCCCCGCGCGACGTGACACCCGAGGCCACGCTGGCCGTGGCACACAAGGAGATGCCGGGCTTTGGCGAACAGATGCGCCAGATCAGCCTGAAGTTCGTGCCGACGGCCATCCTCTCGCGCCAAGTGGCGGTGATCCGCGACCGCAGCCTCATCATCAACCTGCCGGGCCAGCCCAAGTCGATTGCCGAAACACTGGAAGGCCTCAAGGACGCCGATGGCAAGCCCGTGGTGCACGGCACCTTCGCGGCGGTGCCTTATTGCATCGACCTGATCGGCGGGCCGTACCTGGAAACGAATGACGACGTGTGCAAGGCGTTCCGGCCGAAGTCGGCTGTCCGCCCTGCCCGCTGAAAGTTTTTTTTCAAGGAGGAGTGAAGATGGAAGTCATGGAAACCGGCGCCAGCAAGGAATCCCGCAACACTGCCGTGCTGATCTGGATCGGCACCTTGTTCCTGGGATTCATCCCGTCGCTGATCGTGTACCTGGTGAAGAAGGACGATCCGTACGTGCTGGACCAGACCAAGGAAGCCCTCAACTGGTCCATCACCGCAGCCATCGGCTACGTCGCGGGCCTGATCCTCACGTTCGTGCTGATTGGCGTTCTGGTGTTCGTGGTGCTGGGGCTGTGCCACCTGGTGTTCTGCGTGATGGGTGCCATGGCAGCCTCCAACGGCAAGAACTTTCGCACACCGTTCGCGCTGCGCCTGATCAAATGACGAACGGGGGCCCTCCCCCCGTTTGTCGTCACTTGCCGACGAGATCGTTGAGGCGCTTGGCCTCGAAGTGCTCGTCTTTGGCCGCGTCTGCAGGCACGGCACCGCGCGTGCCTGAGAGCTTTTCAATGGCCTGCCACAGCAGCGCAATCTGGTGTTCGTGGCCAGCGGCGTTGTCGATCAGGCCGCGCATGGCCTGCGACAGCGGGTCGTCGTTCTGCGTCACGCCGTAGGCCGAGAAGCCCATCTTCGAAGCGGCCTCCTCGCGTTTGGCATCGGCCTCTGCCTGGATGATGCGCGCCGGGTTACCCACGGCCGTGGCACCATCGGGCACCGGCTTGGTCACCACGGCGTTGCTGCCCACCTTGGCGCCATCGCCTACGGTGAAGCCGCCGAGCACCTTGGCACCCGCCCCCACCACCACGTCCTTGCCCAGTGTGGGGTGGCGTTTGGCGCCCTTGTAAAGCGATGTGCCCCCCAGGGTAACGCCGTGGTAGATGGTGCAGCCGTCGCCAATCTCGGCCGTCTCGCCAATCACCACGCCCATGCCGTGGTCGATGAACACACGGCTGCCAATCTTGGCGCCAGGATGGATCTCGATACCCGTGAACCAGCGGTTCAGGTGCGAAATGAAACGGCCCAGCCACTTGAAGCCACCGTTCCAGCAGGCATGCGCCCAGCGGTGCATCACCACAGCGTGCAGGCCAGGGTAACAGGTCAAGACCTCCCAGCGCGAGCGGGCCGCCGGGTCGCGTTCGAGGATGCAATCGATGTCGGTCTTGATGCGTGAGAACATGACAGGTGCAGGGGGTATAGGCCCAACAGTCTAGCGCTTCGCCCGGGCGGCGGTTTGCAGCATGGCGCGAGCCACCCCGCGAAGGATGTGGATTTCCTCCTGTGTGGGCTGCGCGCGGTTGAACAACTGGTTGAGCCGGGGCATGAGCTTCTTTGGCGCGGCGGGGTCCAGGAATTCCACCGCCACCAGAGCCTCCTGCCAGTGCGCCAGCATGCCCGCCACGGCCTGCGCATCGGCGGGCGTGGCCTCGGGGGCACCACTGGGCGGCAGGGCGAAACCACCCAGGGCTTGCCGCCACTCGTAGGCAATCAACTGCACGGCAGCCGCCAGATTGAGCGAACCATAGTCGGGAGCGGTGGGTATGCTCAGGCACGCATGGCAGCGGTAGACGTCCTCGTTGGTCATGCCAAAGCGTTCTGTGCCGAACAGGAAGGCCACCCCCGCAGGCGGTTGCACGCCCTGCGCCACCAGCCCGGCCAGGTGCTCGCGCGGCGCGCGCGTTGGCGGCCCGAAGTCGCGCGGCGTCATGGCCGTGGCGCACAGGTGCGACACGCCCTCCAGCGCCTCGTCCAGCGTCTGCACCACGCGGGCACGCGCCAGCACATCGGTTGCGCCGCTGGAGCGCTGCAGGGTCTCTTCGCGTTGCAGCACGTCGGGCCAGCGCGGGCGCACCAGCACCAGATCGTCAAAGCCCATCACCTTCATCGCACGCGCGGCGGCCCCCACATTGCCCGCGTGGCTGGTCTCTATCAGGATGAAGCGGGTCTGCACGGCATGGCCTTTCGTTTGCGCGGGGGCTGACGCCCGGGTAAAATCGCGCTATTGTCGCTGCCATCGCGCAGCCCCGTCCTCGTTCCTCACACAATTCATGTCCTCCCTACTGCACCCCATGCTCAACGTGGCCATCAAGGCCGCACGCGCCGCTGGCGCCATCATCAACCGCGCCGCGCTCGACGTCGAATCGGTCCGCATCTCTGCCAAGCAGACCAACGACTTCGTCACCGAAGTCGACCACGCCGCCGAAAAAGCCATCATCGAAACGCTGCTGGGTGCCTACCCTGACCACGGCATCTGGGCCGAGGAATCGGGTCGACGGGAGGGCAAGGCCCAAGGCCGCAAACACACCTGGATCATCGATCCGCTGGACGGCACCACCAACTTCATCCACGGCTTCCCGGTCTACTGCGTCAGCATCGCGCTGATGTACGAAGGCAAGGTGGAGCAGGCCGTGGTTTACGACCCCACCCGCAACGACCTGTTCTGCGCCACCAAAGGGCGCGGCGCCTACTTGAACGACCGCCGCATCCGCGTGGCCAAGCGCACCATGCTGCGCGACTGCCTGCTGAGCACGGGTTTCCCCTTCCGCCCGGGCGACCAGTTCAAGACCTACATGAACCTGCTGACGGAAGTGATGCCGCGCGTGGCCGGTGTGCGCCGCCCCGGCGCGGCTGCGCTGGATCTGGCCTACGTGGCCGCGGGCTTCTCTGACGGCTTCTTCGAGACCGGCCTGCAACCCTGGGACATGGCCGCTGGCGCCCTGCTGGTGACCGAGGCTGGCGGTCTGATCGGCAACTTCACAGGCGAAGCCGACTTCCTGGAACAAAAGGAATGTCTGGCAGCCAACCCCCGCATCTACGGCCAACTGGTGAGCATGCTGGGCAAGTACAGCAAGTTTGCCAGCGCTGGCGACAAGGCCGCTGTGCGTCAGGCAGTGCAGCCAGAAGCGGAAGACGTGTCCGCCGAGGCTGGCGACGACAGCGCTGCCTCCGAGTGATACCCCTGCGCCCTGGGGGCTGACTACCCCCGGCGGCCACAACCATCAGGGCGTTGCCTTACCATCACTCGCATCCAGCACAGCGGGCGCCCATGACCAATTTCACCCCCTCGATACCGCCCTGCAGGGCCTGTCAGGACGCGAAGCCCCTGAGCTTCGAGTTCAGCATGGCGTTCCAGCCCATTGTGGACGTGAGCACCCGGCAGGTGTTTGCCTACGAAGCTTTGGTGCGAGGCTGCGATGGTGGCAGCGCCAGCGAAGTGCTGAGCCAGGTCAACGAGGACAACCGCTACCTTTTCGACCAGTCGTGCCGGGTTCAGGCAGTGGAACTGGCGGCGCGCCTGGGTCTGAGCCAATACGTCAGCATCAACTTCCTGCCCAACGCCGTTTACGAAGCCGCCACCTGCATCCGCGCCACACTTCAAGCGGCAAAGCAGCACGGGTTCCCGACCGAACGCCTGATCTTCGAGATCACGGAAAACGAGAAGGTGATCGACAAGGAACACCTCAAACGCATCATCCAGGAATACCGGCGCCAAGGCTTCAAGACCGCCATTGACGACTTCGGGGCAGGCTATTCGGGCTTGAACCTGCTGGCTGAATTCCAACCCGACATCATCAAGCTCGACATGGCGCTGGTGCGCAACTTCGATCAGGACCCGGTGCGCCAAGCCATCGTTCAGGGCATCCTCGGGGTGTGCAAGGCCTTGAACATAGACGTGATTGCCGAGGGCGTGGAGTCCCGGGCGGAGTATGAATCCCTCCGAATGATGGGCGTGCGGTACTTCCAGGGTTATCTTTTCGCCAAACCGGCCTTCGAGGAACTGCCGCAGGTTTCGTGGCCTGATTGACCCGACCGGGTGTCCGGCGTCGATGACAATATGGCATTGGCCCGCTGGCCGCGCACGAGCGTGGCACCGCCTTCACCCGACTCCATGAACCACACCGCACCGAGAGACCCTGCCGGGGGCAAGGAACATACCCCCATGATGGCGCAGTACCTGCGCCTCAAGGCCGACCACCCCAGCACCCTGCTGTTCTACCGCATGGGGGACTTCTACGAGCTGTTCTACGAGGACGCCGAGAAGGCCGCGCGGCTGCTCGACATCACGCTCACCAAGCGCGGCCAGTCCGCAGGCGAGCCGGTGGTGATGGCCGGTGTGCCCTTCCACTCGGTGGAAACCTATCTGGCGCGGCTCATCAAACTGGGCGAGTCGGTGGCCATTTGCGAGCAGATTGGCGACCCGGCCACCTCCAAGGGCCCGGTGGAACGCAAGGTGGTGCGCGTGGTCACCCCCGGCACGCTGACGGATGCCGAGCTGCTGAACGACAAGAGCGAATCGCTGCTGCTGGCGGTGCACCAAGGCGCCCGCGCCACCTGCGGCCTGGCGTGGCTGAGCGTGACGCAGGGCGTGCTGCACCTGGCGCAGTGCCCTGCCGACGAGCTGCGCGCCTGGATTGTGCGCATAGGCCCGAGCGAACTGCTGCACAGCGCCGAGGTGAGCCCCACCTTCGAGCAGAACCTGCAGGAGCTGCAGCGCCAATGGCCCGCACTGGCCGCCAACGGCGGGCAAGCCCGCCTGAGCCTGGCCCTGCGCCCAGCCTGGGCCTTTGACGGCGCCTTGGGCGAACGCAAGCTGCGCGAGCAACTGCAAGCGGCCAGCCTGGCCGGCTGGGGCGCGCAAGACTTGCCCGAGGCGCACGCCGCCGCGTCTGCCCTGCTGGACTACGCCGAACACACCCAGGGCCGTGCACTGGCCCACGTGCGCCAGTTGCAGGTGGCCCGCCCGCAGGCCTTGATAGACCTGCCCGCCACCACCCGCCGCAACCTGGAGCTGACGCAGACGCTGCGCGGCGAATCGGCCCCCACCTTGTTCTCGCTGCTGGACACCTGCCAGACCGGCATGGGCAGCCGCGAACTCAAGCGCTGGCTGCTGGAGCCCCCACGTGAACGCGACACCGCCCGCGCCCGGCTGCAGGCCATTGGCGCCCTGCGCGCGGGCCTGCACGGGCCGCTGCGCCAAGCGCTCAAGGGCGCGGCAGACGTGGAACGCATCACCGCCCGCGTGGCACTGCGCCAGGTGCGCCCGCGTGAACTGGTGGGCCTGGGCCAGACGCTGGAAAAAGCCGCCAGCCTGTCGCTGGGGCTGCAGCAGGCGCTGCACAGCC
>CBKZAG010000091.1:0-12983 GCA_966692625.1 uncultured Comamonadaceae bacterium
TGGCGTTCGGTGATGTCCTTTGCAAGGCCAAAAACCCCGGTCATCTTGCCGTTGACGATGATCGGGAGGTAGGACACGTCGAGAATGAACAACCGGCCTGCCTTGTTGTTCACCTTCTTTGTGTAGCGTTGCGGCTTGCCTTTCAAGGCAGCCGCCGTGCGAATGGCAAACTCGGCCCGGGATGCCTCGTTGACCATCAAGTCCCAGGTCTGGCCGATGAGTTCCGCCTCGGTGTAACCGGACATCGTGCAGCCCGCCGCATTCATGCTTTGGAAACGCCCGTCCATGTCCAGGGCGAAGACCGTGTCAGGGTTGTTCTCGAACAAGGATCGGAAGCGCTGCTCGCTGCTGGCCAGCTGGTCGAGGTCGCGGGCGCGCTGGATGGCAACGCCAGCCAGCTCAGCCACAGACGCCAGCAGGCTGAGCTGGTCTGCAACAGGCTCATGCGGCCTGCCGTGGTAGAGCGCAAGCGTCCCGAGCACCTCACCGTGGTCGGACATCACGGGCACCGCCCAGCAGGCCAGCAGTTCGTGTTCGACCAGCAGGTCTCGCAGACTCTCCCAACTGGGGTCGGTGCGCACATCAGCGGCCAGTACGGGTTGGCGGAGATAGGCCGCCAACCCGCAAGCGGCGGCATCGGGCGATATTGCCATGCCGGCCATTTGCTGCACCAGCGCTTGCGGCAGGTGCGGCGCGGCCCCGGCCTGCAGCGAACGGCTGCGCGCATCGGCCAGCATCACCGAGCAGCGCGCCCCTGGCACCTGTTCCTCCAGCATCAGGCACAGGGCCTCAAGAATGCCGGGCAGTGGTCTGCCGCGGGAAATGTCGGCCAGCACCCGGCGCTGGCCCTCTGCGTACTTTTCACCTTGCACCAGATGGGTGATGTCGTGGGCAATGGCATACAGGGTCTGTTCCTCGGCCGACCATTCGGCCGACCAGCGCAGATGGACGACATGGCCGTCGCGGTGCAGGTAGCGGTTGCGAAAGGAGACCGTTGCGTTGCCCGCCATGATGGAACGCGTCTCTTGCCCGGTTCGCTCCCTGTCTTCGGGCAGCACAAGATCGATGAACGCGACCCCATCCAATTCGTCGGCGGTGTAGCCGAGAATGGCCTTGCACGCCGGGCTGACCTGCACGAACCGCCCGTTGGCGTCCACCGTGCACAGCATGTCCAGGGAGTGGTCGATGATCCGCTGCCGGTAAGCCTGTTGCACCAGTTGGCGGCGCAACGACGTTTCAAGCTCTCCGGTGCGCCTGGCGTAAGCCAGGGTCAGCCCCTGGTGGACCATGAGGAGCAACGTGCCCGCCAGCCCCGCGAACATCACCCACACGGGTGCATAGGCGGGTTCGGTCAGTCTTGCGGGGTCGATCACCTCCGAGACCTCGATGTCCCAGGCAAAACTGTACGCGGGTGACTCCATGCTGACCCGCCGCTTCTGCAAGGGAACCACCAGGGGCTCGGGGCGGCGAGGGGCCGACTCGTAGACCAAACCGCCCTGTTCGTAGACACGCAGGTCCATGCCCTCCGACAGCCCCCCGATCAGCGACAGCAGCCGCTTGGCGTCGAAAAGCCCCACCACCAGACCTGCGGGCTGCCCAGGAATGTTCAGCGGAACGGCCACCACGGCAAAGCCTGCGGCGCCCTCCAGGGCCCTGCGCGTGCTCAAGATGTGCGGTTCCCCTTCCGCGCGCACATGCTCCAGCACCTCCCTGCCCTCAGGGCTGGCCTGGTAGGCAAGCATGCGGTCCACCTGCGTGCGGCTTCGGCCTGCCCACAACACGGGCCTGAGCCCGTCATCGAGCACATCCAGGGCATCAAGCTCCGCGATGTCTCTCAGATATGTACCGCTCTCGATCTCCCAGAACGCATGACTTGGCAGACGCCCCAGGGCCACCCAGCGTTCGGTCATGCGTTCCAGGAGAGCAACACGGCTTCCGAACAGCCCCTTCATCGCCAACTCGTTGCGCTTGACCAGGAGGCTGGCCTGCCTGTCGTACGCGCCGAAAACCTGCCATGACAGCAGCAGCCACGCCAGGCAGGTGATCAGCACGCCATACAGGCCCACCGTGGCAACCGCGCGGTGCGGCCGCAGGTTGACACCTGCCGGCGCCCGGGCCAGCTGGACGGCGGCTGTCCCCATCAACACCAGCAGGCCCGCGGCCACCATGCCAGCAGGCAGATGGTGGGGCAGGCGCAACCAGCCAGGCAGCGCCGCCACGCTGTAGGCCGCAGCCCCCAAAAGACCCAGCCCCGCCACCGCCAGGCCCAGCACCGCAGCCAGGCGCCGCAGCCAGGCCTCGTCCCGCCGCGCAAGGCCGTAGGCAACGGCACTCAACAGAACCGGCAACGCCAGACTGCGCCCCGGTTCGGCCAAGGGAAGCAGGCCACCAAGGTCCAGTGCGCACACCCCCAGCAACAACCCTGTCAGCCACCGCGGCACGGCCTGCCTGGCGTCCATGGCCATGAACAGAACCACCCCCAATGGCAGGAGCAACTGGCCTGCCACCGGCAGCAGAAAGATCCGCATCTCCGCATCCAGCCCCAGCAGCCGCGCCAGGATGCTGAACAGCCCCACCCCTGCCAGGGCGTAAACCGTCAGCAGCAGAAAGCAGTTGCGCAGCGGCCTGCGCAGCTTCATGCGCCCTCCGCCAGCACCTGCGGCCCCAGTGTGCGCAACACCTCTTCCACGGTCGTGAGCCCCGCCACGACCTTCTCCCTCGCATCGTCCAGAATGGACGCCACCCCCTGCCTCCTGGCGATCGCCTGCACCTGCACCATGCTCGCCCCTTGCAGGATCGCCTCCCGCAGTTCGTCGTTCATGGTCAAAACTTCGTGGATGCCGACCCGGCCCAGGTACCCGTGGTGGCACTTGTTGCAACCGCGCCCGTGGAAAAACCGCAGACCGCTCTCCATGAAGCCCGGCCCCAGGCTGCGCAGCATGGTCGCATCAGGGTGAGCGCCTTCGCGGCAGTGGGGGCAGATCTTGCGAACCAGACGCTGCGCGATGATTGCCTCCAGCCCCGTGGCAAGCACATAGGGTTTGAGCCCGAGGTCAAGCAGCCGGGCAATGGTGGCGGCAGCCGAGTTGGTGTGCAGCGTCGAGAACACGGTGTGACCGGTCAAGGCCGCGTGGAAGGCAACCTCCGCGGTTTCCTGGTCGCGGATTTCCCCCAGCAGGATGACGTCGGGGTCCTGGCGCAGAATCGCCCGCAGGATCGTGGCGAAGTTCATGCCGATCCGGTCACGCACGGGCACCTGGCCAGCAATGTCCACATGAAACTCGACCGGGTCTTCGATGGTGACGTAGTTCTTTTCCGACGAGGCTTCATGCTGCAACATGGCAAAGAGCGTGGTGCTCTTGCCGCTGCCGGTAGGGCCGGTGGCCAGGATCATGCCTTGCGGTTTGTTGACCACATGGAGGATGCGGCTGAGGTTGGGCTTTGAAAAACCCAGATCCTCCAGCGACTGCACCGACGACTGCCTGTCGAGCACCCGCATCACCACCTTCTCGCCGTTGATGGTTGGCAGGGTGGAGATGCGAAGGTCCACGATGCGCATCGGCGTCTTGATGGTGATGCGGCCGTCCTGCGGACGCCGTCTTTCGGTGATGTCCAGCTCCGACATCACCTTGATGCGGGACACCAGCGACATCAGCAGGGCGGGGGGAATCTGTATCTTGTCCTGCAACACGCCGTCGATGCGGTAACGCACGGCAATGTATTTGGTGCGGGGGTGGATGTGGATGTCGCTGGCCCGCAGCCGCAATGCCTCAAGAATGATGGCGTTGACCAGGCGGATGGCGGGCGGCTCTTCCGAACTCCCCAGCAGTTGTTCGAGTGTCTCGGTGCTTTCGCTGTCATCGATCACCACCTCGATGCTCTCGTAGGGGTCGGCGGTGTCAACGATCGTGTTGATCTCCTGGAAGCCGCCGTCTGAAGGCTCCCCATACACCTCGGCGAACTTCTTGCGCAGTTGCTCGTAAGAGCACAGCAGCGGCTGCACGGTGTAGCCCGTGACGAAACCCAGCTCTTCAATGAGCCCCGCGTCCATGGGGTCTGCCATGGCAAGGCGGAGCTTTCCCCCCAGCACGCGCAAGGGCAGCACCATCTGGCGGGTGCACACGGTCTTGGGAATGAGACTGAGCACCGAAAGGTCGGGCTGGAGGTCGAGAAGGTCCACCTCCTCGAACAGCATGTCCTGGCGCAAGACCTCGAAGACTCGCTGGCTGTCTATCCAGTCATGGTGCATGAGCTGCACGATCACCGGCGTCTTGTTGGTCTGGATCTCTTTCTGGAGTTGCTGTATCTGCTGCGCGTTGAGCAAGCCCTTCTTGTGGAGCATGATCGCCAGCTGGCGGCGGTTGCTGGCATTGAGTTTGGCCAGCGTCTCCAGATCGTGCTGCTGGCGCTGGTTCTGCGATTCCAGCGCGCGGTTCTTCTGCATGAGCGCGTGCTGTTCCAACGCCAGCGCGATGGTGATGCGCAGGTCGTCGTCACTCCACGGCTTGAGGATGAAGCGGTAGACCGCGCCGTCGCGGATGGACCCCATCACCGCCTGGGTGTTGGCGTGTCCCGTCAACATGATGCGGATGGTGTCGGGCCAGCGTTCACGAACCTTGGACAGGAACTCGCTGCCCGTCATGCCCGGCATCATGAAGTCGCTGATCACCAGGTGGATGGTTTTCGATTCGAGCACCTTGAGGCCCTCTTCGCCATTGCGCGCGAAGTGCAGCTCGTAGTTCTCGCGGACGAACACGCGGCGCAGCGCGGCAAGCACCCCTGGCTCGTCGTCCACGAGCAACAGGCGGTAAGGTGAGCTTTCCTGAGGAGGCGCAGCGGCGGCCTCCCCTGGCCCCAGAAACAGCGATCCGTAACGCTTCGTCATGTCTGTCCTTGTTCCAGCGGTCTCAAGCACATCCGGACCGTGCAGCCGCGCCCCGGTGCGCTCGTCAAAGTCATGTCCCCACCGTGCGACTGCACGATGTCTCTTGCAACGGTCAAACCCAGTCCCGTGCCCTGGCCAACGTCGCGGGTGGTGAAGAAAGGTTCGAACGCCCGCGCCAGAACGTCGGCAGCCATGCCCACTCCCTGGTCTTGCACCGTGATCACCACCGCACCACCGGCGTGCTCGCTCGACACCGCGATCAGACCGCCCGGCGGACTGGCCCGCACCGCGTTGTCCAGCACGTTGTAGAACGCCTGCGACAGCTTCGCCGGGAACCCTTTCCAGGGGGGCAACGTGCCCAGACGCAGGGTCAGGTTGAGCGTCTCGCCGCATTCGGTGCGCGCCAGGTGGCACGCGGCTTCGAGCAACGCGTTCAGATCGCACACCACGAAGTCAGCCTTGTCGATGTTCGAGAATGTCCTCAGGTCCCGGACAATGGCGGCGATGCGGTCCGCCCCTGTCTTCGATTCCGCCACCAGGGCCCGGAAATCCTCGATCAGCACCGGATCGGTATCTGCAGGCAGCGCTGCGGCGATCTCGTCCAGATATTGCCTGGCCACCCCCATGTTGCTGGCGATGAAGCTGATCGGGTTGTTGATCTCGTGCGCCACACCGGCAGCAAGCTGGCCCACGCAGCGCAGCCGCGCGGACTCGTAGAGGTCTCGCTGGGCTTTTTCGATGACCGCCACCTGCGCGTCCACGCGACGCTGGAGCTCGGACGACAGCGCGCGGTAGCGGGCTTCGGACTGCTTGAGCGCATCATGCTGGCGGGCAAGCTCCAGGTAGTTCGCCTCTGTCACGTCGTGGTGCAGATTGGCCGCGTACCGGTACTTGCCAACGAAATACAGCACCAGTTCCAGCAGGTTGGCTGCGGCCATGCGCTGAGCCGCACTCCCCCCGCGCAACCATGCCACAGTGGACAGGTTGAACTCCACCGGCTGAGCCTCTTCGCCGGGCGCGGTGTTCAAGGCATACGAACTCCCGCTCAGGGTCTCCAGCAACGCCAGCAATTGCGCCTGGCGCGCAGGAGGCAGCAGGTCATCAAGGCCGGGATCATCGTCCAGACGGTGCATCTTCAGAACCCTCCTGGCGGGTCAGTCCATTGACAAAAGCCCTCTCGTCGATCCCCTCGTCCCTGGCCAATCCGTACTCGGCATCGACTTGCGCATACAGCTTGGCCAGCAAGCGTCGCAAGGTTTCGACGACACCGGCACCATTGATCGCGCTGGCCATCGCAACGTCCGCCCAAGGCGTCGCATGCCAGCGCGTGCGGATATCTTCTTCTGGAACAACGGATTTGGCGTCGCGCTTGTTGAACTGCAGAACCAGTGGAATCTTTTCGATATCCATTCCCAGCTTCTGCAGGTTGTCGGCCAGGTTGTCGAAGGCAATGGCGTTGTTCTCCTGCTGTGCCACCACAGAGTCCGCCACGAAGACCACCGCATCGGCACGCGACAGCACCGCCTTGCGGGTGCTGTCGTGCTGTACCTGCCCGGGCACGGTGTAAAGCTTGAGCCTCAGATCAAACCCCTTCGCCGAGCGCAACCCTACGGGCAGCAGGTCAAAGAACAGGGTCCGGTCGTCGCGGGTTTCCAGCACCATCAATTCGCCCTTGCGTTGCGGGCGCAACAGGCTGTGAAGCTGCATCAGGTTGGTCGTCTTGCCGCTCAGTGCCGGCCCGTAATAGACGAGCTTGAGCGTGAGACGGCGTTGGTCAGGCAGGTAGTCGGACATGGTCAGCTCAACCTCGAAAACTCAGTGCACGGGGGTGCGCTGCCCCCCCGCGAACACCATGACGGTGTACGACGAACCTTCGTTCTGTTCAAACACCTGCAAGCGCCGGATCAGCTCCAGGGTCAGCTCCTTTCCCTCGTTGAGCAGCAGCATGCCGTTGTCTGAATGCAGGTTGGCTGCCATCACCATGCCCGGCTCCAGCCGCCTGGTGTCTAGCGCCATCATGCCCGGCGTGGCCTGGAGCAGGTCAGGCGCCGACGTGCGGCACATCTCCACGAACACGTTCGTGAGCTTGGGGTCGTAAAGCCGACCGGCATACTTCTCCAGTACCTGCAACGCGTCGTTGCGCGGAACCTTTCGGTTCAGGAACACGCCTTTTTGCAACTCCATGAAGTCGACGGCGAGCTTGAGCAGGCGCGACCCCAGCGGTATCTCCTCCTCACGCAGACGGTCCGGAAAACCCGCACCGTCCCAGCGCTCCTGGTGGTGCCGGATGATGCGTGCCGCTTCCTGCATGGGCTCCAGCGCCATCAGGAGGCTGGCCCCCACATCGGGGTATTTCATGTAACTGACCCTGTCGCGTTCGCGCAGCAAGTCCGAGGGCTGGCTGAGCAATTGGTCGTCCCAGGTCAGCTTGCCTATGTTGTACAGGGAAGCAGCCATGGCAATGTCGTTGCTCGCCTTGTCGCTCATACCCTGCTCCCGGCAGTAGGCTCTGACCAGCGCCAGAACCTGGGTGTTGGTCTGCCGCTCCCTGCTGATGCGAAAGTTCAACAAGCTCGAAAACACCTGCGTCGCGGTGACGTAGCTTTTCTTCAAGTCGGCATACGCCAGGTCCAGCCAGTCGGCCGTCTGCTTCAGCTCAGCGGTGCGGTCCAGCACGCGCTGCTCAAGGGTGGCGTTGAGCTCGCGCAGGTGTTCGTTCTGCGCATGGGTCAGCTCCAGCAGGCGCTTGCGCTCCTTTTCCAGGTTCCCGTACTCCAGGGCCTGACGCACGAGTATGCGCAGCTCGTCGTCGTTCCAGGGCTTGCTGATGTACCGGTAGATGCGCCCCTCGTTGATGGCCTTGGCGGTCATGCTCTGGTCGGCATAGCCGGTCAGCAATATGCGGACGCAGTCGGGCCACCGCTCCTGGACGTGTGCCAGAAAGGTCGGACCATCCATGCCAGGCATGCGGGCGTCGGAAACGACCAGATCGAACTGCGAGCGTTCGAGCAGTTCCAGGGCTTCCCGCCCCCCCAGCGCCACCTCGATCAGGTAGTGGTCGGGCCGGAGGAGACGCCGCAACGAACTGATGACGTTTGCCTCATCGTCAACCAGCAGGATGCGGAACTCGCTGGCCTCGACATTCATGGCCGTGCCTCGCTGTCTGCGGCTGCCACCGGCTGGCTCACCGGCAGCCAGACGCGGAAACACGTGCCTTCGCCGAGTTTGCTGTCCACCTCTATGCGGCCATTGTGCTTCTGCACAATGTTGTAAGACAGGGACAACCCCAGCCCGGTGCCCTTGCCTACCGGCTTGGTGGTGAAGAACGGCTCGAAGATGCGGCTGAGCACGGCCGGCTCGATACCCTTGCCGGTGTCTCGCACCTCGAACCAGGCCCAGCCATCGTCATGACCGGTGCGGATGGTGATCTGGCCAAACTGCTCGATCGCATGAGCGGCGTTGACCAGCAGATTCAACGCGACCTGGTTGATTTGCGAGGCAATGCATTCGACCAGGGGCACATCGCCAAACTCCTTGACAACTTTGGCCTTGTATTTCAGCTCGTTGTTGACGACGTTGAGCGTCGTCTCCAGCCCGCGGTGCAGGTCCGTGAACTTGAACTCCTCCTCGCCGATGTGCGAGAAGTCCTTGAGCGCCCCGATGATCGTCTTCACCCGGTCGATGCCGTCTTCAGACTCCAGGAGCAGTGAACCCACGTCAGAGCGTATGTACTCGTAATCCAGACGCTGCTTGAGTTCACGCACCACGTCCAGGTCGTTGGCGGTGTCAACCTCGTCAACGATACGGATGAGATCCCTGACATACTCCCCAAGGGTTTTCAGGTTCGAAAAGACAAAACCCAGCGGGTTGTTGATTTCGTGCGCCACACCCGCCGCGAGCTGTCCAATCGCTGCCAGCTTCTCGGACTGCATCATGCGCTGGCTGGCCTGCGCCTCGCGCGTGGCGGTTTCCTGTATGACCGATGCCAGGGCCCCGCTGTGAAACACACTCAGGCAGTAGGCAGTCCCCCGCTCCTGCTCCAGCTCGCCAAGCAGAAACAAGTGCCTCTCCTGGCTCTGTCCGGGTTTCGCACCCGTTGCAAGAGGATGGAGCCCCCCCTGAAACTCTGCCCAGATCGATTTGGACGGCCCCTGGCGCAACCGGCCAAGCATCTCGGCCAATCGGTCGGCGTCCAGGACAGGAAAGATCTCGGGAACGGGCTTTCCCAGCCAGTCACGAATCCTGCCTTGCGGCTCTGCGGAATCGATCGGGTTGACGGCCAGGATCCGCATCTGGCCGTCAAAAACGATTTGGAAAGTTTGGGGATTCCCATCCGTCCCACCTGAAATGTTCTTTTCCTGTTCGCTCATGCCACGAACCTTTCTTTGCAAAGACCCCAAAAATCACACTTCGATCTTAGGAGGAAAAGAAAGGCCCGTCTACATATCAGGTATTTTTTTTATTTCTGACAGTTCACAGAACATATATCACAAAAAAGTTGCATATCTTTATTTATATTTCAAATACTTAGACGAGCACAAACACCTGGTAGCGCCCGTGCACTAGACGAACTTTTGACAACAATGATAGTTTGCATATATACCCAATTGCCCGCCAATCTCCATATTTAAATTGATACAACAAATTTCAAATAACCACCGATAACCGACCATAAAAAAAACCATACGATTTTCGACAAAGCACCATCAAGATGAAAAACAGAATTTCAATTGGATATTGATTGACTTTATAAAATGATATTTATGGAAAACAGATAACTCAAATCCAGAAAAAACCTCAAAAAACTGGGAATTCCCGGATTTTTCAGAAGGGCAAGGGCCACTGCCCAAGCGGCAACGCCTCGCCTTCATTCGCAACCAGCGTCACTGCACCAAAGGCGTGTCGGCGCCTCCCAGTTCCAGACCCTCGACCTTCGCGCGGCCAGCCAGAACCAGCATGTAGTGCCGCAGTGCCGTGGCCCGCACCTGCATGGCCAGCTGCTGGGCGATGCGGTCTTTCACCTCATCGAACCCCAACTGCTTGCCCCGGCGGCGGCCCAGAACCTCAACGATATGGAATCCATGACGTGTGTGCACCAGTCTTGGATGCAGGCCCATGCCCCAGCCGGAATCGGTCTGGAAGAAAAGCTCGTTGGCCAGCTCGGGCGCGCATTCCTCGGGCCCGATCCAGCCCAGGTCGCCACCCTTGGCGCCCGTGGGGCAGTTGGACAGTTCACGCGCCAGCGCTTCGAAGCGGCCCGCTGGCACGTCCTTGCGGGACAGCTCCAGCAAGGCCTGTTCGGCCCGCTTGGCCAGGGCATGCACGTCCACGCCCGGCGTCACAGCAAACAGGATGTGCCGAACGTGCATGGCCTGCCCGACCACGAAGTGCGTCTTGTGCCCTTCGTAGTACCGCAGGCACTCGGCTTCCGTGGGTTGTGGCGTGCGCACCTGGGTGTCGAGCATGGACTCGATCACCTCGCGCTCGTGCTCGCCCAGCCCGGGGGCCACGGTGTGCTCACCCGGTGGCAACAGCCCCAGGCGCACGGCCTCCTGGCGCAGCAGTTCGCCGTGCGCGCGCTCCAGCAGCTCGTCGGGCGCGGGTGTTTCGCCGGGCAGGTGCAATGCCATGCCGTTGATGGCGGCCACGGCAACCGGCCCGGCAGTACCGCTGGCGCAGCCGCAATGCCCGCTGCCGCAACCTGTGGTGTTTTGGGTGTTCATGGTGTGTCTTTCAGCGTGCCTTGCCCGCTCAACGGTCGGTGTCCGCAGGGGTGGAAGGGGTCAGCCCCAGGCGGCGGCTGCGCACCACCTGGTAGGGCCGCAGCACATAGGCCACGGTGGCAAAGCCGCTCCACACGTGCACCAGGCGGCTGAACGGGAACAGCAGGAAGATCGTCATGCCCAGCACCAGGTGGACCTTGTAGGGCCAGTCCAGCGCCACCAGACCAGCAGCATCAGGGCGGAAAGTGACGATGCGCTGCGCCCAGTCCGACAGCGCCAGCATCACCGAGCCGTCGCTGTGGCCAATGGAATACGGCAGCGTGATGAGCCCGAGCACCAGCTGCACCCACAGGATGACGAGGATGAACAGATCGGTGCGGTGGCTGGTGAGGCGGATGCGCGGGTCGAAGATGCGCCGGTGCAACAGCAGCGACAGGCCGATGAAGCAGATGAAGCCCGCCACGCCGCCCGCCACCACGGCCAGCAGTTGCTTCTGCCCCGGGGTGATGAAGGGCTCGTACACCCAGTGCGGGGTGAGCAGGCCCACGCTGTGCCCGAAGAACAGGAACAGAATGCCTATGTGGAACAGGTTGCTGCCCCAGCGCAACTGCCCCTTGCGCAGCAGTTGCGACGAGTCGCTTTTCCAGGTGTATTGGTCGCGGTCAAAGCGGGCCAGGCTGCCCATCAGGAACACCGACAGGCAGATGTAGGGATAGACGTTGAACAGGAAGTTGTGGAGGGTGTTCATGCCTGCACTCCTTGTGATGACGAAACAGCTTTTCTGACCAGTTGGATGGGTTGGGGCTGGCCGGGTTTGGCCTGCCCCTGGGTGGAGCAACCGCCAAAGACGGGCGGTTCTTCCCACGACTCGTCCATGGCCTCTTCAACAGGCACGGGCGCGGCTTCGGCCTTGTGCCCGGCCAGTTCCAGTACGGCAGCCAGCACGCTGGCGTAGGGGCTCTGGCGCTTTTGCAGCGCGCTGAAGATCACCCGCACGATGTGGGCAATTTCACCCAGGAATTCGCGCGCCTGGGCAGGCGGTTGCGTGGAGGCAAACTCCAGCAGCACTGGCAGGTGGTCGGGCAATTCCTCGGTGCGCAGCATCAGGCCCGCTTTCTCGAAGGTCTGGATCAGGTCGATCATGGCGGGGCCACGGTCGCGCGAGTCGCCATGCACGTGCTCGAACAGGTTGAGCGCGGTGCTGCGGCCACGGTCGAACAGCTCCACGTACTCCGCCTGCACCTGCATGGATGGCAGGCGTGCCAAGCGGTGCATCAACGCTTCCAACTCGTCGGTGCGCTGGCCGTCCAGCACGGCCTCGTCACGCAGGGCCTGGGCCAGCTCGCCCAGGTGCGCCAGCAACTCCACGCTGGGGTAGCTCAGCAGGTGCGACAACACGCGCAGCGTCAGGCGCATGGATTTGGGGGGTGCGGAAAACAGCATCGCTCAGCCCTCCACCTTGATGGGAATGGTGCGCTTCTTCTCGCTGCCGAAGAGGCTGGTCTCGGTCACCCCTTCGGAGCAGCCGTTGCCGAAGCTGAAGCCGCAACCGCCCTTGACGTTGAACGCGTTCTCGGCGTACTCGCGGTGCGTGGTGGGAATCACGAAGCGGTCCTCGTAGTTGGCAATCGCCATGGTGCGGTACATCTCTTCCACCTGCGCGGTGCTCAATTGCACCTGTTCCAGCACGGCGTGGTTGGTCACGCCGTCCACGTGTTTGGCGCGCTGGTAGGCGCGCATGGCCAGCATGCGTTCCAGCGCCTTCACCACGGGGAAGGTGTCGCCAGCGGTCAGCAGGTTGGCCAGGTACTTCACGGGAATGCGCAGCTGGCTCACGTCCGGAATCTCGCCGTTGATGCCCACGTGCCCGGCATTGGCCGCAGCGGTGATGGGCGACAGCGGCGGCACGTACCACACCATGGGCAGCGTGCGGTATTCCGGGTGCAGGGGCAAGGCCACCTTCCAGTCCACGGCCATCTTGTAGACGGGGCTGTTGCGGGCGGCTTCCAGCCACGCTTCGGGAATGCCGTCGGCACGCGCCTGGGCAATCACCGCCGGGTCGTTGGGGTCCAGGAAGATGTCGAGCTGCGACTGGTACAGGTCGGTCTCGCGCTCGGTGCTGGCGGCTTCGCCGATGCGGTCTGCGTCGTACAGCAGCACGCCCAGGTAGCGGATGCGGCCCACGCAGGTTTCGGAGCACACGGTGGGCTGCCCGGCCTCGATGCGCGGGAAGCAGAAGGTGCACTTCTCGGCCTTGCCGCTCTTCCAGTTGTAGTAGATCTTTTTGTACGGGCAGCCGCTGACGCACATGCGCCAGCCACGGCACTTGTCCTGGTCGATCAGCACGATGCCGTCTTCCTCGCGCTTGTAGATCG
>CBKZAG010000092.1:0-12714 GCA_966692625.1 uncultured Comamonadaceae bacterium
ACCCAGTCCGCTGCCCCGCCGGTTGCGCTTCTGACCGTGCGCCAATCGGACTTGTGCTTCGAAGGCCGCCGCCATGCTGCCTGGCGGTATGCCGGGTCCGAAGTCGCGCACCTCGACCACCGCATGCGTGCCCTGTTGCGTGAGCCTCAGCTCCACTCGATCTCCATACAGCACGGCGTTGTCCAGCAGGTTGCGGAATGCCCGTTCCAGTGCCAGTGGCTTGCCTTGCACGCGCAGTGGTTGCAATGAGCAGTCAATGCGTGCATCTGGTTGAATGGGCCGCTGCGCCAGGCGGTGCAGCAGAGTGTCGAGCGACACTGGGGTGAGGTTTTCGTGGATGTCGCTGTCACGGACGCTTTGCAGTGCCGACTTGACCATCATGTCCAGGTCGTCAAGGTCTTCGTGGAATTCCGCCTGCAGGGTTTCGTCGTCGAGCAGTTCGGTGCGGAGTTTCAAACGCATGATCGGCGTCTTCAGCCCGTGTGAGATACCCACGAACAGGCGCTCCCGATCCAGCAGGTAGCCCTGAATGCGGGCCAGCATGTCGTTGAAGGCGCGTGCCGTGCGGCGCAGTTCGGCCGTTCCGGTCTCAGGCAAGGGATCGGGGAGGGTTTCACCATGGCCGAAGGCGCGAGCCGCTGCCGCCAACCGGTTGAGCGGCCGGATGAGGCCGCGCACCAGCAGTGCCGAAAGCAACAGCACGGTGCCAAGGGTGACAAGTTGCAGCGCCACACGGTCGAGGGTCAGGGGGTTGGCGTTGTCAAGGAAATACGGGTCGGGCATGGTGGCGGCCAGGAAAAGCCAGCGCCCAGGCTCGAACTCCGACTGGATGACCAGCACGGGTGCCGGACGGGGGCGCAGCAGCAGCGTTGCCTGCACCCAGGCATCGGGCAGGTCTGGCACCCGGGTTCCGTCGTCGGCCACTCGCAGCGTCTGCGGCCAGGCGAAGGCGACTTCCGCACTGGCCCCGTTGCCCAGCTCTTTCAGTACACCGAGCCTTACCGCGTGGGTCACGGCGTCCACCAGGTCGTTGCTGTCCAGCGGCTGCACAGGCACGACCGACCGGTTGACGTTGACGAAGAATCGCGTGCCCCCCATGGCACGCAGCTGTTCAATGACGATGGGGCGGAACTCTGGTGGCAAATCGCGAAAGTAGCGGATGGTGCCGGCAGCGCCTTGGGCCAGATGTGCCGCCGCAGCCAGTGATTCCTGTCGTGCGCTCTCTCGCAATTGCCGCGCCCACAGCACTGTACCCATCAGTTGTGCAGCCGCCACGCCCAGAACCAGTACCACGACGATGCGTCCCAGCAGACTGTCGGGTATCCAGCGCCGCCAGTTCTTGTTCGAATCAGACATTGCTCAGAGGCTGTACTTCGGCACAGAACACGTAGCCGCTGCCGCGCACGGTTTTGATGAGTACGGGCTGTTTGCCATCGTCCCCGAGGCGTTGGCGCAGGCGGCTGACCTGTACATCCAGTGAACGATCGAGGGGCCCCAGGTCTCGGCCGCGCGTGTGCTCCATGAGTCTGGCGCGGTCCAGGGTTTCGCTCGCGTGTTCGACCAGAATGCGCAGCAGGTTGAAGTCCATGCTGGTGAGCACCACCGGCTGTCCCTGGGCATCTGTCAGCGTGCGGCTGCCCAGATCCATGGTGAATCCGGCGAAACGCAGCCCGCGCACTGGCACACCGCTGCTGCCCAGGTGCATGCGGCGATGGATGGCCTTGATGCGTGCGAGCAATTCGCGGGGGTTGTATGGCTTGGCAATGTAGTCGTCTGCTCCCAGTTCCAGGCCCACGATGCGATCGGTGTCGTCGGCACTGGCCGTGAGCATGATGATGGGCACTTCCGAGCGCTGGCGCACGAGTTGACACAACGCGAAGCCATCGGTGTCGGGCAGCATGACGTCCAGAATGACCAGACTCAACTCGTCTTGAAATCGCTCAAATTCGGCCAGGAAGCTCACACCATCGTGCGCAACGCGTACGGTGTATTGGTGTTTCTCCAGGTAGGTCTTGAGCAGGGTCCGGGTCTTGAGGTCGTCGTCGACCACCAGCAGGGTGCGTGTTGTCATGTCATGTATCAGCGTTCTGCCGCTGGCGCGCGGATGACGGCAGCCAGGCGGCGTTTGGTCTCGTGCATATGTGCTTGTGGATCGGTCACGAAGCGCCACAGGGTGTGCGCCACCGCGTCCTTGATCGCTTCATCGGCTGCCATGCGATGTGCCAGACTGGGCACCCGTTCGGTACGCGGGTTGGCAAACGTTGTCCATGAGTCGCGTGAACAGGGCTCCAATGCCGCCGGATCGATGTCGCGCCGTACTGGTACCGATCCTTTGATGCCGTTGTACGCCAGTTGGGCAGCGGTGCCAACGACCACTTCGGCAACGCTCTCCTGCACCGGCTCGCGTCCCTGGTGGCCGCGCAGCATGGCCAGGGTGTCCACGCTGTACAGGTGCATGCCCGCGGTGCCCGGTACGGCGATGCAACCAAAGTCCCGTCCTGACTGTGCGCCCCAGGCCATGAGCTCTCCCCTTGCCCAGTCGCCCATGATCATGAAGGCCGCTTGTCCTTGCCACAGCGCCCGCGCGTTGTCACTCCATACCCTTTCTCGTGGCGGCTCTCCCGCCAGTGTGCGCAGCCAACGCAGCCGTTGAAGGGCCGCATCAACCCTGGTGTCCAACCAGGCGTCTGGACGCCGAAGCACCATCAGGTCTCGGTAAAGATCGGGACCTGCCTCGCCAAGCAGCAGCGCTTCAAATACTGTAGCTACCTGCCAAGGTTCGTCACTCCAGGCCAATGGACGTACGCCCCGTGCCAGCAGCTTCCGGGCCGTCGCATCGAATTGCCACCAGTCTTGCGGCGGCGACACGCCAGCCTGAGCCAGCACTCGCTGGTTATAGACCATGGTGTTGATCCGGTGCAGTCCCAACGGGGCTGCTATCACTTCACCTTTGTAGCTCACCAGCTCCAGCACTGTGGGGAACAATACCTGAGCCCATCGCTGCCGCCGCGCTACGCCGCCGAGGGGCAGAACCAGGCCGATGTCTGCCCAGTCGGTAAGTGTGGTGCCAATGAGCTGTGCCACATCGGGCGGGTCTCCCATCAAGACGCGGCTTTTCAGCACTTTGACCGCTGCAATACCGCCACCACCGGGTATGGCGGCGTCTTTCCAAAGCACTCCCGCTTGCGCTAGTTGTGAAGCCAACTGGTCGGCCGCCCGGCGTTCGCTGGCGGATGTCCACCAATGCAGAACATTGAGCGTTGCGGCAGGCGCAGGTGTTTGTGCCCACCCAGTGCCCAACATGAACACGCATAACACAAGCCCATGCAGTGCTTTCAATTGCTGTCGTTTTGTAACGTTTTCTTGCATGGCCGCCGAGCCGTGTTCTTTCGCTTTGCCGGAGCGGTCCCGGCAAAGGTAAGAAAGGGTAATCCATGCGACTGGGCTCATCTTTAAAACTCAATCAAATCAACAACTTATTGCATTGCGTGAGCATCTTGAAGAACGTTGCCATTACACAGGTCAAAGCATAACCTGCGACCCACGCGTGACACCAGTGGTTTCAACCGGTGCTTCGGAAGCGCGTTTTGGTTCATCAACCCAGGAGTCTTTCAACATGAGGAAATCCCTTCGTCAATTGGCCGTCGGCATCACCCTGACTTGTGCAGGCCTTGCCCAGGCAGGAACCCTGACCATAGAGAGTTGGCGCGTGGACGACAAGTCGCTGTGGGAGGACGTGCTGCTGCCTGCGTTCGCCAAGAGTCACCCCGGTATCACCGTCAAGTTTGCGCCTACCACGCCGCCCGAGTACAACTCCGCCCTCAACGCCCGCCTGGCAGCCGGCTCAGCTGGTGATCTGATCACTTGCCGTCCTTTTGACGTGTCGCTGGACCTGTACAAGCGAGGCTTCCTGGACAACCTCAACGGCAATCAGGCACTGAAGAGTTTTCCCGATTCGGCAAAGGTAGCGTGGCAGACCGACGATGGCAAGGACACCTACTGCGTACCCATGGCATCGGTGATCCACGGGTTCTTCTACAACAAGAAGGTGTTCGCGGACCTGGGCTTGACGCCTCCGGTGACCGAGTCCGAGTTTTTCAACGTGCTGGACAAGATCAAGTCTGCAGGGAAGGTCGCACCCCTGGCTTTCGGTACTGCAGACCAATGGGAAACCTCGCAGATCGTGTTCACGAGCATCGGTCCCAATCGCTGGAAGGGTGAGGATGGTCGAAAGGGGCTTTTGACCGGCCGCATGAAGTTCACCGACCCGGAATTCGTTGGTGCCTGGGAGGTGATGGCCAAATGGGCCAAGTACTTGCCCAGTGGTTACCAGGCGCAAACCTATGGCGATTCGCAGAATCTGTTCGGCAGCGGCCGTGCGGCCATTTACCCGGCAGGCTCTTGGGATATTGCCTACTTTGAACAGAACAGCAAGGTGAACTTCGGCGCATTCCGTCCGCCAGTTCAGAAAGCGGGTGACACCTGCTACATCTCGGATCACACCGATCTGGCCATGGGCATCAACAGCAAAAGCAAGAACAAGCACGACGCTCAGGTGTTCCTGCAATGGCTCGCGAGCAAGGAGTTTGCCGATCTGTACACCAACAAGGTCACCGGCTTCTTTTCGCTGTCCAACCATGCGATTGACGTGAAGAACCCGGTAGCCAAGGAAATGATCGGATGGCGCAACCAGTGCAAAAGCACGATCCGCCTGAACGCACAGATCATGAATCGGGGCACTCCCAGCATGGAGAACGAGCTCTGGAACGTTGGGAGCCAGGTCGTGAACCAGAAGATGTTGCCCAAGGAGGCGGCCGCGCAAGTTCAGGGCGGCTTTGCCAAGTGGTACGGACCGCAGGCCAAGTAAGTGTCTTGGGGCAGCGCGCAAGGTGCCACCAGCGTGCTGCCCAACTCCCTCAACCCGAACGGAGCCCCTGGCGGGGCGTCAGCTCATGTCACTAGGATTTACTTGGCGCACAGCGGTCTTCCTGCTGCCCGCGCTGCTCATTTACGCCGTTTTCAGCGCAGTGCCCTTGATGGACACACTTCGACTGGGGCTGTATGCCGCTGACGAGACAGGTGCCCGGAGCTTCGTCGGGCTGGCTCAGTACGCCACCATCCTTGGGAGCCCGGACTGGTCTCGGCAGTTCTGGAATGCGATGTGGAACAACCTGGTGTTCTTTGGCATTCACATGCTGGTGCAGAACCCCATAGGCCTGTTGCTGGCGGCGCTGCTGTCGTTGCGCGGTGTGCGGGGTGCGTCCACTTACCGAACACTGTTCTTCCTGCCTACGTTGCTGTCAGTGGTCATCGTGGGTTTTGTGTGGCAGCTCACTCTTTCGCCATTGTGGGGCGTGTCCGAGCGAGTGCTGGGCTGGGTCGGACTGCAGGACTGGTTCGAGCCCTGGCTTGGTCTGGAAGGCAGTGCGCTGATCAGCATTTCGTTGATGTCGGTCTGGCAATACGTGGGTATTCCCATGATGATCATCTACGCCGCACTGATTGCCATCCCTGATGACATCATCGAGGCGGCGCTGGTCGAGGGTGCCAGTCCATGGCGCATTTTCTGGCACATACGCCTTCCGCTGATCCTGCCTACGCTGGGATTGGTCACGATTCTGACTTTCGTTGCCAACTTCAACGCCTTTGATCTGATCTACACCGTCAAAGGTGCGCTGGCGGGGCCGAACTACAGCACCGACATACTCGGCACGTTGTTCTACCGGACCTTCTTTGGTTACCAGTCGCAGGTGGCCAATCCGACCATGGGGGCTGCGGTGGCCACGCTCATGTTCCTGGTGATGCTGGCGGGTGTGGCCTTGTACTTCCTGACGGTACAGCGTCGGCTGCGTCGATTTGCTCTGTGAGGTGACCCATGGCACATATTCGACGCCCCCAATCCATGCCGGTCAACCGCGTGCTGGTGCACGCTGCGCTTCTGTCGTATGCGGTGCTTGCGCTGGCACCACTCTTGTTGGTGCTGGTCAACTCCTTCAAGCAGAGAGATGCCATCTTTGCCGACCCACTTGCCTGGCCAACAGCGGAGAGCTTCTCGCTCATCGGGTACAGCAAGGTGCTGGGACGCGCCGATGTGCTGCTGTACTTCGGAAACAGTTTTGCCGTCACGGTGGTTTCTCTGTTCCTGATCCTCTTGCTCGGTGCCATGGCCTCATGGGCGCTGACGGAGTACCGCTTTGCGGGAAACCGCTGGCTGCGCTTCTTCTTTGCCTTCGGCATCATGGTGCCGATACGTCTGGGCTCTGTTTCGATTTTGCAGACCATGGTGGCGTTGGATCTCGTCAACACGCTCACCGCCCTGGTGCTGGTGTACGTGGCGCAGGGTCTGCCACTGGCCATCATGATCTTGTCGGAGTTCTTGCAGCAGGTCCCACAGGAGCTCAAGGACGCGGCCCGCTGCGACGGTGTTGACGAGTTTCGCATCTTTTTCCAGGTGGTGCTTCCTCTGCTGCGTCCGGCCATTGCCACCGTGGCTGTCTTCACCATGGTTCCCATCTGGAACGATCTCTGGTTCCCTCTCATCCTCGCCCCGTCAGAGCAGACACAAACCATCACCCTGGGGATTCAGCAATTTGTCGGGCAGTACGCCACCGACTGGAACGCCGTACTGGCAGCGCTGTCACTGGCCATCGTTCCGGTGGTTGTGCTGTACGCAGTCTTTTCTCGTCAACTCATCCGAGGCATCACCGCTGGCGCGGTCAAGTAACAAGGAACTCACATGGCAAGCGTTTCCCTGAGCAACATCACCAAATCCTACGGCGGCACATCGCCTGTGCTGCATGACATCAGTCTGGAGATTGAGGATGGCGAATTCGTTGTGCTGGTGGGGCCCAGCGGATGCGGCAAGTCCACATTGCTGCGCGTGTTGTGCGGCCTGGAAGGCATCAGCGCTGGAGAGCTGCGCATCGGTGATGATCTGGTCAACCATCTGTCTCCTGCCGAACGCGGCATCGCCATGGTGTTTCAGAGCTATGCGCTCTATCCACACATGAACGTGTATCGCAACATGTCGTTCGGCCTGAAGCTTCAAGGCGCCGACAGCAAGGCGATTGATAGCCGTGTACGGGATGCGGCGCGCGCGTTGCACATTGAACATTTGCTGGAACGTCTTCCGCGTGAGCTTTCGGGTGGGCAGCGCCAGCGGGTGGCGATTGGACGTGCAATCGTGCGTGAACCGCGCCTGTTCCTGTTTGACGAACCGCTGTCCAACCTGGACGCAGCCTTGCGTGCGAAGACCCGGATTGAGTTGGCGCGCCTGCATCGCGAACTCGGTGCGACGATGGTTTACGTCACACACGACCAGATTGAGGCCATGACCCTTGGTGACAAGATTGTGGTGCTGCACGAAGGGCGTGTGCAACAGCATGGCTCGCCATTGCAGCTGTATCAACAGCCTGCCAACCGTTTCGTGGCCACGTTCATCGGGTCGCCCACCATGAATCTGTTGCGAGCGACGGTGCTGGGCACGAGCGAGCTGGGTGTGCGTGTGCGACTCTGCGGTGGTGCACAGGCCCTGGTCATGGTCGAACCAGACGGTCTGCAGCCGGATCAGAGCGTGGAAGTGGGCCTGCGTGCGGAACACGCCCGTGTACTGGTCCCGGGGGAGGCGCCGCCGCCTCATGGCCTTGCGCTGGATGCACGCATCAGTTTCGTGGAGCACCTGGGCGAAAGCAACCTCCTGTATCTCCAGCTTGATGACGGACAGGAGTTGGTGGTGCGTGGTGACGGGGATGCTGCCGTTCGACTGGGCGACTCCATCATCGTTTCTGCGCCGCCGCAAGCGTTGTACCTTTTCGACGCGCGAGGCCATGCCCACTCGCGCCTGCATCCTGGTAACCTGCGTCAGGCGCACACCATATGAACGCCTTGGACTTCTCGACCTTGCCGCCAGAAGTTGAGTATGCGGTTGCCATAGACGGTGGCGGCACCACGACGCGGGCCCGGGTTTGGCATCGCAGCGGCGCTCGGGTAGGTGAGGGGCGCGCGGGCCCCTCCGGCCTGATGCAGGGACATTTGCAGGCATGGCGAAATATTGGGCTGGCTATTGGGAACGCCTGCAAGGACGCCATACGGCCGGGGTGGCGCCCGGTCGAGCCCCCATGCTGTGTACTCGGCCTTGGGTTGGCTGGTGCAAATCACGTACCTTGGCTTACCGAGTTCATTGCTGCGAATCCGGGTTATGCGCGCTGCGTCCTGCGTTCCGATGTGCAGACGGCGCTGCTGGGTGCGCACCGGGGACGACCCGGTGCGCTGGTCATAGTGGGTACCGGCGCCATTGCCCTTGCACACGACCACGATGGGCACGAACGCTGGGTCAGCGGTTGGGGCTTTCCGTCTGGCGACGAAGGCGCGGGCGCCGACTTGGGATTGCGTGCCGTGCGTGCGGCACAGCATGCCCTGGATGGTCGCGGACCGCATTCGCCCTTGACCGATGCGGTGCGCAAGCGTTGTGGCCAGTCGGCCGAGGCATTGCTGTCATGGAGCTGCAATGCCCAGCAACATGAGTACGCCAGTCTGGCTCCACTGGTGTTTGATCATGTCACCGATGACCCGCTGGCTCGGAGTCTGCAGGCTCACTCCTTGAAACAACTTGAACGCTTGATGCGGGCAGTCAATCCTCGTGCGGCGTTGCCAGTGGTCGTGGTTGGAGGCGTCGCTCAACGGCTGTCGCATCTGCTCTCGCCGGAACTGGCGAGCACCGTTGTGCCCCCGCAAGGTGATGCTCTTGACGGTGCCTTGTCCCTGTGTTTTTCAACCAAACTGGAAAATTCTCATGCCTAGCTGGATGTTGCAAGAGGCGCTTTCGTGCGCCGACCAAACGGAAATGATGCTGTCCCAGGACCACCTCACCCTGGACAACTTGTGTGCGCAATTGCGCGCCCGGCCGCCAAAGGGGGTGGTCACGCTGGCGCGGGGCAGCTCTGACCATGCCGCCAGTTACCTGGCCTACTTGTTAATGTTGCGTGCTGGACAGTTGGTGACATCGTTACCGATGTCTCTGCTCACCGTTTACGGTGCACCTCTGGCACATAGCGAGCACTTGGCCATTGCGGTTTCACAGTCCGGCCGAAGCCCGGACCTGGTCGAGCCGATGCAGTTGTTCGGGCGTTCGCAAGCCACAACCGTGGCATTGGTCAACGATACCGAATCGCCGTTGGCGCAAGCCTCCCAATGGGTATTGCCGCTGCATGCGGGGCCGGAACGCAGCGTTGCAGCCACCAAGAGTTTCATTGCCAGCTTGGTAGGTGCGGCCCGGCTGGTTGCCCATTGGACCCAGCACGAAGAACTGTTGCGTGCATTGCCTGCACTGCCTGACGCCTTGCGCGTCGCCTGTGCGCAGAACTGGTCGAACGCGTTGCCGGTGCTGCACCGGGCGGAGCGTTTGCTGGTGATCGGGCGTGGGCCAGGCCTGGCACTGGCAAACGAGGTAGCTCTCAAGTTCAAGGAGACTTGTTCCCTTCAGGCCGAGGCCTTCAGTGCCGCAGAGGTGCAGCACGGCCCCATGGCGTTGGTGGAGGAGGGCTACCCGATGTTGATCTTCGCCCTGCGTGGGCCTACGCAGGATGGGGTGATCGCGCTGGCGCAAGCCATGCGCGATCGTGGTGCACGCGTGCTGCTGGCAGCACCGGAGGACGTCCCGCAACGTGACCTGACACTCGTGTGCAGTCGCAGCCCCGATCTGGATGCCATCACTGCTATTGCCAGTTTCTACCCGATGGTGGAAATGCTTGCCCGCGAACGTGGTCTGGACCCGGATCAGCCAAGGCATTTGCGTAAAGTGACTGCCACGCGCTGACCAGCCGGCGCACGCAGGGTGATAACGCGATGACAGATCAGTCGGCTCGACCGCAACCCATCTCGTTGCGCAACGCATGGGGCGAAACGGCGCTACTTCATCCTTGGGGCGGTCAACTGCTGCATTGGCGTAGTGCTCGCGGCATCGATCGCCTGTACCTGAGTCCACATGCCGTTCCCGCCGGACGGGGCGCGGTGCGGGGTGGCGTGCCAGTGGTTTTTCCGCAGTTCGGGCGTCATGGCCCTTTTGACGCGCACGGGTTTGCTCGCGCTGCTTGGTGGGAGGCGCTGCCGCATACGCGCCAGAGTCTCGCGGGCATGACTCTGGCGTGCGATGGGCGATCCCATGCCCGTTGGCCCTATCCATGCCAGCTTACGGTGTCGGTGGACATTGGTTGGCGTCACACGTTGCAACTGCGGCTGCAACTGCTCAACGCCGGTCCAGATCCGCTGCAATTTTGCGCCGCGTTGCATACCTACCTGGCACTTGATGCCCGCCATGCACAACTGACAGGACTTCACAGCCCGCATCCTCTGGCGTTGTATGGGCCACTGGATCAGGTGCATGCGGCGTCAGAGCGGTGTCTCCATGTGAGCGCACGAGGAGTTGCGCTGCGCATCAAGCAGGATGGATTCGCACAGACCGTCGTCTGGAACCCAGGCCCCAAGCACATGCTCCCCGATTTGCCGACTCACGGGGATCGACATTTTGTCTGCGTGGAGGCCGCCCAGGTCGTTCCGTTGACGCTGGCGCCAGGCGCCAGATGGACCGGGACGCAGACATTGCATTCAGGTTGACGTAAACATGAAGAAGTCTTGAGGGAGAGGGCGGTTCGCTGGGCAGCTCAGCTCGCCAGCACCCTGCGGGCTGCATAGCTGATGCCGTCCACCAGGCCCACCATCAGCAGCATGGCCGCCAGCACTGTGGCGGTCTTGCCCATGTGGAACAGCCCCATGTGGAAGGCCAGCAGTTGGCCCAGGCCGCCTGCGCCCACCACGCCCAGCACGGCGGCGACGCGAATGTTGTTTTCCCAGCGGTAGAGGGTGTAGCTGAGCACCTGCGGCAACACCTGAGGCAGCGTGGCGTAGAGGAACACGCGGACGGTGCCCACACCCTGGGTGCGCAAGGCAGCGGCAGGGCCCGGTGGAGCGTTTTCAAGTGCCTCGGCAAACAGGCGGCCCAGCACGCCGCTGGTGTGCAGTGCCAAGGCGAGCGTTCCCGCCAGTGGACCCAGGCCGGCAGAGATGAGCAGCAGCGCGGCCCACACCAGCTCCGGCACCGAACGCAGGGCGTTGAGCAGCCAGCGCGTGGGCGCCCGGCCCCAGGCGTGGTCGGCTTCATGCAGGCGGCTGGCGGGCAGGGCCAGCAGCAGGCCCCCTGCTGCCGCAAGCAAGGTGCCCAGCACTGACATGGCCAGCGTTTCCCCTGCTCCCAGCGCCACCTTGCGCAAGAAGGCGGGCGAGGTATCGGGCGGGAAAAACTCCCCCACGAACCGGCCCATGCTGGCCAGGGCGTCGGCAGACAGGAACTGCGCCCACTGCAGATCGAGCGACCAGAAGCTGACCACCACCAGTAGCAACAGCCCCGCCATGAACCAGCAGGCCTTGCAACGCGCATCGAACAGCGGCGGCGGCAGCTTGTAGGGCGGGTTGGCGGCGCGGGGCTTGTTCATGGTCTCAACCCAGGGTGCGGCGCAGCCAGGCGCTGGCCCGGTCGGCCAGGGCCACCAGTGCCACGAAGACCAGCAGCATGGTGGACACTTCACCACCGGCAAACATCTTCATGGAGTTGTCGAGCTGCTGGCCCAGTCCGCCCGCGCCCACGAAGCCTAGCACCACGGAAGAACGAATCGCGCATTCCCAGCGGTACACGGTGTAAGAGGTGAGTTCTGCCGCGTTGCTGGGCAGCAACCCATAGAAGAAGGCTTGCAGGCGGCCGCAGCCATTGCGCAGCAGGGTTTCCGTGGCGTGTGTTTCGCCACTCTCAAGGATGTCGGCATACACCTTGCCCAGCATGCCGCCGTAGGTCAGGGCGATGGCGAACACGCCTGCCGTGGGGCCCAGGCCCACGACGCGCACGAACACCAGCGCCCACACCAATTCGGGCACGCTGCGCAGGATGATGAGTGTCCAGCGCACGCAGCGGCGGCACCATGTTGGCACCGATGCCATGCGCCCAGAAAGGGCAGAGACGGAGAGTACCCGAACCGACAGCAGTGTCATCGGCACCGCGATGAACAAGCCCAGCGTGATGCCAGCGGTGGCAATGGCGACCGTGCGCCAGGTTTCCCGCGCCACGAGGGTGAGGAACTCGCCATCCAGCCGTAATGGCCAGAAGCTGCCCAGGAAATGTGCACTGGCTTTGAGGCTTTCGGCCTCCAGCAGAGTCCAGGGCCGGAACTCCGAAGCCACTGCCAAGGGCCACAGCAGCACGAGCGTTGCACTCATCCAGAACACGCGGCCAACCCATGCGGGGTCTCGGCTTGGGGCTGTTCTGGGGGTACTTTGGGCGATCCCTGTCATGGCCTCCACCCGTTATCTCAGCGGCAGGTCATCACCACCGGGGCGGCAGGCTGCGGTGCGAAGGCTTGTTCGGGGCCGGCGCCTTCGCGCAACTCGTCCTCGTGCTGGTAATAGAGTTTGTCGATGTGCTGCTGCGTGACCTGGGCAGAGGGCAGATCGAAGACGATGGCGCCATCGCGAAGGCCCACCACGCGGGGAAACTGGGCGAGTGCCACATCCACTTGGTGCAGTGTGGATACCAGCGTGACGCCACGCTCGCGTGCAACGTCCGTCAGGGTGTGCAGGGCTTGCCGGGCGCGCACAGGGTCCAGGGCTGACAAGGGCTCGTCCACCAGCCACAGGCTGGCGGGCGAAAGCAGCGCGCGCGCCAGTCCGACG
>CBKZAG010000093.1:0-12651 GCA_966692625.1 uncultured Comamonadaceae bacterium
CGTCGATGATGCCGCCTTCGTCGTTGAGGAGCAGGCCATAGCGCTGCTTGTTCACGCCCAGGCCGATCACGTCCACGGGCATGAGGGACTCGAACGCCGCAGCGGCGTCGGGGCCGACCAGGCGCAACTGGCCCATGTGCGACACGTCGAACAAGCCGGCAGCCGTGCGGGTGTGCAGGTGTTCGGCCATCAGTCCGGCGGGGTACTGCACAGGCATGCTGTAGCCCGCGAAAGGCACCATGCGCGCGCCCAATTCAATGTGCAGGGCGTTCAGCGGTGTCTGAAGCAGGGTGGCTGGCAGGGACGTGTCGGGGCTGGTCATGTGCGGACTCCATGGGGGCATGTAACAGCCGTGGCTTCCATCACCACGGCATCTAGCCCCCGCTGTCCGCTTTACCTGAGAGATTCACCACCCATTGCGGGCGGCTTGCTCCTTCGGTGGGCCGCATCGTGTGCGGCCTCTCTCCAGTGGGGATGCGCAGTCAGACCCCTCGGGGCTGACGGCGTTTGCCAGTCCTTTTGCCTGAGCGTTCAGACCGCCGCGATCAGCGGTCCTGCGCCTTCGGCGGCTTCCGCAAGGGGAAGCGCTCTCCTGACGAGGCTGGATTCTAACCCACGGCTGCAAATGTAACGTTTGGTAAACTGCCGAGTTGCCCAGAGTCCCGTGTGCCGCATCCACAAACACAAGAAAGGTGCCTCGTGTCCGACGCCAAGCCGCTTCTCATGATCGTAGACGACAGCCGCATGTCACGCATGCTGATCAAGGCCATTGTCGTTGCACAGCGCCCCGATTGGCGCATTGTCGAGGCAGCTTCGGGTGATGAGGCGCTGGCGATGGTGGACGGTGAGACGCCTGACTTCATCACCATGGACGTGAACATGCCCGGCACCAACGGTCTGGAGGCTGCCGAGCGTATCCTCCAAAAGCACCCGGATATCCGCATCGCCGTCTGCACAGCCAACGTTCAGGAGCGCATGCGCGATGCGGCGGCCCGCGCCGGGCTGTTGTTCGTGGGCAAACCCATCACCGAAGCCACGGTGTCGCCCGCCTTGGCCTTTTTCGGAAATTGAGCATGGTCGACGTCAGCGACCTCAAGCGCGACGCGCTCCTGGAAATCTTCAACATCGGGGTGGGGCGGGCCGCGTCCAGCCTCAGCATGATCGTGGGCGACGAGGTGCTGCTGTCGGCGCCCAGCTTGTGTTTGTGCTCGCCTAATGAGGCGGTCTTGGCGCTGTCGGGCAAGCCGCTCACCAAGTTCAGCACGGTCTCACAGCAGTTCTCCGGCCCGTTCGAGGCGCAAGCGATGCTGGTCTTTCCCGAGGCGAACGCGCTGGAGATCGTTGGCCTGATGATGGGGGGCACCAATCTCAGCGCAGAAGAGCTGTCGGAGTACGAGCAGGAGGCGATGTGCGAGATCGGCAACATCATCCTCAACTCCAGCATGAGCGTGCTGGCCGATATGTTCGAGGTGCAGTTCGACAGCACGCTGCCGGTGCACCGCTTTGGCGATTCCCAGGCAGCGTTGGTCCTGGAGGGTGACCCGGAGCAGGTAGTCCTGCTGCTGCAGGTGGACCTCAAGATCAGCCAGAAATGCATCCACGGACAGATCGTGTTCCTGCTGAGTGTGTCGTCCCTGAGCACCTTGCTGGAGCTTGTCGAAGCGTACTTGGCGCGCATGGGACTGACTTGAGGTCTGCGCGATGATTTCCAGATTTGCCAACGCCTTGGAGCTGGGCATCGTCGGGTTGGATGCGGACGGCCGGGTGCGCATGTGGAACCGCTGGATGGCCGAACGCTCCGGGCGATCGCGTGAAGAGGTGTTGGGGCTTGCGCTGAAGGACGTTTTCCCCGAGGCCGCCAGCAGCCGCCTGGAACACGCCATCGATTTGGCCATACACCGGCGGCTGCCGGCCCTGCTGTCGCCAGCGCTCAGTCGTGTCCGCTTGGCGCTGTACCACCGTCCGCAGGACCGCGCCACCGACCGGCGCATGGTCCACCTGATCCACGTGATGCCTTACGAGGACGACGAGGACCGGCAGGGCTGTCTGCTGCAGATCACAGACGTGACCATGAGTGCCCACCGCGAGCAGGTGCTGCGCAGCAAGGAGCACCAGTTGCGCAACGCCGCGCGCATTGCGCAACTGGGCACCTGGGAATGGGACCTGGAGGTCCGCTCATCGGTGTGGTCGGAGGAGCTTTACCGCATCCTGGGCCTTTCGCGTCAGACGCACCCGCCAAGTGACTGGGCCTTCTTGTCGCTGGTCCATCCGCAGGAACGCGACCAGATGGCCGAGGCCGTTGAGCAGGCGGCGTTGGGTGGGGCAGACGTGGAGCGCGACTGCACCCTGGTCTTGGCGGATGGTTCGCACAAGCATGTGCACTTCCAGGCCGAAGTCTCGCGCGACGCGGACGGTCGAGCCGTGAGTTTGCTGTGCACGGTGCAGGACATCTCTGAACGCAAGCGCATGGAGGCGGAGTTGCGCGAGTTGGCTGCCACCGATGCGCTCACCGGCCTGCCCAACCGCCGCCACTTCATGCTGCAGCTGGGCAGCGAACTGGCCCGCGTGCAGCGTCAGCCCAACCTGAAGTCGGCCTTGCTGATGCTGGACCTGGACCATTTCAAGCTGGTGAATGACACCTACGGCCACGGCGTAGGTGACGCGGTGCTGAGGCATTTCGCGGAACTGGCGGGCAACGAGATGCGCAAGGTCGATACCCTGGGCCGCCTGGGCGGCGAGGAGTTTGCCATTCTCTTGCCCGATACCGATTTGCCCGGTGCTCAGTTCGTGGCGGAGCGCCTGCGGCAGCGGCTGGAAGCGTCGGCCTTTCTCTCGAAGGGGCAGCCGGTCGCCCTGACCGTCAGCGTGGGTATTGGGCTGATCGATTCGGCCGATCACAGCGTGGAGGCGGTGCTGGCGCGGTGCGACCAGGCGCTCTACGTTGCCAAACGCAAGGGGCGCAACCGCGTCGAGCTGAACGAGCGCCAATCCAGCTGACATTTCGCGTCATTGTCTGCGTCGTTGATGAAACCGGTGTCGTAGTAGGCATCGCCTCTCTTGCCGACCAGGAGCCGGTCGCGTCGCGCGCCCTGGACCACGTGTTGAGTACGGTGCCGGTGTTGGATGGGCAGGGACGCTTGCTGGGCGTGGTGCCGTCGTCTGCGCTGCTGCGCGTCTTGCGGCGCGAGCACGTGGAGGGCATTCACCGCTTTGCCGGTATCAGCCGTGAAGTCATGCAAGCCCGTGAGGCGATTGAAGCGCCGCCGCTGCGGCGGCTGCGCCACCGTCTGCCCTGGTTGTTGCTGGGTTTGCTGGGCAGCAGCCTGGCCACCGTTGTGGTCGCCCGTTTCGAGACGCTGCTGTTAGCCGCACCGGCGGTGGCGTTCTTTGTTCCGGGCCTGGTGTACCTGGCCGATGCCATTGGCACACAAACCGAGGCCGTGGCCGTGCGCGGCTTGTCCTTGAGTCATTCGCGTCTGTCCGCGTTGGTGGGGGGCGAGGTGCGCACAGGGCTGCTCATCGGGCTGGTGATGGGTGGGCTCACCCTGCCCGGGGTTTGGCTGGTATGCGGAGACCCGCGACTTGCCTTTGCCGTGGCCGGAGCGCTGGTGGTGGCATTGCCATGACCATCGGGTTGGTGCTGCCCTGGCTTCTGGGGCGCCCGGGCAGCGATCCCGCCTATGGCAGCGGGCCGCTGGCCACGATCATCCAGGACCTGTTGAGCCTGGTGGTTTACTTTGGAATCGTCAGTTGGGTGTTGACGTCCGGGTAACGGTGCCAACACCGGGGTGCTGAGTGGCTCAGCGTTTCTGTTTCTGCAAGGCCGCCAGCTTCTCGGACGACTGTTTCATCTGTGTTGTCAACTTGGCGGCCCGGGCCGGATCAGCGGGTTGCAGCTTGCCCTGAACAACGACTGAGTCCATGGCCAGGAGTTCGTGCGCAGACGCCGAGAGATTGAGCAGTTCCCCAACGACCTCTTGTGCCGGCGCAGGCACGTGCGGGGCGATGGCCTTGAGCCTTTCAACGATTTTGGCAAACCGCGGGGCATGCACGGTGCGGGTGTTCTCGTCGAGCTGGGCTTCTGACAGGCGGCCTGCCTTGACTTCTTGTTCCTCGTGTTGCAGGGCCTGTGCCGCATTCTGCAGTTCTCGCGTGATATCGGGCAGGTCTTGCACGGCCTGAAACCGCGCCCCCACGTCCACTGCGGCGCGAGGCACCGACATGGCCAGCCAAGGCAGAGCGATGGCGGCGCTGAGCAGCACCGTGGCTGCCCGGCGGGCGTGCAGGCGCAGAAACGCTTCCAGATCGAAGCGTTCTGGCAAAAGCCACCCCATGGTGGCTCCCGCCAGCAGACCGCCAACGTGGGCGGCGTTGTCCACCTGGGGATGGGCAAATCCCTGCAGGAGCGAATAGCCGACGAACACCGTCATGCCACCGAATATCTGTGCGCTGAACAACTGCGGCAGGCGCCGCCGGTGCTGGAACACCGCCATGATGAGTGCACCTGCGATACCGAAGACGGCGCCAGAGGCACCGACAGACACGTTGTTCTGCGCTGTGAAGTAGAGGCTGGCCACGCTGCCGGCCGCGGCAGAGACCAGGTAAATCAGTAGAAACTGGCGAGGGCCGAAGACCCGCTCCGTCAGCGTGCCGACGGACCACAAGCCGACCATGTTGAACAGCAGATGTAGCAGGTGGGCATGGAGAAACGGCGCGCTCAGCAACCTCCACCACTGGCCGGCCTGAACGGCAGACGTGGCATTGCCACCCAGTTCGTACAGACGCATGGCGTTGCCCTGCAGCCAGCCACTGCCGGACGATGCCGAGAACAGCCAGATCAGGACATTGATTGCCACCAAGCCAAGGGTGACCCAGGTGGTCGGCGCCAGTGCACGCAGATGTTCCTGGAGTTCCCTGGCTTCGCGGATCTCGTTGCGTCCGGGGGACGCTGAGTCAAGTGACTCACCTGTCACGCCGGTTGACTTGCGGATTCGGGCACGGATGGCGTCAAGCAAGGCTTCCTGGTCCGCCTCCGACAGTGGCGCCAGGGTCAGGCGAGGGCGGCAAGGGTTTTGTCCGGTCAGGAAAGAGCGCTTGTCAGCCTTTTGCGGAGCAGGCTGCAGCTGCAGTTCCAGCAAGCGGGCTTGACCAGCCACGGTGATGCTGGCGCCAACGATGTCTGCCCAAGGGAAGAGCCTGGTCGGCCCGCCGTTCAGGCTGGCGTGCAGCCCCCAGTCATTGAGCAGCGCCACGGTTTGCCCCTTCGCTGGAGTCCGTCCAACGATGCGCGCCGCCCACCAGAGGATCAGCATGACGGGGGCAAGCGACAGGGTGAGTTTCCAGGTGGCTGCCCGGGTGAACACCAGTATCAGAACGATCAGCGCGATGGTGGCGTACAGCATCCAGCGCACCGTGGTTTTTGCCGTTGCCTGGCTGGCCTTGAACTCTAATGTGTCGTGCATGTTGTTTTCTCCCTGGGTTTGGTGTGGCGGTTGATCAACTGCGCAGGAGCATGTCCCTGTAAAGCGTGGTCATTCGTGCAATCGCAGCAGGATGGCATGCTGGGCCGTACCTCATCTGCTCGAAGAGCCTGAACAGTTCGAGCGCTTCGGGGTAGAACACCGCGCCCTCGACCTGAATGCGTTGCAGATACTCGCGCAGGGTGGTTTGCTGCTGACGTGCTGGCATGTGCAGACTGAGCAGCCGTTCAGTGGCGCGTACGATTTGCCGGGCGCCCTCCACTCCTGGGGTGGGGCCGGGCGGTAGCCGCAAACGCAGGTAGTCCAGCCGGGTGAGCAGCCACGTTCCAGCGCGTGCTTCGCGTGCCAGAGCCCACAAAGCGAACAGCACGCCCACAGTGGCCAAGACCAGCAAGAGGGGGAACACCAGGTTCTGATGCTCGTCCAGCCAATCCCCCAGCGCCTGCTGCCACTCATCAAGCTGGGCGGACAGTGGCTGTAGCATTTCCAGCGTACCCTCCTGCATATCAGCCATCCTCCGCATGGTCTGGCTTTGCCAGCCCGGCATGCCGGGTCTGGACGCGGCTTCCCGCATCTCGGCGGGGGTAGGCCAGCCGCTGCCTGCCGGGGCCATGCTACCAGCGGGCTTGCCACTGGCTTCGCCGTTCCCCGATGCGCCATTCAGTGCCTGACCGGGCTCAGCGTTTTCGGCTTGCAGACGGCCCAGGTTCGACGGTTGCCCGAAGCGCCACTCCAGGTAGGCCAACGTCAACTGCGGGGTGGCAGCGTACAGCGTGGCGGCCGTCATCAGCAGGGTGATGGTCGCGGCCAGCGTGGCCACACCCTGCCCGCGTTCCATTGCCAAAGGGGTGCCCAGTGTTTGCAGGGCTTCGATCCTTTGGTTGATCTGTTCCGCCACCAGCGTAAACACCACGGCCGTCACGTAGGGTACAAGGTAGAACAGCATGGTCCAGTCGGCACGGTGGTGGCTGGCAGCGAACATCACCAGAACGGCAGACACCAGCAGCCCCAGATGCAACTGGCGACGCGAAACGGTCACGCAGTTATAGGCGCATTGCAGCACGGCCAGCAGTGCGATGCCGGCGCGTGGCAGCCCCCACATGGGCAGGAACAGGACCACGAACAGCACGAGGCCCAGAATGAGCGTGCGCGTCTGCGCTTTCTTTCCCTTGTCGGTAGGTTGGCCTTGCTGGTGCCAGCCAATGCGAAGGGTGGTGGCCAGGACCGCACCCCACAGGAACACCTCCAGGCCAAAGGAGCCGTACCGTATGTCCAGAAAGGCGTTGCACGCCATGGCCAGGAGTTGCGCCGCAAAAAGGCCCAGATAGGCTGGCCCATGGGTCAGGCTGGCGTGATCTGTTGGGGAGGTTTGGGAAACAGTCATGGGTGAAACACCTTGAGCAGATCGTCTCCCTGCCTCACGTGGAAGCAGTAGGCGCCGAGCTCCAGCAGTGCAGGGGTCCATGGGGCGCTTGGACGTTCCGCATGGGAAGGTGAGAAGCTCGGTCGGTCGAACACCACTGTCAGCAGATGGACACCCTGCGCGTGCAGCGAGGCCAGCGCCTGCAGTGTCGGCGTGATTTGATCTGCCGGGACGGACAGGAAGACCAGGGCCGTGTCTCCCCGTTGGCATAAACCGCCCGCGCGCTGCAATGTCTGTGCGTAAGGTGTAGCGCTTTCCGCCTCCACAATGGCCAGCGTGTCGAGGATCGCCTGGCGTTGGGTTTCGCCAGTGCCAGCCGGTATTTCCGGCGAGCCGGACTCCGCAAGCAGCAGTTGGGTGGGGATATCGCGTATACAGGCATGGCTTGCGACGGACGCGGCAATGCGAACGGCGTATTCGAACGTGGACTCTCTGCCCTGGCCTCTGTTCGACGCTCGGCCGTTGTCCAGGATCATCACCAGACGGGGAGACGCCTGTGGTTCGAATTCCTTGACCATCAATTCGTTCAGCCTGGCAGTGGTGGGCCAGTGGATGTGGCGCGGATGGTCTCCTCGCCGGTATTCCCGCAGCCCGGCGTATTCCGCCATGCCAATCCCGTCGGGAAGCAGGTACATGCCGCCATGCAGGCGGTTGGGTGAGCCCAAGAAGGGGAGGTCGATGACTGGAAACAATCTGGGATACACGGTCAGGGTGTGCTGGCCGGTATGGCGTGTTTGTGTTGCCCGCGTCAGCCCAAGTGGAAAGCTTGACGCCAGTCCGACAGGCCCGATGAGGTGGCGTCCACGTTTTTCGCAGGTGACGAAGGTGTCGAACGCGGTCTGGCTCTTGCCAGGTAGGAAAGGAACCAGCCCAAGGGACACCTGGTTGCCGCCGGAGTTTGCGCCGTGGACAAAGGGAATGTGGTCGGTCAGTTCGACCATGAAGCGGGGTAGCCAGCCGGTGTTCTTCACGTGCAATCGGAGCTGGACGAATTCCCCCTCTGTCGCCCGAGTGGGGCCGCTCCTTTGGATGTCCAGCCGCCGTATCAGCCAATGGGGCCAAGCCAGCCCCCAAACCAATGTGGTACTCAGCAACGCGGCAATTGCCCATGGCAGGGTCTGCCCGCGGCTGACCGCCGCCACGTAGGCCACGGCGGCCAGCGTTCCAATGGTCAACGGCCTGAGATGCCGTTGGATCCAGTTTGTGCCCTGATCGAAGAGTGGCATGCCCAAGGGTCCTCAGACGGGAACGGCGACACGGTCCAGGATTTCCGCAAGCACCCGCCCGGGCGTCTGCCCCGTAGCGAGCGCCTGCGGGCGCAGGATCAGTCGGTGTTCCAGGACCGGGCCGCACATGAGCTTGACCATGTCTGGCGTGACGAAGTCCTGCCCGCGAAGGTAAGCCATACCCTGCGCTCCGCGCACGAGAGCCAGGGTGCCGCGCGGACTTGCGCCCAGTCGCAGGTCCGCATGGTTTCGTGTAGCACCAGTGATCTGGGCAGCGTATTGCGCCACGTCGGGCGCCACGTGTACGTTCCTGACATCTTGGCGGGCCGCCAGTATGTCGGCTTGCGTGACGACAGGTTCGAGCTTGTCCAAGGGGTGGGCGTGTGCCTGTGCGTCGAGGATCTTCAGTTCTTCGGCCAGCGTGGGATAACCGATGGCCAGCCGGACAAAGAAGCGATCGAGCTGCGCTTCTGGCAGCGCGTAGGTGCCCGCCATGTCGATCGGGTTTTGCGTTGCCAGCACCATGAAAACCGGCGGCAAGGAGTGCGTTTCGCCATCGATGCTGACCTGGAATTCTTCCATGCACTCCAGCAGGGCGGACTGTGCACGCGGCGTGGCCCGGTTGATCTCGTCGGCCAGCAACACGTTGGTGAAGACCGGGCCGGGGTGAAACACAAAGTCGCCGGTTTTCTGGTTGTAGATGGGAACGCCGGTGACGTCCGATGGCAGCAGATCGGGCGTGCATTGCATGCGCTTCATGCCCAGGGCCATAGACCGTGAGAGTGCACGTGCCAGGGTCGTTTTGCCTGTGCCCGGGACATCTTCCAGCAAGACGTGCCCACGGCACAGCAGCGAGATGACGGCCAGTTCGATGGTGGCGCGTTTGCCTACGATGACTTTTTCGACGTTGTCGATCAGCGGGGTGACGAGGGACATGGTTCAACGTGCCCGCGAACATCGCGCAGGCAGAGACGCGTGGGCGCAAGGCGCACTGCAGGGTTTGGGAACTGGAAAGGAAGGGCCGCCGGGTCGCATGCGGGAGCGATGCGTGGGTGCTCTATCCGGGCCGATGTAAGAACGAACAAGCCAGAGCGCTGGCCATGAGTGAACGGAGCATTCACTACCTCCCTGATGATGTATCGTTTATGTCAGAAATATACATCAGGTCGGTTGGAATGGAGCGAAAAAAACGGGACCGCATGGTCCCGTTCTTTCGTTGAGAGGCAGAACGCTCACATGCCCGCGTAGTTCGGCCCGCCGCCGCCCTCGGGCGTGACCCACACGATGTTCTGCGTCGGGTCCTTGATGTCGCAGGTTTTGCAATGCACGCAGTTCTGGGCATTGATCACCAACTGGTCCGCACCGTCCTTGTTCACGAACTCGTAAACACCGGCTGGGCAGTAGCGGCTCTCGGGGCCGGCAAACTTCGCCAGGTTCACGCTCACAGGCACGCTGGCGTCCTTCAGGGTGAGGTGCGCGGGCTGGTTCTCTTCGTGGTTGGTATTGCTGATGAACACGCTGGAGAGACGGTCGAAGGTCAGCTTGCCGTCGGGTTTGGGGTAGCTGATCTGCGCGCATTCGGCTGCCGGGCGCAGGTAGGTGTGGTCTGCGTTCGTGCGGCGGATGGTCCAGGGCGGGCGCTTCATGCCCAGCTTGGGCAGCAACCAGTGTTCGATGCCGGTCATCAGCGCGCCCACGGTGTTGCCCTTCTTGAACCAGCTCTTGAAGTTGCGCGACTGGTCCAGTTCCTGGTGCAGCCAGCTCTGTTCAAAGGCGGCAGGGTAAGCGCTGAGTTCGTCGCTGGCACGGCCAGCCTGCAATGCGTCAAAGGCCGCTTCGGCGCAGAGCATGCCGCTCTTGATGGCGGCGTGGCTGCCTTTGATGCGCGCCGCGTTCAGGTAGCCCGCGTCGCAACCCACCAGGGCACCGCCCGGGAACACGGTCTTGGGCAGGCTCATGAGGCCACCAGCCGCGATGGCGCGGGCGCCGTAGCCGATGCGCTTGCCGCCTTCGATGTGGGCGCGGATGGATGGGTGCGTCTTCCAGCGCTGCATTTCCTCGAAGGGACTGAGCCAGGGGTTGGTGTAGTCCAGGCCCACCACGAAGCCCAGCGTGACCTTGTTGCCTTCCAGGTGGTACAGGAAGCCGCCGCCATAGGTGTTGCCGTCCAGCGGCCAGCCAGCGGTATGCACCACCAGGCCAGGCTTGGCCTTGTCAGCGGGGATCTCCCACAGTTCCTTGATGCCGATGCCGTAGGTTTGCGGGTCCTTGCCTTCGTCCAGCTTGAACTTGGCAATGAGCTGCTTGCCCAGGTGGCCGCGTGCGCCCTCGGCGAACACGGTGTACTTGGCGTGCAGCTCCATGCCGAGCTGGAAGTTGTCGGTCGGCTCGCCGTCCTTGCCCAGGCCCAGGTTACCTGTGGCCACACCCTTGACGGAGCCGTCGTCGTTGTAGAGCACCTCGGCAGCGGTGAAGCCCGGGAAGATTTCCACGCCCAGGGCTTCGGCCTGCTCGCCCAGCCACTTGGTGACGGCGCCCAGGCTGATGACATAGCAGCCGTCGTTGTGGAAGTTGTTGGGGATGAGCCAGTCGGGCGTGCGCGTGGCGCCGCCTTCTTTCAGGAAGAGCACGTCATCGCCGCTGACCGGCTGGTTGAGCGGTGCGCCCAGTTCTTTCCAGTTGGGAAAGAGTTCGGTGATGGCCTTGGGGTCCATCACAGCGCCTGAGAGGATGTGTGCGCCGGGCTCGGAGCCTTTTTCGAGGACGCAGACGTTGACCTCGCTGCCTTTCTCTGCCGCCAACTGCTTCAGGCGTATGGCCGTGGACAGACCAGCGGGGCCACCGCCAACGACCACCACGTCGTATTCCATCGCCTCGCGCGGGCCGAATTGTTCAAGCAGTTCTTGTGGGGTCATCTGGGAGTCTCTCTTGCGTTGTGGGGTGGGGCGTTCGGGCGCGGGCAATGCAAGTTTGACGCATGCCTGTCGTGCTGGCGACCAATTTTAGTGGTCTGAAGTGCACAATCTTTGTCGGGCCCCCGACATGGGGGGTGAAAACCAAAGGATTGCCATGGCTTACCAGATCGATTTGTCGGGCCGCGTGGCCCTGGTGACGGGTGCATCCAGCGGGCTGGGTGCGCAGTTTGCCCACACGCTGGCGCGCGCAGGTGCGGCCGTTGTTCTGGCCAGCCGCCGTACCGAGCGTCTGGACGACCTGCGTGTGAGCATTGAGGCCGATGGCGGCGACGCCCATGTGGTGGCAATGGACGTGACTGATCTGGCTTCCATCCGTGCCGCCGTGGCGCGCGCGGAAACCGAGGTCGGTCCGATCGACATCCTCGTCAACAACTCAGGTGTCAGCACCACCCAGCGCCTGCAGGATGTGACCGAGACCGACTACGACTTCATCATGGACACCAATGTGCGTGGGGCGTTCTTTGTGGCGCAAGAGGTGGCCAAGCGCATGCTGGCGCGTGCCAAGGGAGCGGCGCCGGGCACCTGGGTGGGCGGGCGCATCATCAACATTGCGTCCATGGCCGGGCTGAAGGTGTTGCCGCAGATCGGGGTGTACTGCATGAGCAAGGCAGCGGTGGTGCAGATGACCAAGGCCATGGCGGTGGAGTGGGGGCGGTTTGGCATCAACGTGAATGCGATCTGTCCCGGCTACATCGACACCGAGATCAACCACCACCACTGGGAGACCGAGGCGGGCCAGAAGCTGATCTCCATGCTGCCGCGCAAGCGCGTGGGACACCCCGCCGACCTGGACGCCGTGTTGATGATGCTGGCGAGCAACGAGAGCCACTTCGTCAATGGCGCGGTGATTGCCGCCGATGACGGTTTTGCCGTTTGAGGAGGGCGCATGAAGCTGGAAGTGCCCGAGCAGAAGAAGCTGATTCACACGATGACCGTGCCCATTCGCTGGGGCGACATGGACGCCATGGGCCACGTCAACAACACGCTGTATTTCCGCTACATGGAGATCGCGCGGCTGCAGTGGATGTTTGAAGCTGGTGTGCCGGCGAACCCGCAGGGCGAAGGGCCGGTGATTGTGAACGCGTTTTGCAACTTCATCCGGCAGCTGGAGTTCCCGGGTGAGGTGCTGGTGCGCACCTATGCAGGGGAGGCTGGCCGGACCTCGTTCGACACTTACCACGAGATGCTGCGCACGGACGACCCCGCCACCGTCTATGCCAACGGTGGTGCGACGGTGGTGTGGGTGGACTTTCCAAACCAGAAGTCTGCGCCTATGCCGCAGCGGTTGCGGGAGCTTATTGGCTGACGTTTGGTGCGTTGTTTGCGTTGACCTCGCTGGCTGCGACAGGCCTGGCCCTGTGGGGGCTCATGCTGTGACGGTCGGCGCCCTTGGCGCCGACTCCGCTGCGTCCGCCCGTCTGGGGCCGGTGCGGCGGAAACTCGGTCCGTTCGCTAGCGCTCTCTCCCCTCGAACACCCGCCGCAAGTCAGTTACGAAGCGCGCTAACGCGCGCCCGGCCCCAGACAGGCGGCCACAGCCGCCACAGA
>CBKZAG010000094.1:0-12626 GCA_966692625.1 uncultured Comamonadaceae bacterium
CTCACGCCTTTCGAGGCTGCCGCCACGGGTTGCGCGCTGGTGTGTTCGCGCACGGGCGCGTTCGAAGAACTGGTGCAGCCGGGCGTGAACGGCTATCTGGTGGACACGGGCGACACCGTGGGCCTGGCGCAGGCCGTGCGGCAGGTCATGCAAGACCCGCAGGCCGCGCTGCGCATGGGGCAAGCGGCGCAAGAAAGGGTCACGTCGGCGTTTTCTCTGGCACAAGAGGCAGCGGGCATTGGCCGCGTTTACCAAGGGCTGTTCGATGCCGCTTGAGGGCCGTGGCCTGTCAGCCATTGAGCGGCTGGCCTTATGGGGCTATGGCGTTGCGATGTGGCTGCTGGTGCCTCTGCTGCGGCGCAAGCTGGAGCGCCGAGGCAAAGCGGAACCCGGGTACTTGGTGCACGTGGAACAGCGCCTGGGGCACTACCCTGGTATTCCAACCTCGTCAGGCTGGTTGTGGGTGCATGCGGTCTCTCTGGGTGAAACGCGTGCTGCAGGCTTGTTGTTGAACGCACTGCGTGCGCAGATGCCGGGCTTGCGCGTACTGCTCACACACGGTACGGCCACGGGCCAGGCCGAAGGCACAAAGCTGCTGGCACCGGGCGACGTTCAGGTCTGGCAGCCGTGGGACACCCCGGGCGCGGTGGATCGGTTTCTGAATCACTTTAAACCCGCGCTGGGGGTGTTGATGGAAACCGAGGTCTGGCCTAATTGGGTCCACGCCTGTCAAGCCAGAGGCATTCCCATGTGTTTGGTCAATGGCCGCTTGAGTGACAAGTCCCTGCGGCAGGCGCAGCGCATGGCCTGGCTGGCGCGGCCCGCCTATGCAGGCCTCAAAGCCGTGCTCGCGCAAACACCGGCCGATGCCGAACGGTTCACACAACTGGGGGCACCAGTGCAAGGTGTGTTCGGCAACCTCAAGTTCGACGTGGAGCCCAACCCCGCGCAAATGGCACAGGGGCAGCGCTGGAAGCAGGCGGCAGGCGGGCGCCCCGTGGTCATGCTCGCCAGCAGCCGCGAAGGGGAAGAGGCCCTTTGGCTGCAGGCGTTGCGCAACCAGCCTTGGGCGCAGCAGGTGCTGTGGCTTGTGGTGCCACGTCATCCGCAGCGTTTTGACGAAGTCGCCTCCCTCGCGCAGCAGATCGGGCTAACGGTGTTCCGCCGCAGCGCATGGCAAGACGACGACCACGCCGCAGCAGCTACCGCCAACGTCTGGCTGGGCGATTCGTTGGGCGAAATGCACGCCTACTACGCCATGGCCGACTTGGCTTGGCTGGGCGGCAGCTTCCTGCCCCTCGGGGGCCAGAACCTCATCGAGGCGGCGGCTTGCGGTTGCCCCGTCGTCATGGGGCCGCACACCTTCAATTTTGCTGAAGCAGCTGAACAGGCGGCACAGGTGGGCGCAGCCCTCCGTGTGGAGGACATGCAGGCCGCCATGGTTCAAACCCAGCGTTTGTTGGGCGACGTGCAGGCCCTGGCCAGCACCCGCCAGGCATGTGGCGTGTTGCTGCAGCAAGGGCAGGGTGCCGCGCAACGCTATGCGGCATTCCTGTTGAACGCATACCGTCGCAACGCAGGAGCAACTCAATGAATACTGGCTTTGCCCCCGCGCTCAACGGCGTGACCGTCATCGTCGTCACCTACAACAGTGCCCACTGCCTGGACCGGTTGTCTCCGTTGCTCAACCAGTGCGCGCACGTCATCGTTTCCGACAACGGCAGCGGCGACGGCACCCCCCGTGCCGCCAGCGAACTGTGGCCCCATGCCAAGGTGCTGGCGCACGGCCGCAACCTGGGCTTTGGCGCAGCCAACAACCGCGCTTTGGCCCAGGTGACCACACCTTTTGCGTTGTTGCTCAACCCCGACTGTGAGTTGCCGGTTGATGGCCTGGAGGCCTTGTTGAACGCTGCCACCGATATGCCGGACGCTGCAGTGCTTGCCCCCCAGCTGCAAGATGCCCGAGGCAGGCCCGAGGTGAATTACCGTTGGCCGCTCACGCTGTGGGCGTCGCGCGGCCCGGGTGCCGAAGGTGCAGTGTGCGTGGGCTTTGTCTGTGGCGCAGCCATGCTGCTGCGCGTTGAACGGTTCGCCGATGTGGGTTTCTTCGACGAGCGATTCTTCCTCTATTACGAGGACGACGACCTCTGTCTGCGCCTGTTCCAGGCGCAACTGCCCATGGTGGTGTTGCCGCAGGTGGCAGCCTTGCACCGCTCGCGTGGCTCGGTCAAAGGCCGCTCGCCCTGGCGCGGGGAGTACTGGCGCGGCTACCATCATGCCCAGTCCAAGCTCATCTTCGCCAGCAAGCACCAGTCCCTGCAAGCAGCGCAGGCCCAGCGGCGCAAGTTGCTGCTGCTCACCAGCGTGGCCATTCCGCTACGCATAGTTTTGTTTTCACCCAAGCTCGTTGCCCGCATGTGGGGGCGGTGGGTTGGTTTGTTGAATTGGAAGCCCCATGTCTGAAGCCCAACGCCCCACGCTTTGCATAGGCGTTCTCACCCTCAACGAAGAACGCCGCATTGCCCAGTGCCTGCAAAGCGCTAGCTTTGCCGACCAGCTGTTGGTGATCGACAGCGGCAGCTCAGACCGCACGCGCGACATCGCTGCCGAAATGGGGGCAGAGGTGGTGCTGCACCCGGACTGGCAAGGTTTTGCCGTGCAGCGCACCCGGTTGCTGGCCCACGTCAAGGCCGACTACGTGTTTTTTCTGGATGCTGACGAAGTCATCACGCCCGAGTTGCAAAAGGAAATACAGCAGGCAGTGGCTTCTGGTGAAGACGCTTGCTGGGAAGTCATGTGGAACCAGGTGGCTTATGGCCGCCCCTTGACGTTGATGAAGTCTACGGGTGGCGTACAACGGCTGTTCAAAGCCGGGTTGGTCGAACGCTTCGATGGTGTGGTCCATGAAGGGGCCGTGCTGCGCCGAACTGGTCTGCCAGTCCACAAGTTTCGCAGCAGGTTGCTGCACTATTCCCGCGAAACCGTTTACGACAGCTTGCTGAAGCTGGCGCAATACGTCCAGCTAGGGGCCGCCAAAAGGGCGGAGCAGGGCAAACGTGGCGGCGTGCTGCGCGGCTTTGGTTCCTCTTTCGCCATCTTCCTGCGGCTGTATGTGTTCCGGCGCGGTTTTTTGTGTGGGGCAGAGGGCTTCCTTTTCTGCTTCTTCATCGCGCTGGAGTGCTTCTTTCGCTATGCGGCGCTCAAATACGACAGGCAGTTCTTGGGGCAGAAGCTCTCCAAGCGTTAATGCACACCCCTCTGGCGGGCGTTGACGATGTCAAAGTTGCACTCCTGCCTGGTCCGCATGGAGCAGGCCTGTGGCACACCCAGGGTGAGCAGTGCCCACAGCAGTTTGCGGTTGCGTTGCTTGAATGGGGCCTTCAACAGGTACTGCAGCACCAGCACCGCATGGAATGCGGCGTAGTACAGCATCCCCTTGTTCTTGCGCATGATGTAAAGCATGGAAATTAAGGTTTCCAGACGTAGCTCCAGAGACGGCGCCGCACTGCCACCGCCCAGGTGGCGAAAGCTTGAGCCAGGGTGATAGTAGGCTTTGTAGCCAGCCTTCTGCAGGCGTAGGCAGGTGTCCATTTCCTCGTAATAGAGGAACAGGTTGGGGTCAAAGCCACCAATGGTTGCCAGTGCCTCCCGACGAAACAGCATGAAGCTGCCCAGCACAAAATCCACCCCAACGGGTTCCGTGTATGTGCCTTTTGGGTCAGCGCCCGTTCCCCTGTAGAAGATCCGGGCCAAGCCATCACCAGCAAACCGTTGCAGGAATGAGTCAAAACGGCGGAAAGAAGGTGTCCTGCGACCTTCCATATCCAAGTGCTGCGGGGTCACCACGCCAGCATCGGCCTGCTCGTCCATGAACGTTATCAGCGGCGTAAAGCAATCATCGTCGAAAGACGTGTCGCTGTTGACGAACGCCACATACTTGCCTGCCGAGTAATTCAACCCAAGCATGCAGCCCAAGCCAAAACCCGAATTCATGCAGTTGCGCACCAGCCGCACAGGGGCTTCGGCGTGTGTTGCCAAATGCCCTTGCAACTGCTGGAACTCGTCAATGCGGGAGCGGTTGTCGACGATCACTACCTCAAACTGCTGGCGTAGTAGCGTGGCTTGCAGCACGCGTAGCAAGGAGTCCACGCAATCGCCGGTCAGTTTCGCGGTGTTGAAGTGGACGATGATAATGGTCAGCAGTGGCTCATTCATGCAGCTTTTCCGTTCAAAGCGGGCAACAGTATAGGCAATCGGTTACGCCATTACCATTGCCAGTTCACGACTTTGGCTGAACAACAACATGGCTGACTTGGCATCCGCTAGCAACAGCATCTGCAAAACTACCTGCGCGCCCTGGATCGCCTGCGTAGCGCAGTGCAACTGGCTGCTGCACGCCCGTTGACGGGGCTGGAGCAGCAGGGGTTGATCCAGGCCTTCGAGTTCACCAATGAACTCGCCTGTAATGTCATGAAGGACTACCTGGCCTACCAGGGAACAACAGGAATTTCTGGTTCCCGTGATGCCGCGCGTGCGGCATACGCGCAAGGGCTGGTGGAAGATGGCGAGGGCTGGATGGAGATGATCAAGAGCCGCAACCAGACGTCGCACACCTACAACCAGGCCATTGCAGATGAAATCACGCGTATGGTCACCACCGCGCTACGCGGCATTGTTTGAAAGTTTTGCAACGGTCATGGCAGCCCGTGCTACCCAAAGCTGACGATGGACGAATTGCTCTACGGCATTCCACGGAACCGGATCAACTCCAATGCAAGGACGGGGTGTGAAAATACCAGGGAGTTCAATCTTTATGGGGCCTGAGCAACAACACCATGCAAATTCAACAACGAGCTGATCTGGTTGCCAAACTGGCGTGCGTGGCTCTTTACTTTCTGTTTCCCATCTCCATAGCCGGGGCAAACGTGTCCATGCTGGTTGTGTTGGTTGCGGGCCTGCTTGCTGGGCAGTACCACCAGCGTTGGGAGGCTGTGCGAGGCAACCCCATCGTATGGGCATCACTGGGGCTTTACGCGTGGATGATCATTGGCATTGCGTACAGCCCAGCTCCATGGCCTGATGTGGCGCAGCATCTGGGCAAGTATTTCAAGCTGGTCTTCCTGGTGCTGGTGATGAGCTTGTTGATGGATGCGAAGTGGCGCCGCCGCTGCTGGGGTGCCTTCACGGCAGCCATGCTGTTTACGTTGGTGTCTACCTACGCCAACATCTGGATCGAATTGCCTTGGTCGCGCACGCACAACCAAGGGTGGGGCGTTGATCACACGGTGTTCAAGGACTACATATCCCAGGGGATCATGATGTCCATGTTGGTCCTCATTGCTCTGTCGCAAACCCTGAACAGCAAGTTGACGAGGCAGTGGCGCTTGGCATGGGGGGGCGTGGCCTTGTTCGCAGCATTGAGCATCACGCACCTCTCATATGGGCGAACGGGCTACGTTGCGCTTGCCGCCGCGCTCGGCGCTTTTGCCTTGTTTGCCATAAAGGGCCGCAGCCGTTGGTTGGTTCTTGCGGGTGTGGGCTTGGCAGCCGTTGTCGTTGTCTACTCGTCGGAAGGTCTGCGCAATCGCGTTGCTCTAGCGGTGCAGGAAGCGCGTAGCAGTCATCAAGAAGACTTGACCTCCATTGGCCAGCGTCTTTACTTCGCCGAAAAGACGTGGAACCTCATCCAGGAAAAACCAGTTTTGGGTTGGGGTACAGGGGCTTATCACGAACAGTTCTGCCGGGTGGCTACCACCCCAGTGTGGTGCGATGCGGGCAAGTTTCATCCGCATAACCAACTCCTGTTCATCTGGGTTGAACACGGGTTGATCGGGCTAGGGTTGCTGCTGCTTCTGATTCTGCTGCCACTCTTCAGCGTGAGGGGGGCGGCTGGCAGCACTGCCGTTCTGGCCGCCGGGTTTTCTGGGGTTTTTCTTGTGGACAGCGTGACGCACGCCTCGCTGTGGCTGTCCACGGAGAGTCACTTCTACGCGTTATTGCTGGCTTTGGTTGGTTGGATGATGTGTGCGCCCCCGAGAAAGGTGTGGCAGCCCAGCAGGTAACCGCTTATTACAATCGACCGTGGCGGTTAGGTGGGTAGCTCATTGTGAGCAGAGTAAAATTTGAAAAAACTAGACAGCAAGTGGAGGTGGTCATGCATTGGTACCTTGTTCATACCAAACCCAGGCAAGAAAAGTGCGCACTGGAGAACCTGGAGCGGCAGGGTTTTCAGTGCTACATGCCTACTTTTTCGGCCGAAAAACTCCGTCGTGGCGTTGTGTCGGTGGCAGATGAGCCGCTGTTTCCGCGTTACCTTTTCATCCAGCTTGGTATGGGAGAATCCGCCAAAAGCTGGGCACCTGTCCGCTCAACCAAGGGCGTCAGCCGTCTGGTCAGCTTCGGTGCAGAGCCTGCCAAGGTGTCAGACGGCCTCATTGAGGCGCTTCTGGTCCAAGACGCCGCAACTAAGTGTGAGCCCGAGCGACTGTTCAAACCTGGTGAACGAGTGCGCTTGACCGAAGCGCCGTTTAAAGATATCGAGGGCATTTACCACATGGCCGACGGCGAGCGCCGTGCCATGGTGTTGATCGAACTGCTCTCCAGGCAAATGCTGGTGCGGGTTACTCCAGCCAGCCTGCGTAAAGTAGGTTGAAGCTCGACTGAAACTTTTTTCAAAGTTATGCCGCTATGGTAAAATGCGCAATCTGTTAGTGCTTTCGTGCAGTCTTTGCTGCTCTCGCGAGCCTCGGATTTCCCCTGCTAGACATCGCTGCCGCGCTTGCTGATCGTGACACGGCACGGCGGTAGCGTGCCTAAACTGCCTAGCCCTACTCCTATGAAGTAGCGATCCTCTTGATCGAGCGATAGTCATGGATGCGCTTATTCTGGAGGCGTATTGGGGTGAGGGTTCAAACAAAGACCAAACCAATGATCATTCCAGTCATACTTTCTGGTGGTGCTGGCACTCGCCTTTGGCCTGTATCCCGTGAAGGGCACCCCAAGCCTTTCATGAAACTGGCCGATGGTGAGAGCCTGCTGCTGAAAACATATCGCCGCGCTTTTGCTGTGATGGAATCGTTGGGGGGCAGTGGTAAACGTGAGTTGCTCACTGTCACCAACCGCGATTACTATTTCATGAGTAAGGATGAACTCGCGGGTTTACAGCCTGGCGATCGACTTTCCGGTGCGTTCTTGCTGGAGCCTGAGGGCCGCAACACCGCGCCTGCGGTTGCCCTGGCTGCCCACCAAGTGGTCGAGCAATACGGCCCAGATGCCTTGATGCTTGTCCTCGCGGCCGACCACCTCATACAAGACCAAGACCGCTTCACCGCCGCTGTGGCGGACGCGGCTGCATTGGCCCTGCAAGGCCACCTCGTTACTTTCGGTATCGTGCCCACCGGGCCAGAAACTGGCTTTGGCTACATCGAGGCCGGTGAAGCCCTGTCCCCAGGCCGCAAAGCTCTCCGGTTTGTCGAGAAGCCGTCGCTCGAAAAAGCGCAGACCTACCTGGCCAGCGGCAACTTTTACTGGAATTCGGGTATGTTCTGCTTCCAGGCGGGCCGCCTGCTCGAAGAAATGGCCCACCACGCACCCGAGGTGGCTACTACCGTACACGCCTGCTGGCAAGCTCTCAAAGCCCAGCACAACGCTACCAGCCAGATGCTCGAGATACCGGCCCAGGCGTTCGCTCAGGTGCCTGACATCTCGATTGACTATGCCGTCATGGAGCGGTCCAAACATGTGGCTGTGGTGCCGTCCGACTTCGGCTGGAGCGACATCGGCTCCTGGAATGCGGTGAAGGATCTCGTGGCGCCCGACGCAGCGCACAACCGCGCCGTAGGCGAAGCCATTTTCGTGGACAGCCGCAACACCTTCGTGCAGAGCGAAGACCGGTTGGTCGCCACCGTAGGGGTGGACAACCTTGTGATCATCGACACGCCCGACGCCCTGCTGGTGGCCCACCCCGACAAGGCTCAGGACGTAAAAAAGGTCGTCGCCCAGCTCAAAACCAAGGGGCACGACGCTTATAAATTGCACCGCACCGTGGCGCGCCCCTGGGGTACCTACACCGTATTGGAAGAAGGTCCACGCTTCAAGATCAAGCGTATCGAAGTCAAACCCGGTGCCAGCCTCAGCCTGCAAATGCACCACCACCGCAGCGAACACTGGATCGTCGTCAGCGGCATGGCAAAAGTCGTCAATGGTGAACGCGAAATCATGGTGGGTACCAACGAATCCACCTACATCCCGGCGGGCCACAAGCACCGGCTGGAAAACCCCGGCGTGCTCGACTTGGTTATGATCGAAGTTCAAAGCGGCGAATACCTGGGCGAGGATGATATCGTCCGTTTCGACGACAAGTACGGCCGGGCATGATCAGCGCCGCGTCCCTCAAGGCCGTCTGGAACTTCCGTGGTTTCGTTCTCGGCAGCGTTCGGCGCGAATACCAGTTGCGCTACCGCGGCACCATGCTGGGCATTGCCTGGACGGTGTTGCAGCCGCTGGCCATGATCCTCATCTACACCGTCATCTTCACCCAGGTCATGAAGGCCAAATTGCCCGGGGTGGAGGGTAACTTCTCCTACAGCATCTATCTTTGTACGGGCATTATCACTTGGGGCCTGTTTGCCGAGATCATTCAGCGCAGCCAGTCGGTATTCCTCGACAACGCCAACCTACTCAAAAAGCTCAGCTTCCCGCGCCTCACTTTACCGGTCATCGTGGTGGCAAGCGCGCTGCTCAACTTTTCCATCATCTTCGGCTTGTTCATGTTCTTTCTTCTGGTCACAGGCAATGTACCCGGCCTGAGCATCCTGTCTATGATCCCCTTGCTGGCCATTCACGTCCTGTTTGCCGTGGGCCTGGGTGTCACCCTTGGCGTGCTCAATGTCTTCTTTCGCGATGCTGGGCAACTCTCCAGTGTGCTGCTCCAGTTCTGGTTTTGGGCCACGCCCATCGTTTATCCTGCCACCATCCTGCCAGACTGGCTGCTGCCCTGGATGAACCTTAACCCCATGTACCACCTCATGCAGGGCTACCAACGGGTCTTTGTTGCTAACCAGTGGCCGCAATGGCAAAGCTTGGCGCTATTCGCCGTGCTCGCCATGGGTCTGGCGCTGTATGCACTGCGGCTGTTCCGGCGGCATGCCGGCGAGATTGTGGACGAACTGTAATGGGCCGCATCACCGTCTCCAATCTGGGCAAAGCCTACAAGGTCTACCCCACCCGCTTTGCCCGCCTCAAGGAATGGCTGTTGCCGTTCGCCAAGCCGCGCCACACCATCAAGTGGGTACTGCAAGACATCAGCTTCAGCGTGAACCCGGGCGAGGCGCTGGGTATCATCGGGATCAATGGCGCGGGCAAAAGCACCTTGCTGAAAATGCTCACCGGTACCACCCTGCCCACCACCGGCTCAGTGCAAACCACTGGTCGCGTTGCTGCCCTGCTGGAGCTGGGTATCGGCTTTCACCCGGAGTTCACAGGGAGGCAAAACGTCTGCATGGCCGGGCAACTGCTGGGTATGAGTGTCCAACAAATACTCGAACTCATGCCTGAGATCGAAGCCTTCGCCGAGATTGGCGATTACATGGACCACCCAGTTCGGGTCTACTCCAGCGGTATGCAAATGCGCCTAGAATTCGCCGTGGCGACGGCGCGACGCCCGGACATCCTGATCGTGGACGAGGCGCTGTCAGTCGGGGATGCCTATTTTCAGCACAAAAGCATTGAGCGAATCAAGCAGTTTCGCGTGTTGGGGACAACGCTCTTGCTGGTGTCCCACGACCGGAATGCCATTCAGGGGATGTGTGACAGGGCCATTCTCCTAGACGATGGGCACATCGCCATCGAAGGCGCGCCTGAGGCGGTTATGGATTTCTACAATGCGCTGCTTACCAAGCGTCAAAGCCAGACCTTAACACAGGTTGAGTTGCAGTCGGGTAGGGTCCAGACACGCTCCGGTACGGGCGAGGTGCGCATCGTGTCTTGCATGCTGTTCGACGCAGAAGGGCAGGTGGCCGAGTTAGCCGCCGTTGGTACCGTAGCTAGTCTGCGGGTACATGTGCAGGCACAGGCGGCGGTGAACCGTCTGGTCCTGGGGATGCTCATTAAGGATCGGCTGGGGCAACCAGTTTTCGGCACTAACACCTGGCACACAGGGCAAGTTCAGAAAGGTCTCGTCACGGGAGAGTGGTTGGAGTATCGGATTGGTTTCCCGGTCAATCTTGGGCCGGGAACCTATTCCATCACCCTTTCCCTGTCGAGCTCGGATACCCATCTGGAGAACAATTTTGACTGGTTGGATTTGGCCATCGTTTTCACAGTGATCAACGTCAATAAACCGGTCTTCGTCGGCGCAGCATGGCTGCCTGCCAATGTTCAAGTCATACGCGGCAATGCCGTAAAAGCCGGAGTTTTTTGAGCATGAATCTATGGAAGTGATGGAGAACAACAAGGTCTACGTCAATGTAGCGCCTACCCTACTCTACGGTGGGAATTCGGGTATTCAGCGTGTGGTCCGGGAATTAGAGCGCTATCTGGACAAGCAGCAGGTGGCAGGCTTTCATTATGAGTTTGGTGGGCTGTTTGGTGGTCGTTGGGTGACGGCGGAGGCTTTCCGCATGACCTATCGCGGCCCCGAATCCCATAAAGTCTGGGGTAACCGCTGGCTGCGTCGCTTTGTGCCGAATCGCCTGCGATCTCTGGCGCGCCGCGTGCTTACCCGCCTAAATGGTTTGCCCGGTGCCGAGTTGCCCGTAGGAAGCGTTGTGCTTGACGTCGACGCAGGCTGGATCGACGAGTGGAGTGTTAACTACGCTCTGGACCTGCGGCGTGTGACACTCGTGTATGACCTGATCCCCTTTTCCCACCCGCAGTTCTGCACGCCTGAGCACAACGAAAGTTTCGGGCGATGGCTGCAGGCAACCGTTATATCGGCGGATGCATGCATCTCCATTTCTAGGAGTGCGATGGAGGCTTGCCAAGCATATGCACTGAGTATGCCTGGTGCACGTATCCAGCGTTATGGCTACTTCCACTTGGGCTGCGATTTCAGCGTTGCGGATGATTTGGTTGATGTCGAAATACCAGAGGTTTTGCGTTCAGGGCGGTACTTCCTGATTGTTGGTACGATTGAACCGCGCAAGAACCATAGCTTGGCCTTACAGGCCTTCGATGCCTATCGCAAGGCAGGCGGGAACTGGAGCCTGGTGGTCGTCGGCCGGGAAGGTTGGAGTTGCGACGAAATCATTTCGGCGATGACGGCCTCGCCACACTACGGGCAAGTATTGCACTGGTTTGGCAACGTGGGCGATGACATGCTCGCGCGTATCTATCGTGATGCGGGTGCACTAGTTATTCCGTCCCTTATCGAGGGTTTTGGACTACCCTTGGTCGAAGGGGCGCACTGGAGACTTCCGGTGATCTCCAGTGATATCCCGGTCTTCCGTGAGATTGGAGAGGACTTTGCCAATTTCTTTGCGCCGACTGACGCTGCCCAATTGGAGGCACGCATGTGGGAGGCGGAGAAGGGGATCTTACCCAAGCGCCAAACACTTGGTCAGGCCGTGGGCCTGAGCTGGCAGCAGTCGGCCATGCAGTTCGCACAAGAAATCGCAGATTTGTTGAAAGATTGAATATTATGGATATCAAAGTTTTGTTGTCGCGCTTAGCGTTGCGCTTAGTGTGGCATTCGCCGGAATTTCGCCGAGAATTGGACAAACTAATCCGTTTGCGCGTGGACGAGGCCATTCTCAGTCACAAGGCGAAGGTGAATGCAGAAGGACATCCTGGGCTCGGCTTTCTGTGGCACGAGTTGAAGGATATTGACCTGATGCGAACCAATCTAAAACAACTAGGGTTGCAGATGGCTCGAGTCTTGTACCAGCAGGGGCAGATGGCTGCGGTCGAGCAGGACAGTATCCTGCCGCTGACTTCCCGCCTGTGCCGCCAGGCGGATTTTGCCGAGCCCTGGTTTCGTGCTTGGTGCGACGCCTTACACCTGAAACCGCTTCTGCACCGGAAGATATGGGAATATGCCTTTGTGCTCCAAGCCATTAGGGAGAATGGGGCCTTGCGTGGCGGAGCACGGGGCGTAGGTTTCGGTTGTGGCGAAGAGCCGGTGGCCAGCCTCCTTGCCTCCCGGGGCATCGACGTGACTGTCACTGACCTAGCGCCTGAGCAGTCCAAAGGTCTAGGTTGGGTTGCAACAGGGCAACACACGAGTTCTCTGCACAAGGCCTATTACCCTGACTTAGTAAGTCAGGACGAGTTTGATCGACGGGTACGGCTGGAATACGTCGACATGAATGCCATACCCGCGTCGATGAACGAGGGTTACGATTTCTGCTGGTCGATTTGTGCCCTCGAGCACTTGGGATCAATTCGAAAAGGGTTGGATTTTATCAAGAACTCAATGAAGGTGTTGCGCCCAGGCGGCGTAGCAATTCACACGACTGAGTTTAACCTCACGAACGAAGAGACGGTCGACAACTGGCAGACCGTGCTGTTTCAGCAGAAGCATTTCATGCTACTGGCCGAGGAGTTGAAGGTAGAGGGCTACGAGATGCTACCGCTCGATGTCGACCCGGGCGATGCCTTCCTGGACAAGTTTGTCGATCTGCCGCCCT
>CBKZAG010000095.1:0-12585 GCA_966692625.1 uncultured Comamonadaceae bacterium
CGCCGAACGTGACCGGCACCCTGCACATGGGGCACGCGTTCAACCAGACCATCATGGACAGCCTCACGCGCTACCACCGCATGCGGGGCTTCAACACCGTTTGGGTGCCCGGCACCGACCACGCCGGCATCGCCACGCAGATCGTGGTGGAGCGCCAGCTGCAGCAGCAAGGCATCAGCCGGCACGACCTGGGCCGCAAGAACTTCGTGGCCAAGGTCTGGGAATGGAAGGAGCAGTCGGGCAACACCATCACCACCCAGATGCGCCGCATGGGCGACAGCGTGGACTGGAGCCGCGAGTACTTCACCATGGACGACAAGCTGTCCAAGGTGGTGACCGAAACCTTCGTCAAGCTCTACCAGCAAGGCCTCATCTACCGGGGCAAGCGCCTGGTCAACTGGGACCCGGTGCTCAAGACCGCCGTGTCCGACCTGGAGGTGGAAAGCGAAGAGGAAGACGGCTCGCTCTGGCACATTGCCTACCCCCTGGCCACGGGCGAAGGCCAGCTGGTGGTGGCCACCACCCGCCCCGAAACACTGCTGGGTGACGTGGCCGTGATGGTTCACCCCGAGGACGAACGCTACGCCCACCTGATCGGCCAGTACGTGAAGCTGCCGCTGTGCGACCGCGAGATCCCCGTGATCGCCGACGCCTACGTGGACCGCGAGTTCGGCACCGGCGTGGTCAAGGTCACCCCCGCGCACGACGCCAACGACTACGCCGTCGGCCAGCGTCACCAGTTGCCCATCATCGGCGTGCTGGCACTCGACGCCACCATCAACGACAACGCCCCGGCCAAGTACCGTGGGCTGGACCGCTTCGTCGCCCGCAAACAGATCGTGGCCGACCTGGAGGCCGCAGGCCTGCTGGTGGAAGTGAAGAAACACAAGCTCATGGTGCCGCGCTGCGCGCGCACCGGCCAGGTGATCGAGCCCATGCTGACCGACCAGTGGTTCGTGGCCATGAACAAGGTCAGCGAGCAGGACCCCACGGGCAAGAGCATTGCCCAGAAGGCCATCGACGCCGTGGCCAGCGGCCAGGTCAGCTTCGTGCCCGAAAACTGGGTCAACACCTACAACCAGTGGATGAACAACATCCAGGACTGGTGCATTTCCCGCCAGTTGTGGTGGGGCCACCAGATCCCCGCCTGGTACGACATCGAAGGCAACGTCTACGTGGCGCGCGACGCCGAAGACGCCCAGGCACAGCTCCAGGCCTACGCCCGGCACCTGGGCGAATCCCAGCGCCAGCAGGTGCTGGGCGGCGGCCTCTCGCGCGACCCTGACGTGCTCGACACCTGGTACTCCAGCGCGCTGGTGCCCTTCTCCACCCTGGGCTGGCCCGAGGCGCTGCAAGGCACCTCCGCCACCAAGGACTACGACCTCTACCTGCCCAGCACCGTGCTGGTCACCGGCTACGACATCATCTTCTTCTGGGTCGCCCGGATGATCATGATGACCACGCACTTCACCGGCCGCGTGCCGTTCAAGCACGTGTACATCCACGGCCTGGTGCGCGACGCGCAAGGCAAGAAGATGAGCAAGTCCGAAGGCAACGTGCTCGACCCGGTGGACCTGATCGACGGCATTGAACTGCCTCCGCTGCTGGACAAGCGCACCACCGGCCTGCGCAAGCCCGAAACCGCACCCCAGGTGCGCAAGGCCACCGAGAAGGAATTCCCCGAAGGCATTCCCGCCTACGGCGCCGACGCGCTGCGCTTCACCTTCGCCGCGCTGGCCAGCCTGGGCCGCAGCATCAACTTCGACAGCAAACGCTGCGAAGGCTACCGCAACTTCTGCAACAAGCTGTGGAACGCCACGCGCTTTGTGCTGATGAACTGCGAAGGCCATGACTGCGGGCTGAGCGATAGCGCCCCCACGCTTGCCCCTGCTGGGGCTGCGCTGCCCCCCGAGGGGGCTCTCGCCAGCTTGGGGCGGCCCGGCGCTGGCTCGGACACCGCCCCCGGGGATGTGTGTGCATGCGGCTTGACATTCAGCCAGGCCGACCGCTGGATCGTCTCGCGCCTGCAGCGCGTGGAAGCCGAGGTGGCCAAGGGCTTTGCCGAATACCGCCTGGACAACGTGGCCAACACCATCTACGAATTCGTCTGGAACGAGTTCTGCGACTGGTACCTCGAAATTGCCAAGGTGCAGATCAACACCGGCAACGCCGAGCAGCAGCGCGGCACCCGCCGCACGCTTATCCGCACGCTGGAAACCATCCTGCGCCTGGCACACCCCATCATCCCCTTCATCACCGAAGAGCTGTGGCAGAAAGTGGCCCCCGTGGCAGGGCGTGCTGGCGATTCGGTAAGCGTGGCGGCCTACCCCGTGAGCCAGCCCGAGCGCATCGACGAGCAGGCCGAAGCCCACGTGGCCCAACTCAAGGCCCTGGTGGATGCCTGCCGCAACCTGCGCGGTGAGATGAACGTATCACCCGCCCAGCGTCTGCCGCTGTACGCGGTGGCGGGAAGCCCGGCCGGTGCCGCCTTCCTGCAAGACACTGCCCCCGTGCTGCAAGCCCTGGCCAAGCTGAGCGAGGTGAAGGTGTTTGCCGACGAAGCCTGCTGGAGCGCCGCCGCACAGGCCGCGCCCGTGGCTGTGGTAGGTGATGCGCGCCTATGCCTGTTCATGGAAATTGACGTGGCCGCTGAGAAGGCCCGCCTGGGCAAGGAAGTGGCCCGCCTGCAAGGCGAGATCGCCAAGGCCAATGGCAAGCTGGGCAACGAGGCCTTCGTGGCCAAGGCCCCGCCTGCGGTGATCGAGCAGGAGAAGAAGCGTGTGGCCGAATTCGGCGCTACGCTGGAGCGGTTGCAAGAACAGTTGCAACGCCTCGGGGTTTGATACCCGGTACAAACCAGAAAGGCCGCTCAAGAGCGGCCTTTTTCGTGGGCCGGGATCAGCGGCGGCGCAGCACCGTCACGTAATCCGGTCCGGTCGTATCTTGCTCCACCAGTTCGTTGCCGGTCTGCTTGGCAAAGGCCTGGAAGTCACGCACCGAACCCGTATCGGTGGCAATCACCTTCAGGGTCTGGCCGCTGGTCATTTCCGCCAGGGCTTTCTTGGCTTTGAGGATGGGGAGCGGGCAGTTCAGGCCGCGTGCGTCGAGTTCTCGGTCTACGTTCATGGTTCGGTTCCTGTTTGACGGCGCATTTTAAGGGGGGAGGGGTAATCGTGCTGACCGCTCATCCAGCCCCCGGCGGTGACTCTCAGTTGGCAGACAGTTCCATGAAGCGCGGCTCGATACCCCGCGAACGCAGCCAGTCGGCCAGCGCCCAGCCCGTGCCGGCGGGCCAGCAGATCACATCCTTGGGGTCGAACAGCTTGTATTCGGCCAGCTCGGGCGACAAGCACACCTCGCCATGCGCCACAGCGTGGTAAGTGATGATCACCTGGTTCATGCGCTGGAAATCGTGCACGCCCACCAGCACCAGCCGCTCAACGGTCAGGCCGGTTTCCTCCAGCACCTCGCGGCGTATGCCTTCTTCAGGGCTTTCACCCGCTTCCATGAAACCGGTGATCAGAGCAAACATGCGCTGCGTCCACGCCGCGTTGCGCGCCAGCAGCACTTTGCCGTCTAGCTCCACAATGGCCGCCAGCACCGGCACGGGGTTGTTCCAGTGCGTCCAACCGCAGACGGGGCAGCGCAGGCGCGTCTTGGGCCCGCCGTCCTCGGGTAGTCGGATCTGCGCCAAGGCCGTGGCGCAGGCAGGGCAGTAGCGCAGCTCGCTCACGGATGCTCCGGCGGCAACAGTCAGGCCGGGAACACGCCGGTGGACAGGTAGCGGTCGCCCCTGTCGCACACCACAAACACGATGGTGGCGTTCTCCACCTGTTGGGCGATCTGCTGGGCCACCCAGCATGCGCCCGCCGCAGAAATGCCCGCGAAAATGCCCTCTTCGCGCGCCAGGCGCCGGCACATTTCCTCGGCGTCGGGCTGGCTCACATAGACCAGTTCGTCCACGTGGGTCGGGTCGTAAATCTTCGGCAAATACTCCTGCGGCCACTTGCGAATGCCCGGAATGCGCGAGCCCTCGCTGGGCTGCGCACCGATGATGCGGATGGCGGGGTTCTTTTCCTTGAGGAAGCGCGACACCCCGGTGATGGTGCCCGTGGTACCCATGGCGCTGACGAAATGGGTGATCTGCCCACCCGTCTGCTCCCAAATCTCGGGGCCCGTGGTTTCGTAATGGATGCGAGGGTTGTCGGGGTTGGCAAACTGGTCCAGCACGCGGCCCTTGCCGTCTTTCTGCATCTGCTCGGCCAGATCGCGCGCGTATTCCATACCCCCACTCTTCGGCGTGAGGATCAGCTCCGCGCCAAAGGCCTTCATGGTCTGGGCACGCTCAATGCTCAGGTCCTCCGGCATGATCAACACCATGCGGTACCCCTTGATGGCCGCCGCCATGGCCAGCGCGATGCCGGTGTTGCCCGATGTGGCTTCGATCAACGTGTCGCCCTGCTTGATCTCGCCACGCTCCTCGGCGCGCTGGATCATCGACAGGGCCGGACGGTCCTTCACCGACCCGGCGGGGTTGTTGCCCTCCAGCTTGCCCAGCACCACGTTGCCGCGGGTGCGGTTCGACTCGGCGCCAATGCGCTGCAGCGCCACCAGCGGCGTGTGGCCAATGGCACCTTCGATGGTCTGGTAAACACGCGGGGTTTTGGGCTTGGCGCTGCGGCGTGCAGCGTTGCTGGATGCAGATTTCATGGATCGTTTTGTTTTAAGCGGCCGGAAGTGCCCCTTCACTGTGCCATAATTTCGGCTTACCCTGCAGCCGGAGTGGCGAAATTGGTAGACGCAGCAGATTCAAAATCTGCCGGTGCAAAACACCGTGCCGGTTCGAGTCCGGCCCCCGGCACCACTTGATAGAACTTGCAGGTACACATGAAATCAGGCTCTCCCCAGGAGGGCCTTTTTTTCTTGCTTGTTGCTCCCACATCATTCCCGGTTTTTCGACTCACGAACGACTCACGGGAGAATTCATGACCAGCCCCTCTCGCACCGTCGGGTAACGCAGCCGCAGGCGCAGCTCCTTCTTCATGCGGTCGTTGCGCAAGCGGCGCGATTCGTTCATGAAGCTCAACACCATCAGCGACAGGCGCTGCTCCGCCCCCTCTCGCGCAATGCGCTCCGGGCGTGGCAGGCCGTACAAGTCTGCCGCCAGGTCAAAGTAGTCCCCCATCAGCAGCTCCGTGTCGTCGCTCACGTTGATGACACGCAGCCACCTGGGCCGCCACAACGCGGCCACACAGGCCCGTGCCAGATCGTCCGCGTGGATGTGGTTGGTGAACACATCGTCCTCGGGCCGCAGCACTGGGGCGCCGCGCAACAGGCGCTCGCGCGGGGTGCCGCCCTCGCGGTCCGCCGCGTAAATGCCGGGAATGCGCAACAGGGTGACGGGCACGCCGAAGGCGCGGCCATACCAGCGCAGCACCTGCTCCGCATCCACCCGGCGCAATGCGCGCGGTGTCGTCGCGCCGGTGTCGCGCGTCTCGCTCACCCACGCCCCGCCGCAGTCGCCATACACGCCCGAGGTGGAGCCATACACCAGCGCTGCAGGCCGGCCACGCCTGGCCAGCGCGCGCGTCAGGGCGCGCGTGCGCGGGTCCTGCCGCCAGTCCGGCAGGTTCTCGGTGGGTGGTGGCGCCAGGTGCAGCACGCGCGTAGCCACACCGGCCAGGCGGCGCAGGCTGGCCGGGTCGTCCAGGTTGCCCAGCAGCGGCGTCATGCCTGCCTGCCGCAGCCCTTGCACACGCTCGGGCGAAGAAGTCAGCGCCAGCACACGTGCGCGTTTGCCTGCGCCCAGCGCCCGGTGGCTGCGCATCCCCACGTCACCACACCCCACGATCAAGACCCGTTCGCGGCGGAACCGCGCGGGCAAAGCACCCATCCAGACCATGTGCCTCACCAAATTTGAGAAAATCCAACGTTTACGGAGCCAGAACGGCCCCGCACCGCAACACTCAGCAGTATGACATTCACCATCACCGTCCAGCCCAGCGGGCGCACCTTCACCTCCAACCCCGACGAAGCCATCCTGGCCGCAGGCATCCGCCAGGGCATTGGCCTGCCCTACGGCTGCAAGGACGGCGCCTGCGGCTCCTGCAAGTGCAAGAAGCTCGAAGGCACTGTGGTGCACGGCACCCACCAGACCAAGGCGCTCAGCCCTGAAGAGGAAGCCGCCGGGTTCGTGCTGACCTGCTGCGCCACAGCCATGAGCGACGTGGTGCTGGAATCCAAGCAAGTGACCGAAGCAGGCGCCTTCCCCATCAAGAAGATGCCGGTGCGCGTCAACAGCCTGGAACGCGCATCCCACGACGTGATGATCCTCAAGCTGCAACTGCCCGCCAGCGACACCTTCCAGTACCATGCGGGCCAGTACGTCGAATTCATCCTGCGTGACGGCGCGCGCCGCAGTTACTCCATGGCCACGGCCCCGCACCTGCAGCAAACCCAGCCGGGCATGGAGCTGCACATCCGCCACATGCCGGGCGGCAAGTTCACCGACCACGTGTTCGGCGCCATGAAGGAAAAGGAAATCCTGCGCATCGAAGGCCCCTACGGAAGCTTCTTCCTGCGCGAAGACAGTGACAAGCCCATCGTCCTGTTGGCCTCCGGCACAGGCTTTGCGCCCATCAAGGCCTTGATCGAACACATGCAGTACAAGGGCATCACGCGCCCCACCACGCTGTACTGGGGCGGCCGCCGCCCAGCCGACCTGTACCAGAACGCCTGGGTCGAGGCACAGTGCGCCACCATGCCCAACCTGCGCTATGTGCCCGTGGTGTCAGACGCCCAGCCTGAAGACAACTGGACCGGCCGCACCGGCTTCGTCCACCAGGCCGTGCTGCAGGACTTCCCCAACCTGTCGGGCCACCAGGTGTACGCTTGCGGCGCGCCCATCGTCGTTGAATCCGCGCACCGCGACTACGTGGCCGCGGGGCTGCCCGACGAGGAGTTCTACGCCGACTCCTTCACCTCGGAAAAAGACAAGCACCCCGCAGCCTGACCGCTCCGCCAACCACAACAACCAGGAGACAAGACGATGCAACGCCGACAACTGATCCAGACCAGCCTGGCCCTCGCGGCCACAGCCGCAACACCCTGGGCACATGCCCAGGCTGGCAAAGTCACGCGCATCGTCGTGCCCTTCGCTGCGGGCGGCCCCATCGACGTCACTGCACGCATCCTGGCCGACCAGGTTCGCGATCAGCTCGGTGGGCCCGTGATCATTGAAAACCGCCCGGGTGCTGGGGGAAACATTGGCATGGAGCTGACCGCCAAGGCCGCCCCCGACGGCCTGACGCTCGGCATCGCCACAACGGCATCGCACGCCATCAATCCCTGGCTTTTCAGCAAGCTGCCCTACGACCCGGCGAAAGACTTCCAACCCGTCACCCAGATGCTGCGCGTGCCCAACGTGCTCGTGGTCAATGCCGACACCGCGCAGCGGCTGGGCATCCAGACCCTGGCTGATCTGGTGAAATACGCCAAGGCCAACCCCGCCAAACTCAACTACGGCTCAGGCGGCAACGGCAGTGCCGGGCACCTCGCAGGCGAGCTGTTCAAGAACCAGGCCGGCATTTTTGCGCTGCACATCCCCTACAACGGGGGCAACCCCGCTCAAGTGGCTCTGCTGTCAGGCCAAGTCGATTTCAATTTCGACAACCTGGCCACGGCCGCCCCGAACATCCGCTCCGGCAAGCTCAAGGCGCTGGCCGTGACCACGGCACAACGCAGCCAAGCGATGCCTGACATCCCCACCGTGGCCGAGACCTACCCAGGCTTCGAGATAGACACATGGTGGGGACTGGTGGTGCCCGCCGCTACGCCTGCCGACGTGGTTGCACGCCTGAACCAGGTGTTCACCCTGGCCTTGCGCGCGCCCGAGGTGAAGAACCGCTTTACCACCCTCATGGCCGAACCTGCCCCCACGACGCCGCAGGCCTTCGGCACATTCATGGAACGCGAGCGCGCCAAATTCCAGCGCGCAGTCAAGATCAGCGGTGCAACCGTAGGCTGACCAAGTGGGCGGCTTCGCCGCGCCTCACTCCTCCAGCAGGCGCTTCACGTCGGCGGCCAGGCCCTCGGCCCCGCTGGCGTAGCGGTGGTACAGCCGAACGCGCCCTTGCGGGTCGTACACGTAGCTGCCTGCGGAATGGTCCATGGAGTACGAAGTGGGCGTCTTGCCATCCACCTTCTTGTAGTAGACCTTGAAGGACTTGGCCAGCTCTGGAAGTTGGCCTGGCTCGGTGTACAGCGCCAGAAACGTCGGGTCAAAACTGGCCATGTATTCGCGCATGATCCCGGGCGTGTCGCGCTCCGGGTCCACGCTCACGAACAAGCCCTGCAGTTTGTCCCCCAAGGGGCCCAGCAGCGCCTTGGCCTGCGCCAGTTCGGTCATCGAGGCCGGGCAGACGTCGGGGCACTGCGTATAGCCAAAGAAGATCACCACCACCTTGCCGCGAAAGTCTTGCAGCGTGCGCTTCTGGCCGTTGTGATCGGTCAGGTTGAAACCGGTGGCGTAATCCGCCCCAGTGATGTCGATACCCTGAAAGGGAGGTTTTTCGCTGCAACCGCTGGCCAGCAGCGCAGCCAGTGCCACGCCACCCAGCAGGCCACGCAAGGCGCCGCGGCGCCCCGTGGGTTCGCTGAAGGTCTTCATCAATCTCATGCCAGGTAGTGATCCACCAGCATCGCCGCGAACAGCAGCGACAGGTGGATCAGGGAAAAACGGAAGGTCTTGCGCGCGAGCTGGTCGGAATAGTTGCGCCACAGCGCAAAAGCGTAGGCGCAGAAACCCAGGTTGAGCAACACAGCCGCCACCAGGTAGAACCAGCCATTCATGCGCATCACGAAAGGCAGCAGGCACGCCGCGAACAGGATCAGCGTGTAAAGCACGATCTGCAGCCGCGTGAACTCCGAACCGTGAGTCACCGGCAGCATGGGCAGGCCCGACTTGCGGTAGTCCTCCACCCTGTACAAGGCCAATGCCCAGAAGTGCGGCGGCGTCCACAGGAAGATGATGAGGAAAAGGATGAGCGATTCGGGCGTCACGGCGTCGGTCATGGCGGCCCAGCCCAGCACTGGCGGCATGGCCCCTGACGCTCCGCCGATGACGATGTTCTGCGGCGTGAGCGGCTTGAGCACCACGGTGTAGATGACCGCGTACCCCACAAAAGTGGCGAAGGTCAGCCACATCGTCAGCGGGTTAACCCACACGTAGAGGATGATCGAGCCGATGACGCAAAGGATGGCAGAGAAAGTCAGCGTCTGCGCATTGGTCAGCTCGCCCTTGGCGGTGGGACGCCAGGCGGTGCGTTTCATCTTGGCGTCGATGTGCTGCTCGACCACGCAATTGAAGGCGGCGGCAGCGCCTGCCACCAGCCAGATACCAAAGCAGGCCACCACAGCCAGAACCACCTGGTCCCACGAAGGCAAGCCCGGCACGGCCAAAACCATGCCGATGAGTGCGCAGAACACGATGAGCTGGATCACGCGCGGCTTCATCAGCGCGTAGAACTGCCTCCACGTGGGCGGCAGCGGGGTGGACAAAGACAATTCGGGGCTGCTCATGCGGGTTGCTCGTCGGGCAGAGTTGAGGTGCGCCCCAGCGGGGCTTGTGCAGGCGACAGAACGGTGAGCCAGCCAGTCAAGACCACTACCATGGCCGCCGCGCCACCTGTGTGGGCCACGGCCGCCACCAGGGGCCATTCCAGCACCACGTTGGACAGCCCGGTCAGCAGCTGCCAGCCACCCAGGGCCAGCAGCCAGCGCGCATGCCCTGCATGGCCCTGGCGGCGCAGATGCCATGCCATCGCCAACAGGCACACCAACACCAGGTAGGCCATCAGCCTGTGCACGTAATGGATGGCGGTGAGCGCAGCAAAGGGCAACGCCTCGCCCGAGCCTTGCACCCCAAGGTGACGCCACAGTTCAAAACCGCCGGAAAAGTCCATGTGCGGCCACCAACTGCCCTGGCAAGTTGGAAAGTCGCGGCACGCCAGCACGGCATAGTTGGTACTCACCCAGCCACCCAGGGCAATCTGCAACCACACCAGGGCAAACAGCGCCCACAAAGCGCGGCGTGTGAAGGCACTCCAACCGCCCCCTTGCCCGGACTTGACGGCCACCATGCCAAAAGCCTGGCCGTAACGCACCGCCTGCACACGCAGCAAGGCCAGCAGGACGAGACCGCCCAGCAGGTGCATGGTCACGATGGCCGGAAACAGCTTCATGGTCACCGTCCAGGCGCCAAAAGCCCCTTGCAGGCACACCCAGGCCAGGGTGGCAAGCGGCCACGCCACCGACACGTTCAAACGCTTGCGCTCGATCCAACCCACGCTGGCCATGACCAGGATGAACACGCCCACCGCCGTTGCCAGATAGCGGTGGATCATTTCGATCCAGGCCTTGGAGAAGGTGACCGGCCCGGTGGGCATCGCTTCCTGTGCTGCAGCGATGGAGACCTTGGCGCCGAATGGGCTGGCGTTGCCGTAGCAGCCCGGCCAGTCGGGGCACCCCAGACCCGAATCCGTCAGGCGCGTGAAGGCGCCGAACAGCACCAGATCAAAGGTCAGGAACAGCGTGAGCCCGGTGAGCCCGGCCAGTCGCTGCGCAGGGCTGGCATCGCGCTTGCGCAACCAGATCCATGCGAGCGGCCCCAGGGCGATCATCACACCCAAGAGCATCATGCGCGCCACGGGCGCGTAGTCATACAGCACCTGCTGGTCCATGTTCAGCGCCCCGCCTGGTCCCAGAAACTGGACGCACGCAGCAGGCGTTCCAGATCACGCCGCATGCGGGTCGGGTCCGCATCAGCCGGGAAGCGCATCATCCACTGCCCCATGGGGTCAACCACATACAGGTGATCCTTCAACTGATGTCCCGCCGCAGGCTGGAGCCAGGAAAGAATGGCTGCCTCATCGATGTGCAGCACGGCCGCCTGGGCCGTGGCCTTGCGCAGGGTTTCACTCAGTTCGGCGCTTCCCGTGCGCAGCCATACCCAGTCCACCCGGTCCTTGTCCTTGCCCAGACCCTCGCGCAACTGGCGTTGCAGGTACAGGTGGCGCTCGCACTGAGCGTCACAGGCGCTGTCGGCCACGCTCACGAACAGCCATTGGTCCTTGAGAGAACTCAAGGGCACGGTTTGCCCATGCGCATCCTGCCCTTGCAAGGCTGGCATGGCCACCGGCGGATCGATGATTTCACCGTAGTTGCGCCTGCCCTCGGGGCGCAGCACGTAATAGGTGAAGTAGGACGCGATCACCGGTGCGGCGCAAACCAGCAGCACCAGCAACATCTTCCAACGGCCAGCACGCGTGCCGACCACCCGGCGGGCGCTGTCTGCGCCCAGGTCGGGCATGTCATAGACGGTCAACGTCAACGGTTCGTCGCGTGGCGCCGAAGCCGGCTGCGCCGCATGCTCAGACTGCGCGGCGTCGGCGCGGGGCGATGAATTGGAACCAGACATACAGAAAAGCAATCAGTGCGCACAGACCAAACCATTGGAAGGCATAGCCGTAGTGCTTGTGGACGTCGAAACCGACCCTGGGCCAGTCGCGAAGCATGCCGTCGGCGGCGGCTGGAGGTGCAATCTGCTGGATGGAAACAGGCAGCAGCGGCAGGCGCCATTCGGCCGAAAAGGCGTCGAGTTCGATATTTTGCCGGATTGGCCCTTCCTGCACCCCTTCGAACTGGTAATACTTGCTGGGCGGCGGGGCCAATTGCCCTGTCAGTTCAACAACGCCATCGGGGGTATCGATGCCTGGCAACGCCATGCGGTCATCGAATCGGCGTGCAACCCACCCCCGCTGCACAAGGATGGCCGGCCCCTCGCCCACCGGGCGCATGGGTGTCACCACGTAAAATCCAGCACGCCCGTTCATCGTCCGGTTGTCCAGAAATACCGTGGCCTCGGGCACCCACCGTCCTTGCAGCGCCACCTTCCTGTCATGCAGGTCTGCAAGGGCCTGGAGCCCGTCACCAGCAACGGCGGCCGCACGGACGTCCTCCCATCCCAATCCGGGCAGGTTTTCTCGGGCCTCGCGCTGCACCTGCAGCGCTTCTTTCTGGGCTGCCCGGCCAAGCTGCCAAAAACCCAGGGAAGCGGTCAAGGCCATGCCCAGGATCGCGGCCAGCGTAAGCAGCCAGAAACTGGCTCGGCGGGGCCGTACAGGTGCAACAGTCATCGGATAATCCGGTACATGAAATATCTGGTCATCGTCGCCTTCGTGGCCATCATAGGCAGCCTCGCCGCAGCGCTGGTGTTCATGATGCGCAGCCCGCAAAACAACGCCGAGAGCGACGAAAAGAAATCCCGGCGCATGGCACGAGCATTGGCGTTTCGGGTGGGATTCTCGGTGCTGCTTTTTGTTCTTGTGCTGCTCAGCTACTTCGCAGGCTGGATCCAGCCCACCGGCTTGCCCCTGCGCTGACAACCGCTCACCTCAAACAATAAAAAAGCGCCCGGGGGCGCTTTTTTGTTGCCGTTTTGGCCGGCGGCAGTATCAGAGCCAGTACACCAGGATGTACAAACCCAGCCACACCACGTCCACGAAGTGCCAGTACCAGGCGGCACCT
>CBKZAG010000096.1:0-12344 GCA_966692625.1 uncultured Comamonadaceae bacterium
ATGCCGCTCAGGTCCATGGGTTTGCCCAGGCCCATGCCGTTGGTGAGCACCGCGTAGATGATGCTGGCGATGATGAGGCCCATGAGAATGAGCAGGCGCTGCAGCATGCCGCTGGTGAACACCGCCACCAGTGCCACGCTCACGAAGGTGACGCCCTGCATCCAGGCGTCGAAGCCCGTGGGCGCCATGTTCTTGATGGGGATGCCCGCGAGGTTGAGCCCGATGACGGCCACCACCGAGCCGGTGACCACCGGGGGCATGAAGCGTTCGATCCAGCCCGTGCCCACCGCCTGCACGATGGCACCGATGATGAAATACACCGCGCCACAGGCGATGATGCCGCCCAGCGCGACGCCGATGTTGCCGTTGGGCCCCTGGCCCGCATAACCGCTGGCCGCGATCACCACGCCGATGAAGGCAAAGCTGGAACCCAGGTAGCTGGGCACCTTGCCGCCCGTCATGACGAAGAAGATGAGCGTGCCGATGCCGCTCATGAGGATGGCGACGTTGGGGTCGAACCCCATGAGGATGGGCGCGAGCACCGTGGCGCCGAACATGGCGATGAGGTGCTGCACGCCCATGACGGTGGTCTGCGGCCAGGGGAGCCGTTCGTCCGGGCCGATGACGCCACCCGCCTGCAGGGCCGCGTCGGATTTTTTTTGCCAATGGAACATGCCCATGTCTCCGTCCTGGGAAAGTTGAAGTGGCACGATCCTAATGCAAGCCCAATCCGACACGGTCGCCTCAGAAACGGTGGCGAATCCCTGCCACCAGCGTCGTGCCGCTCTGCAGATTGGTCACGCTGTCTTTCATGAAGACGGCATAGACATCGGTCCGTTTGGACAGATCGTGGTCATAACCAAGCGCCCAGGTGGTGCGCCGGACGTTGGCCAGAGCCGTCTCTGCCTTGCGGGTCTGGGCAACAGATGCCAGCACACGCCCCTTGCCCACCGGCACCGCCGCGCCGATCTGGGTGGTGCGGAAGTTGCGTTCCGCAGACGCTGGCAGGTCGATGTCCGTGCGGCTGTGCTGGGCAAACAGTTTTACCGATCCAAAGTCATAGCTCGCGCCAAGCTGCCAGGTGTTCTGCCCTTGCTTCTGATTACCGGCGGGCACCACTGGCGGTGGCGGCAAGGTGGGCTGGTTCACGTCTTCGCCAGACAGGGATACCAGCAGCGGACCGCTTCCGTAGGTGAGGCTGTAGCCTACTCTGCGGTTGGCGCCGCCCGTCGCTTCACCAAAACCGTAGTTCAACGCGCCGACGAACCCCGCCATGTTGGGCGAGGTGTAAGCCACGGCATTGCTGTAGGACGAATCGGATGCGCCCGCCGGGCCGCCCGATGCGATCGCCGCATCCATGGGCTGGCCGCCAATATAGGTGTGCAGCGAAATGGGGTTGAGCGCGACCGAATCACCGAACGGATTGAGCCTAATGGTACTGATGAAGTTGGGCGTGGTGATCCGGCCCAGCCGCAACAGACCCCAGTTTCCCTGCAAGCCGACGTACGTGGTGCGAGAGAACATGGCGTCGTTGGTGAAGCGTCCAGTGTCACCTGTGTCGGCGCGGAAGAAGCCAGACATCTCGAACAACGCCTTCAGCCCGCCGCCCAGATCTTCCGTTCCGCGCATACCCCATTGCGAAGTGGTCATACCCCCACTGTCGGCCACCGTCTGGCTCAGCCCGCTGGCGCTGGCCAACTGCTTTTTGCCAACGTACATGTCAACCACCCCATATACCTGCACACCAGACTGTGCGTGTGCAGCCGCGCAGGACAATAGCAGGCCTGCGGCCAGCCCCGAAAGGCGCCGTGAATCATTCATGTCAAGTCTCCGTTAAGGAATGTCAGGAAGGTTTTGGCGGTTTTTGTCCAGACATCGTGGCCACTCAGTCGAAGATGGCGACCGCCCTGGTCCAGCCTGCCGAGGCCCCGCGGATCTTCACGGGGAAGCAGGCAATGGTGAACCCGTGGCTTGGTAGAGCCTCCAGGTTGTGCAACTTTTCAAGATGGCAGTAACCGATGTCGCGCCCGGCTTTGTGGCCTTCCCAGATGAGGCTGGCGTCGCCAGTTTGGGCGAACCGCTGGGCGGTGTAGGCGAAGGGCGCGTCCCAGCTCCAGGCGTCGGTGCCCGTCAGGCGCACGCCCTGCTCCAGCAGGTACATCGTGGCCTCGTAGCCCATTCCGCACCCAGCTCGCGTGTATTCGGCGGAGCCATAGGCGCTGCCCGCCCGGGTATTCACCACCACGATCTCCAGCGGCTTGAGCGTGTGCCCAATGCGCTCAAGCTCGGCCTGCACGTCCTGGGGCTGCACGATGTAACCGTCGGGCAGGTGGCGGAAGTCGAGCTTGACCCCCGGCTGGAAGCACCAGCTCAGTTCGACCTCATCAATGCTCAATGCACGCTGCCCGCCATCCATGGTGGAAGCGAAGTGCCAGGGCGCATCAAGGTGGGTGCCGTTGTGTGTGTTGAGGTGCACGTCCTCCACGGCCCAGGCCTCGCCGTCCGGCAGGTCGGCGCGCTGCAGGCCGGGAAAGAAGCGGGCCAGGTCGTCAAAGCTCATCTGGTGGTCGATGTAGCTGATGCGCGGCCCCAGGCCGGGGGGGTCGGAGGGGATGTCGTTTTCCAACGGCATCGAGATGTCGATGAAACGTCTGGTCATGGTGAGTCAGGGTTGTTTCCACTTGAGCATGCGCCGCTCGGCCAACACCAGCAGCGCGTTGCTGACAAAACCGATGCCGCCCAGAAGCACCACGCCAGCGAAGACATCAGGCGCCCGGAAGGCACGGGCGGCCTGCAGGATGGCCAGCCCCAGACCGTTCTGGGAAGCAAGCATTTCGCCAACGATGGCCAGGATGAGCGCCACAGTGAGTGACAGGCGCATACCGGCCAGGGCGTCGGGCAAGGCAGTGGGCAGGCCGATCTTCAACACGAAGGCCTGCGGCGAAAGACGCAGCACACGAGCGACTTCGTACAGGCGCGGCTCGACCGAGGCAAAGCCGTGCACGGTGGCCAGCAGCACGGGCCAAACGGCGCCGAAGGCGATGACCACCAACACCATGGCCGGCGACAGACCCATCAACGCGATGGCGATGGGCATGATGGCGGACGCAGGCAAGGGGCGAATCACTTCCAGCATGGGCTGGACCCACGCACGCAGCGAAGCGGAAACACCGATCACTGCCCCCAGTGCCACGCCGATCGCCGATGCCAGCAGCCAGCCGTAGAACATGCGAGCCACGGTGCCTGCGCCAAGATCAAGCAGATCACCCTGCGCCAGCCCCTGCCGCAGGGATTCGAGTATGGCGAAAGGTCCCGGCAGGAAGATCGGGTTGATCCACTCCCGCTCACACACGAACCACCACACGCCGAGCAGCGCCAGGGTGACGGACAGGCTCAACGCGCCTGCCCGGATTCTTTGTGCTGTGCGCTTCATGCCTTGACTCCCGCGCCGGTCGGCAGGGAATGCCGGAACCAGTGCCCTTGCAGGGCCAGCAAAGCTGCACTCAGGCCCCAGCCCAGCAAGCCGATCCACAGCACCAGCGCAAACATCAGGTCCGGGCGCAAGCTTTGCTGCGCGCTCATGAGCGCGTAACCCAAGCCTTGGGGGTTGGCGGCAATCTCCACGGTGACGCCCACCACCAGGGCTATGCCCAGGCCCAGGCGAAACGCCACGAACACGCGGGGCAACGCGGCTGGCAGAACGATCTTGCAGACCCGCTGCCAAATCCCCAGCCCCAGCACCTGCGCCACTTCCAGCAAGCGTGGCTCCACATGACGGATGGCGGACTGGGTCAGCAACAACATGGGCCAGAAACAGGTGAAGGCGACCACGGCAACTTCCATGGCGTAGCCAAAGCCGAACATCAACATGGACAAGGGAATCAACGCCACTGACGGCACAGGGCGCAACAACTCCACGGACAGAGCCGATGCCTCGGCCGCCATGCGCGACAGACCCACCCAGATGCCCAGCAGCAACCCAGCACCGCCGCCCAGAAGCAATCCACCCATGGCGGCCCCGAGGGTCTGCAACGTGTCCATCCACAGGCTGCCTTCCATGGCGGCCTGCCACAGCGCCAGCAACACGTCTGACGGGCGCGCCACGGCGTCGCTCACCACGGTGTTCAGGTGCATTGCGGCTTCGGCCACAAGCAACAGGCTCAAGGGCAATACGGCCCCTCGGATGTCGAGTTTCATGTCAGTGCGTGTCCCGGATGTACTCAAAGGCCTCGCGCCGCAGCCGCAGGAACTCCGGCTCTTCCCGTGTGGTGAGCTGGTTGCGTGGGCGGGGCAGACATACATCGAACTTGCAGGCCAGGCTGGACGCCTGCCCTGGGTTGGCGCGCAACGCCAGTACCGTATCGCCCAGGTAGATGGCCTCTTCCAGATCGTGGGTGATGAACAGCACCGTGGTGCCTGCGTCCTGCACCAGTTGCAGCATCTCGTCCTGCAACTGCTGGCGGGTCATGGCGTCCAGGGCTCCGAAGGGTTCGTCCATGAGCAGCACGGCGGGCTCCTGCGCCAGGCAGCGGGCAATCTGCAGGCGTTGCTGCATGCCTCCCGACAACTGGCCCGGGAACTTTTCAGCATGCGCGGCCAACCCCACCTTGGCCAGCAGTTGCTGTATGCGCTCTGCCCGCTCGCTCTTGGGCACGCGTGCAGCCTCCAGCGCCAGGCTGACATTGCCCGCCACCGTGCGCCATGGCAGCAAGGCTTTGGCATAGTCTTGGAACACGATGGCCACGTCACGTGCTGGCCCGCCCACCGGCTGCCCGTGGTGAAGGATCTGCCCCGCGCTGGGGCGCACAAGCCCGGTGAGCAGACGCAGCAGCGTGGTCTTGCCGCAACCAGATGGCCCGATCACACATACCAGCTCGCCCTGGCGCATGGTGAAGCTGAGTTCGTTGATCACCCGGCGCGAACCGAAATCCAGGGCCACGTGATCGAACTCGATGATGGGCTGACCCAGGTGTGCGGCGGCACGGGCATCGGCAACGCCAGTCACCAGGGAAAGACGTGCCGCGTTGGCCATTGAGGCAGACATTGCCGTGACTCCCGTGATTTCAACGCGCGATCAGCGAGGCGACCATGGGCTGCTTGCGCAGCATCGCCTGCTCGGCCATGGTCTCGACCCAGAAGCGCAGATGTTCGTCCTTCATGTCACCCACAAGCCTGGGCCAGGGCGTGGCTTTGAGCACCGGCTCGGGCACCTTGAAGTACTTGGCCAGGCTGGCGTAGGACTCGTCACGGCTCTTCTGAGAGAACTCCACCGCGTCAACAATGGCTTCGCGGAATGCCGCGAGTGCCTTGCCGTTGTTCGTGGCCCACTTGCGCGTGGCTGTGTATACAACCGTTGCAAAGCCATTGGGCAGTTCGTTGTAGAAGCCGGGCATGACATCGCCCGCACCCGTGCCCTTGATGCGGCCGATGAAGGGCTCGGGCGCGATCGCGGCATCCACGCCACCGCCCTTGAGAACGTCGGGGATCTGCGGCAGCGGGACCTCCACGAAGGTCACCTGCTTGGGGTCAACACCATTGAGAACAAGCCAGCGACGCACCAACACATGCAAAGTGCCATTGAGGCCGGGCACAGCAAACTTCTTGCCTACAAGTGCCTGTGCGTTGCCCAGGCCGCTGCCTGCCCGGGTGACGATGCCGATCATCGCGCGGCTGTTGTCGTAGGTGGAACCGGTCGCAACGCCCACAAGATCCAGTCCACCCTCGGCGGCCTGTAGGAACACGGTAGGAGTCGTTCCGCCGATCTGGATCGAGTCGGACACCAGCGCGGCTGGAATGTTGGACGTCAGCGTGATGGCCTTGAGTTCCACATCAAGACCGCGTTTGGCAAAGAAGCCTTGCTCCTTCGCGATGAAGGCAGCGGCAAAATCAGGCACGGCTGTGTAGCCCACCACAACCTTGATTTGCGACCAGGCACTGCCCGCCCAGCACGCCAGCAACAAGGGAAAGATAACAAGGCGATGCAATTTCATGATGTCTCCTGGATGGGTATGTGGGTAAGAGCTCAGTGGGTACTGGGGGCACACGCGCCCTTGATGCCATCGGCGATGAAGCGCACCAGCAGGGGGCCTGCGGCTTCGCCGTCACCGGGTTGGTTCTCTCCCAGCGAAAGGCGCTCCACCCGTTCATCAATGACATGGTGCAGAAGCGCCCCCAGCGCGAACTGGTAGCACCAGGCCACCTGCCCGCGCGAGGCCTGGGGCAGTGCCTGCTGGAGCGCGTCGATGAACGCGTGGGCGAGCGGATCGAACAGTTCCTTGATGATGGGTTCGTCCTCAGCCAAGTGGTCGTTCATGCCGCGCGACATCAGGCGCAGATAGATGCGGCCATCGGGTGTGGCGGCCACCTTGAGCACGGGCAGCACAAAGGCCTTGATGATTTCTTCCAGCAAGCGTGCAGGTTGTGTTTCTGCCTGCACGCGCTGAAGAGTGACCAGACGTTCCTGGATGTACCCGGCGCGCTGGCGATAGATCTCGTGGTAAAGCTCCACCTTGGGGCCGTAGTAGTACCCCACCAGGGCCAGCGGCACCCCCGCTTCGTCGGCAATGTCTCGGATGGACACGCCATGGAAACCCCGTTGCGCGAACAGGCGTTCTGCCGACCGCAGGATGTTCTCCTTGCGGCTGGGGGCCAGTTCGTTTTCGCCAGGTTCGGCTTGCCTGCCCCGTCTTCTCACGGCTGTTTCGGTAGATTTTTTCATGCTTTCACTTGCTCCTTGACGATGTGGTTGCGCAGCACACCGATGCGTTCAACCTCGAGCTCAATGGTGTCCCCCGGCTGGAGAAAACGCCCCATTTCCACGCCACACCCGCGCAGATGCGGGCCCGATTCGGCAATGGTGGCGGTGCCCGATCCCATGAATTCACCAGGATGCAGCGTTTCATCACGGGACACGTAGGCGATCATCTCCTCGAACGTGAAACGCATACCGCTGGAATGCCCGCGTGACACTTCCTGCCCGTTGATGCGTGCGCTCATCGCCAGCCTGTACGGCTCGGGTACTTCGTCTGGCGTGACCAGCACCGGCCCGATGGCGTTGCCCGTGTCGAAATCCTTGCCCTTGGCCGGGCCCAGACGGCCGCCCATTTCGCGGCCCTGAATGTCGCGTGCGGAAAAGTCGTTGAACACGACATAGCCACCGATGCAGTCGCGCGCCTGGGCTTCGGAGATGTCGCGCCCGCCCTGACACAGGACGATGCCGAATTCCAGCTCCCAGTCAAAGGCCCGCGTGTAGCCCGGCACCACGACCTTTGCTTCATGCCCCACCACCGAAAACCGGTTGCCCTTGTAGTACACCGGACGTTCGTACCAGGGCAGACTTTCCTTGTAAGCGCGGGTGTGCTGGCGCCCGAAACGCGCTTCAACCCACTCGTCGAGCCGGGCACGCCACGGCGGCATACCGAACTTGCGTGCGCAGTTGATGACGTGCTGCTCGAACGTCATGAACTCGCGGATCGATTCGGGTGTGGGCAATGGCGCAAGTCGCACCACCCGCGGGTCGTCGGCTTTGCGCACCACATCCGGCCCACCTTCTACCAGCGCTGCCTCCAAGGCTTCGGCCGCCGCATCCCTGGCACGCGGCCCCGCCCGCAGGAAAGACAACATGCTGCCCAACCCGCGGTCACCCTGCCCCCGCAGCCGGTCCGCAACCTCAAGGCGCACCAGCACACTGTCACCCTCCAGCAGGGCACACAGTTCCGGTTGACCGTCGACAAGAAAAGTACAGAGACGCATGGAGAGGCAAAGCAGAAATGGTTTCAGTGGATCAAATTGTACGTACGTACAACATTTATTGAACACTCGTACAAACCCTGATGCGCAGTGTGCACGGCGATACCCGTCTTGACGGGGCACTGCTATGCTCAAGTGCGCCAAAGAAAACGGAGACAGCCCCATGAGCACCGCGCCGCCCTACGTGCCCCAGATGCGCCTGTACCAGAGTTGGCTGCGCGAGCAGCGGGGGTTGACGTTCGACAGCTACGATGCCCTGTGGCGCTGGTCCACCACCGACCTGAGCGGCTTCTGGCAGAGCATCTGGGACTACTTTGAGCTGCAGTCGCCCACGCCGCACAGCGCCGTGCTGACGGGCGGGCCCATGCCCGATTTCCACTGGTTCCCCGGCGCACAGGTGAACTACACCCGGCAGGCGCTGCGCCATGCTGACGCGGCCCACGCCGCCGGGCACCCCGCCATCATCAGCGAGGACGAGCGCGGCCGCGTGCGCGTGCTGAAGTGGCCCGACCTGCGCCGCCAGGCGGCGTCCCTGGCGCTGGCGTTGAAGGACATGGGCGTGCAGCGCGGCGACCGCGTGGCGGCCTACCTGCCCAACGTGCCCGAAACGGCCGTGGCCATGCTGGCGTGCGCAAGCATCGGTGCCGTATGGAGCTTGTGCGCGCCCGACATGGGCACCGCCGCCGTGCTCGACCGCTTCCGCCAGATCGAACCCGTGGTGCTGATTGCCGCCGATGGCGTGCACTACGGGGGCCGCCCCATGGACCGCTCGGCTACCGTGGCCGAACTGCGCGACGACCTGCCCAGCCTGCAGCATGTGGTGACTCTGCGCACACCCTACGCTGCCGAGCGCGTGCCTGGCGCGGCCGACTTCGAGGCCCTGACCGACCGCGACAACGCCGCCACCGCCGCCTTCGAGCCGGAATGGGTGCCATTCGATCACCCGCTGTGGGTGGTGTATTCCAGCGGCACCACCGGCCTGCCCAAGCCCATCGTGCATGGGCACGGCGGCATTTTGCTCACCCTGCTGTCGGCCCTGGTGCTGCACAACGACGTGGGGGCCAGCTTTGCTGCCAACAGCCTGGGTGAGCGCTTCCACTGGTACAGCTCCACGGGCTGGGTGATGTGGAACATTCAGGTGACCGGCCTGGCCGCAGGCGCCACCATCGTGCTGTACGACGGCAACCCTGGCGGCAGCAAGGAACAGCCCGACTGGAACGTGCTGTGGCGCTTTGCCGCGCGGCACAAGGTCACCTTCTTTGGCGCTGGCGCGGCTTACTACGCCAACTGCATGAAGGCAGGCGTGGACCTGCCAGCCCTGCAAGCCGATGGCTTTGACCTGCACCGCATACGCGCGCTGGGCAGCACCGGCTCGCCCTTGGCCGAGGAAGTGCAGCGCTGGGGCAGCGCGCAGTTCGCCAGTTTGGAGGTAACAGGTGGGGACGAGGTCGATTCGCCGCAGGGCCGCCCCAAGGCGAATCAGCCCCCTCGGGGGGCAGCGACCCGCGCAGCGGCGGAGCGTGGGGGCACCATCTGGTGGTGCAATATCTCGGGCGGCACCGACTTCTGCGGTGCCTTCATCGGCGGCAACCGCGAGCTGCCCGAGGTGCCGGGCCAGATGCAATGCCGCCAACTGGGCTGTGCCGTGGAGGCCTGGGGCGAAGATGGCCAGCCCCTCATCGGCGCGGTGGGCGAACTGGTGTGCACGCAGCCCATCCCATCCATGCCGCTGTACTTCTGGAACGACGAGGGCAAGCAGCGCTACCTCTCCAGCTACTTCGACATGTACCCCGGCGTCTGGCGCCATGGCGACTGGCTGAAGGTGGGCGCGGACGGCGGCTGCGTCATCTACGGCCGGTCTGACGCCACCATCAACCGCCACGGCCTGCGCATGGGCACCAGCGAAATCTACGCCGCCGTGGAGGCCCTGCCCGAGGTGCTGGACGCCATGGTGGTGGACCTCGAGTACCTGGGCCGCGAAAGCTACATGCCCTTGTTCGTGGTGCTGCGCCCGGGCGTGACGCTGGACGACGCCTTGCGCGAACGCATCGCAGGGGCCATTCGCAGCGCGCTGTCGCCGCGCTTCGTGCCCGACGAGATCGTGCAGGTGGCCGAAATACCGCGCACCCTGAGCGGCAAGAAGCAGGAGCTGCCGATCAAGAAACTGCTGCTGGGCCAGCCGCTGGACAAGGTGGTGAACCGCGACGCCATGGCCAACCCCGGCTGCCTGGGGTGGTACGTGGCCTTTGCCAACGCGCACCAGCAGCGGCACGCGGGCAGCCCCAACGCCTGAATCAGGCTGCGGCCACCCAGTCCAGCCATGCTGGGCTGCCCTGGCTTGCCGACGGCTCGGCCTGCCAGACCCAGCGGGCAGCAGCGGCCACGCTGTCGATCAGCGGCACGGGAACGCGCGCCTGCATGGCTGCCGCCATGCCCGCCAGCCCAGCTCCACCGATGATGATGGCCTCCACCGGTCGGCGCGCCAACACCCGCTGGCAGGCCGCCACCAGCAGATCTTGCGCAGCAACAGGGTCGGCACGCAGTTGCGCGCCGCTGAGTTCCACGGTTTCAATGTCCTGCACCTGTTCGCCCCAGGCCAGCGCGGGCAGCAGACGCTGCAGCATGGGCTTCCAGGCATGCCCGCCGGTGACGATGGCGCAGCGGCCATGGCGCGCGGCCTCGGCCACCGCCGCTTCGGCCAGGCTGGTCACCGGGCAACCGGCCAGTTCACGCAGGGCGTGCAGCCCCGGGTCGCCAAAGCAGCCTATGACAATGCCGTCCGGCCCGCCAGCCGCCCCGTCAGCCTGCCCCTGTGTGGCGTGGCGCCAGGCATCCAAAGTGGCGTGCGCGGCCACGGCGTAACTGGCCTCGCTGGCAATGTAGGGGGCGCCGAAGCGTGCGGTCACCGCCTGCACGGCCACGTCTGGCGGGCTGGCCTGCGCCACCAGGCTGGCCACCGCGCCGGTGATGTCCGCCGACGTGTTGGGGTTGATGATGAGAAGGCGTCGCGTCATGCTGTGTTCACAGACGCAGGATGTCAGCCAGATCGCCCGTGCCGGGTGCGCTGTCGGGGAACACCAGCCCGGCTTCGATGCGCAACAGGTGTTCGCGCATCAGCCGCGTGGCTTCAGGCGTGGCGCGCAGGCGCATGGCCTGGATGAGCGCGCGGTGCTCGTCGCAGCCGCAGGTGGCAGCGTGCTGGCGCTGCACATTGCCCGCCGGGCCGTAGGTCATGAGGATGAGCGAGGTGCGCGACACCAGTTCACGCAGGATGCGCCCCAGCGTGGCGTGCCCCGACACCTCGGCAATGCGCAGGTGAAACTCGCCCGACAGGCGGATGGCGCGCTGCTGCTCGCCCTGGGAGCGTGCGGCTTCCTCGGCATCGATCAGCTCTCGCAGGCTGGCAATGTCGGCATCGCTGGCGCGCTCCAGGAAGCGCTCCACCAACGTGGGCTCGATCAGGCGGCGCGCCTCGAACACTTCCTGGGCCTCCTGCGGCGTGGGCTGCGCGATGAAGGCCCCCCGGTTGGGGATCATGGTGACCAGGCTCTCGTTGGCCAGCCGCACCAGCACGGGCCGGATGCGCGTGCGTGACACGCCAAAGGCCTCGGCCAGCCGGTCTTCCACCAGCTTGGTGCCGGGCAGCAAGCGGTGGTCCAGCACCGCCGAGACGATGCGTTCGTACATCTGCGCGTCCGTCGCGGCAGCGGTGGGGGTTTCTGTCTCCATGCTCAAGCCTGGCTTCTTTGACGTTTTCTGAGTGCCCATGTCGCGAGTATCGCCAATCCCATGACGGCGAAGGACACCACCGTGGTCAGCGTGCCCAACGCGTAGATGGCGGGCGTGGTGACCGTGGTGGTCAGGCCCTGCAGCTCCAGCGGCAGGGTGTTGACGTCACCGATGGCCTGCGAGGTGCGCGCGATCTCGTCCCAGCTCAGGGTGAAGCCGAACATGCCCACACCAATGGCCGAAGGCGCGATCAACGGCATCACCACATGCCAGAAGGTCTGCCATGGCGTGGCGCCCAGGTCGCGCGCCGCTTCCTCGTAAGCCGGGTTGAAGCGGTTGAACACGGCGAACATGATGAGCAGGCCGAAGGGCAGCGTCCAGGTGAGGTGCGCGCCCAAAGCGGAGCTGAACAGGCCCAGACTGGTGTTGAAAGATTCCAGGTACTCGGTCATCTCCCAATGCTCGAACACGCTGCGCAGGGCTGTGTCGATGAGACGGAATTGCAGGCCGATGCCCAGCGACACCACGATGGACGGCATGATCAGGCTGGCCACGGTGACGTAGAACACCGCGTTGCCGCCACGCAGCTGCTTGCGAAAGGCAAGCGCCGCCAGCAGCGACAGCACGACCGTGAGCACCATGACCGTGCCACCCAGCGCCAGCGAGCGTTTGAAAGCTGCACCGATGTCCACCACGCCCAGCCCTTCGGCGAGTTGGCGGTACCAGTGCAGCGAGGTGCCGCGCATGGGGAAGGTAAGCCCGCCTTCGGGGCCCTGGAAGCTGAGCACGAAGATGGTGAGCATGGGCCCGTACAGGAACAGCACGAACAGGCCGAACAGGATGGCCAGCGGCCAGAAGCCGGGGGC
>CBKZAG010000097.1:0-12279 GCA_966692625.1 uncultured Comamonadaceae bacterium
CCGGGCCGCCCCAAGGCGACGAACGCCCCCTCGGGGGGCAGCGAAGCGTGGGGGCATGAGACCATGGCTCACTTGAGCCAGCCGCGCTTGCGGAAGTACACCATCGGCACCACGGCCGACAGGATCATCAGCACGATGGCAACGGGGTAGCCGAACCTCCAGCCCAGTTCCGGCATGAACTCGAAGTTCATGCCATAGCTGCTGGCCACCAGCGTCGGCGGCAGCAGCGAGACGCTGGCCACCGAGAAGATCTTGATGATCTTGTTCTGGTTGATGTTGATGAAACCGATGGTGGCATCCATCAGGAAGTTGATCTTGTCGAACATGAAGGCCGTGTGGCTGTCCAGCGAGTCCAGGTCGCGCAGGATCTGGCGGGCATCCTCGAACTGCTCGGCGCTGAGCAGCCGCGTGCGCATCATGAAGCTCACGGCGCGGCGCGTGTCCATCATGTTGCGGCGGATGCGGCCCGACATGTCCTCGTGCCGGGCGATGGCGGCCAGCACCTCGGAAGCGATCTCGTCGGTCACCTGGCCCGAAAGCACCTTGCCGCTGATGCGTTCGAGGTCGTCGTAGATGTCTTCGACCGTGTCGGCGCAGTACTCGGCGTCGGTGTCGAACAGGCTCAGCAGCACGTCCTTGGCGTCCTTGATGAGGCCGGGCATGCGGCGCGCGCGCAGGCGCAGCAGGCGGAACACGGGCACGTCTTCGTCGTGGATGGAGAACAGCACGCCATGGCTCTTGAGCTTGTCGTTGTGTTCGTTGAGGATGAAGGCCACGCGCACCGTGCGCGGGTTTTCTTCGTCGTCGATGAGGAAGTCGCTGCGTACGTGCAACTCACCGTTGTCCTCCTCGAAGAAGCGTGCGGATTCCTCGATGTCCTCGTCCATCGCGTCTTCGGGGATGCTCAGGCCGAAGTGCTGGCGCACCCAGCGGCGCTCCTCCAGCGTGGGCGATTCGAGGTCTACCCAGATGGGCTTGAAGCGGGCAAGTTCTTCCAGGGATTCGATTTCTTCCTGGAACAGGCGGCCATTGGCCAGGCTGAAGACGTTGAGCATGGGACGCTTCCTGAACGCGAGACTGGGGGCGGTGGCGACATGCGTCGCCTGAGGGCGGTGAAGGTGCTTTCAGCCGCTGGCCGCTCCAGTCATGCCCGTGCTCGGGCCGATCAGGAAGCTCAGGCCTGCGCTGAAAGCACGCGACTAGGGCTGCTTTCCACGTGGGGCTCCGGGTTGATGAGTAGGCCGGGATTATCGCATCAGCTCATGAAGGCTGCATGTCGAAGAATGCCAGCAGTTCGCCTTCGTGGAGTTGCGCGTCGCGCTGGCCGCATTCGATCAGGGCGTTGACGAAGTCGGGCTCGAACAGCAGATAGCTGGCGAGCGCCGCAGCACTCCCGTTGGCGGCACGGTGAGTATCCAGCGCGCCCAGCCCCACCAGGGTGCGTCTGGTGCCTGCGGGCAGGGCATCCACATGCTTTAGGGCCAGTTCGTCGAGCGACACACTGGGCTGAATGGCCAGCACGTTCACCGGCCGGTAGGGCAGCGCCTGCGCCACATCGGGGGGGAGCTGGGCGATGGTCCGGCTCACCCGCTGGGCTTGTTCCACGTCGGCTTGCAAGGTGTCGTGGAAGACGCTGGCGAGTGCGTGGCCAGCAATGGTGCCAGCGGTCGGATCCTCGCCGGAGGATTGCCCGCCCAGGGATGCCCGTTGCGGCTGCCCGACGCCAATCACCAGCACATCGCGCGCGCCCAGTTGTATGGCCGGTGACACGGGTGACAGCTGGCGCATCGAGCCATCGCCAAAATACTCCTTGTGGCCGTCCACCCACAGCGGCACGGCCGGGAACAGGAAGGGAATGGCGCTGGACGCCATGAGGTGCTCGATGGTCAGCGGCTGCATGCTGGCGCGCCGCCCAGGGCGCCGCCACGGGGCGCAGGGGGGGGCCGCCGTGGTCTGGCAGAACGTCCAATGTTCGCCGCTGGTGTAGCTGGATGCGGTAACGGCAACGGCCTCCAGCACGCCTTCACGCAGTGAGGTTTCGATACGGTCCAGCAGCACGTGGCGGTGCAGGGTGTCCACCAGGGGGAGGGTGTCCAGCAGCGCCCGGTGCTGGCGTACCTGGAGCATCAGCGTCAGGCCCGCGCTCAGCAGGTTCGGCCAGGGCCAGGGCAGGGTGGGCAGCCGGTAGACCTGGGCAGAGCGCAGTTGCCGCCAGAAGGCGCACAACTGGTCGATGCTGGCGAGCCCCTCCAGTGCGCGACTGGCCAGGTAGGTCGCGTTGAGCGCGCCGGCAGAGGTGCCCAGCAGTATCTTGAAGGGAAATTCGCCGCGCTCCGGCGCATGGCGGCGCAGCAGGTGCGCCAGGCCCTTGAGCACCCCCACCTGGTAGGCCGTGCGGGCGCCACCGCCCATCAACACCAGTGCCCGCGCGCCCGACACTTTGGGCGCCGCGGGGTGGAAGGTGGTGGTGATGAGTGTGTCGAGGCTCATGGCTGGGGCAGAAACCTTGCCTGCGGCAAGGCTTGGAGGCAGGCATTACATTTGACAATTCTGAACATTGTCATGACCAATTCCTTTTCCACCGTCAATAACGCATCCCGAGAGCGGGTGCTGTTGCTCACACTGGCGGGCGTGCAGTTCACGCACATCCTCGACTTCATGATCATGATGCCGCTGGGCCCGCAACTCACGCGGCTGTTCGGCATCAGCGACGCACAGTTCGGGCTGCTCGTATCGGCCTACACCTTTGCAGCAGGTCTGTCGGGGTTGGCTGCCAGCACTTACCTGGACCGTTTCGACCGCAAGAAGCTGCTGCTCACACTCTACACCCTGTTCGCACTGGCAACACTTGCCTGCGGGCTGGCGCCCACTTACGGCTTCCTGATGGCGGCGCGTGTCGCTGCAGGACTGTTTGGTGGTGTGCTCACCGCGTTGTGCCAGACCATCGTGGCCGATGCCGTTCCCTTTGAGCGGCGCGGCCGGGCCATGGGTGTGGTGATGTCGTCCTTTTCAGTGTCCACTGTGGCGGGTGTGCCGCTGAGCCTGTGGATCGCGTCGCACTGGGGGTGGAACTGGCCCTTCATTGCCATTGCAGCCTTGAGCGGCTTGTTCGCGCTGGGGGCGCTCTACAGCCTGCCGTCCCTCAGCGGGCACCTCGACGGTGAGCGTGCCGGCACCTGGCAAGGCATTGCGCGCGTGCTGCGCGAGCCCAACCACTTGCGTGCCCTGCTGTTCACCGCGCTCATGATGTTCACCGGTTTCACGGTGATTCCCTACATCACCATCTACCTGCAAGCCAACGTCGGCCTGACGGATGCCGAAATTCCCTGGCTTTATCTGTGCGGTGGGCTGGCCACGCTGTTCACGGCGCGGCTGGTGGGGCGTATGGCAGACCACCTGGGCAAGGTCCGGGTCTTTTCGTGGCTGGCGCTGGCGCTGGCTTTCCCGTTGGTGGGCATGACGGTGCTGCCCCAGGTGCCGTTGTGGGTGGTGCTGCTGGTGTCCACCTCGATGTTCGTGTTGATGAGCGGGCGCATGATCCCGGGCATGGCCCTGGTCACCTCTGCTGCCGACCCCGCCCTGCGGGGCACCTTCATGGCGTTCAGTTCGGCCGTACAGTCGGCCGCCATGGGCGCGGCGGCGTTTGTGGGCGGGCACATCATCCAGCGCGATGCCGCCGGTCTGGTGCGCCACTACTGGCTGGCCGCCCTGGTGGGCGTGGCCGCCAGTCTGTTGAGCATTGCGGTGGTGCGCACCCTGCGCCTGCACGGCGCGCCCGGTGTTGAGCACCGATCAGTTTGACGTGGCGCAAGGCTTTTTGCAATAGCCGTCCATCCTGCTCGCCTTTGCTGCACTGCACCCTTGTCCCGCCTTCGGGAAGCGGGCATAGTTGAGTCAAATTGGTTTCCCGTGGGTTGGCGTTTTGTGCGCTGGCCCTGTTTTCCCAGAGCAAAGGAGGCTCTTCATGAACCTGACGATCAGCGGTCATCACCTCGACATCACTCCCGCGCTGCGCACGTACGTGACCAGCAAGTTGGACCGCATCTCCCGCCACTTCGATCAGGTGGTGGACATCAAGGTCTTGCTCACCGTGGACAAGCTCACCGAGAAGGATCTCCGCCAGAAAGCCGAATGCAATATCCATGTGAAGGGAAAGGACATTTTTGCGGAAAGCTCCCACTTCGACCTGTATGCCGCAGTGGATGAGCTGGCCGACAAGCTCGACCGCCAGGTGCTGCGCTACAAAGACAAGGTGCAGGACCATCACCACGAAACCGCCAAGCGCGAACTCCAGTGAGCCGCACTTGATTGGCAGCTGATCATGCTGCGCTGCAACAGGCCGCCGACTTTGTCAAGCGGCCTGTTTTATTTGTGCACTAGCAAGATTGGCGCAGAAGGGCATAATTTGCGCTCCGTGAGGCTGTCCTATGAACCGACTTTCCGCCATATTGCCTGCTGAACAGGTGCTCGTTGCCGTCGATGCCACCAGCAAAAAGCGTGCGTTCGAAGAAGCAGGTCTTCTGTTTGAATCCCTGCATGGGCTCAACCGCGCCCTGATCACAGACAGCCTGTTTGCCCGTGAACGCCTTGGCTCTACCGGTCTGGGTCATGGCGTGGCCATTCCCCATGGCCGCATCAAGGGCCTCAAGCAGCCGCTGGCTGCCGTGTTCCAACTGGCCAATCCCATTGGCTTTGACGCGCCCGACGAGCAGCCGGTTCGACTGATGATCTTCCTGCTGGTGCCGGAAGCCGCCACGCAGAAGCACCTGGAGATCCTTTCCGAGATCGCCGAACTGCTGAGCGATGGCTCGCTGCGCGAGCAGATGAAGGCCAGCACCGCCGCCAGCGAACTGCACCAGCTCATCGCCCACTGGCAGTCGGCCCACGCCGCTGCTTGACAGGCTCATCACAAGGGGCTCTAGCCCCGGCTCTGAATGAAACCCACCGCCGTCGTCAACGCCGATGTCCTGTTCGAGGACCATCGGGAAACCTTGAAATGGCATTGGGCCGCTGGCCAAAGTGCGTCAGAGCGCCGTTTTGACGACAAGGCCATCAGCGAGGCCCGGTCTGGGGCCGATCTGGTCGGCTACCTCAACTACATCCATCCCTACCGCGTACAGGTGCTGGGTTCGCGTGAGGTGGCCTATCTCACCAATTCCACCGTTGAGGACTGCCGCCGCCGCGTTTCGCGGATTGTTGTGCTGGAGCCGCCAGCGCTGGTGGTGGCCGACGATCAGGTGCCGCCGCCCGAACTGATGGCCATGTGCGAACGTGCGCACATACCGCTTTTCACCACGGCGGATTCGGCGGCCTTCGTCATCGACGTGTTGCGTGCGTACCTCTCGCGCCACTTCGCCGACCGCACCACCTTGCACGGCGTGTTCATGGACATTCTGGGTGTGGGTGTGCTCATCACCGGCGAGTCCGGCCTGGGCAAGAGCGAATTGGGGCTGGAGTTGATCTCCCGCGGCCACGGCCTGGTGGCCGACGATGCCGTGGATTTTCACCGCGTCAACCAGACCACGCTGGAAGGGCGTTGCCCCGACCTGCTGCAGAACCTGCTGGAGGTGCGCGGCATTGGCCTGCTCGACATCAAGGCCATCTTTGGCGAGACGGCCGTGCGCCGCAAGATGCGCCTGCGCCTGATCGTGCATCTGGTGCGCAAAGAGACCATGGAGCGCGACTACGACCGCTTGCCGCACGAGCCGCTGTACCAGGACGTGCTGGGCGTGGCCGTGCGCAAGGCCGTGATCCAGGTGGTGGCCGGCCGCAACATGGCCGTGCTGGTGGAAGCGGCGGTGCGCAACACCATCCTGCAGCTGCGTGGTATCGACACCTACCAGGAATTCGTGCAGCGTCAGCGCGATGCGATGATGCGTGGGGCTTGAACGGTTCTCATGGGCCCCCACGTTTCGCTGCCCCCCGAGGGGGTGTTCGTCGCCTTGGGGCGGCCCGGCGGCGACTCAGATACTCAGAGGGCCTCTGCCCGCTGCGGGGCCACGTAGGCGGCACGCGCCTGTCTCACCCGCTCATGGTTTTCGGTGGCCCAGGCCTCCAGGCCGCGCAGTGGTTTGAGGAATGAGCGCCCCAGAGGAGTGAGCGCATACTCTACCTTTGGGGGCACGGTTGGATGCACCGTGCGTGACACCAGCCCGTCCTGCTCCAGGCGGCGCAGGGTTTGTGCCAGCATGCGCTGCGAAATGTCGTCTATTCGCGTTTTCAACACTGAAAAGCGCAGCGTCCCGCCTTCTTCCAGCACCAGCAGCACCAGCATGCTCCAACGGTCACCAAGCCGGTCCAGCACGTCGCGGACGGGGCAGCGGTCGGCATAGGGGGCTCGGGATTTGTGAAGATTCATCGTCGCTTCCTTGGTTACTGCGCAGTCACCTGGTGACTGTTTGCTCATCTCTTGCGGGGGCGCCCGCCCATCGACATCATAGGCAACTCGATTCTTTTTTGAAAGTGAGTTCCTGATGAATACCAAAGATCACAGCGATGGAAAACTTCTCGTCACCGGCGCGGCCGGCCACCTGGGCCAGCGCGTGGTGCACCACCTGCTCCATACCCTGGGTGTGTCTGCGCAGCGCCTTATCGTGACCACCCGTCAGCCGGGCAAGCTGGCCAGCCTGGCAGCCTTGGGGGTGGAGGTGCGTGCCGCCGACTTTGACGATGCAAATACCTTGGACAGGGTTTTCCAGGGCGCAGACCGTATGTTGCTCATCAGTACCGATGCCCTGGACGTGCCGGGACGTCGCCTGGCGCAGCACCGCAACGCCATCCGTGCCGCCGAGACGGCGGGCGTGCATCACGTGGTTTACACCTCCATGCCCTTGCCGCATGGCTCGCCCCTGTTGATCGCACCGGACCACGCTGGCACCGAAGATGCGCTGACCGCCAGCGCACTGCCGGGCTGGACGGTGCTGCGCAACCACTGGTACTTTGAAAACCTGTTCATGACGCTGCCCAGCGTGTTGCCCAGCGGCAAGTGGTATTCAGCTGCTGGTGACGGCCGGGTGGCACACATTGCCCGCGACGACCTGGCGCTGGCTGCTGCCACAGCGCTGCTGGGCAGCGCAGGCAAGACGGCCTTGACCTTGAGCGGCGCGAAGGCCTATTCCACCGCCGAAATAGCCGCGTTGGTGGCGAAGGTCTTGGATCAGCCTATCGAGGTGATCCAGGTGCCGCTGGAAGGCTTGGTGCAAGGCATGGTGGGCGCAGGCCTGCCCGAGCCGCTGGCACGCGTGTTCGCGTCTTTCGACACCAACACGGCGGCAGGCCGGGTGGCCGAGGTGACGGGAGACTTTGAGTATTTGACCGGCAAGCAACCCCAGGCCTTCGAGGTGTGGCTGGAAGCCGTCGCCCCGGTTCTCCAGGCGTGACCGGAGGCCTTCAGCGCCTGGTTGGGCGGTGGGGGCAGTCCGGCTTCACGCAATTCGCGTAAAGCGACAGCGCGTGTTCCTGCAGGGCAAAGCCCCGTTCCTCGGCAATGCGTTGCTGGCGCTTCTCGATTTCGGGGTCGTAGAACTCTTCCACCCGGCCACAGTCGAGGCAGACCAGGTGGTCGTGGTGCTTGCCCTCATTGAGTTCGTACACCGCCTTGCCGGACTCGAAGTTGCTGCGAATCAGCAGCCCGGCCTGTTCAAACTGGGTGAGCACGCGGTAAACGGTTGCCAGGCCAATGTCGGAGCGCTCTTCCAGCAACACGCGGAACACGTCTTCCGCCGTCATGTGACGCTGCTTGCCTCCCTGAAAGATTTCCAGGATCTTCAGGCGGGGCAGGGTGGCCTTGAGTCCTGTGCTTTTGAGTTCGTCGATGTTGGTCATGGTGGTCCCGTGGGCGAAGTCCGCCCCCGCTGGGGCCGGTCACGCCCCGCCGTGCGTACAGGGCCGCGCCAGGCCCCAAGGGCTACAATGCCCTGGATGATATAACCTTGCGCCTTCCTGCGCATGTTCCGTCCCCCCAAGACCGCTACGCCATGATGTTCAACTCCTCTTTGTCGCGCACCAGGTCTGCGGGCGCCGCCGTCCTGGCCGTGGCCGCTCTTGTGGCATTGTCTGGCTGTTCCAGCCTTCAGAATGTGGGTACTTCCGTGAGCACGTTGGGTGGGCTCATCACCCCCTACAAGATCGATATCGTCCAAGGCAACGTCGTCACCCGTGAACAGGTCGAGGCGCTGCAGCCCGGCATGCCGCGCGAACAGGTGCGCAACATCCTGGGCACGCCGCTGTTGGCCAGCGTGTTCCACGCCGATCGCTGGGATTACGTATTTACCTTCCGTCGCCAGGGCCAGGAGCTGCAGCAGCGCAAGGTGGCTGTTTTCTTCAACGGTGCGGTCATGGACCGCGTGGAAGCCGATGAACTCCCTTCTGAGGCCGAGTTCGTCGCCTCCCTCGACGTGCGCCGCAAACCAGGCAAGCCACCCGTGCTCGAGGCCTCTGAGGAAGAGTTGAAAGCCTTCCAGGCCAAGAATGCCGCAGCACCTGCTCCCAGCACCGCGCCTGCAGCCCCCGTGGCCGCTCCCCAGACCAGCTACCCACCGCTGGAATCTCGCTGAACACCCATGAGCACTGATAACCTCCACCGCGTCTGCATCGCAGGCGCCAGCGGCCGCATGGGCCGCATGTTGATCGAAGCCGTACAGGCCGCCGACGACTGCGCCCTGGGCGGCGCGCTGGACCTGTCGCACAGCCCCGCCCTGGGGCAGGACGCCGCCGCCTTCCTCGGGCAGGCCAGCGGCGTGGCCATTGCCGCCGATCTGGACACCGCGCTGTCGCAAAGCCGCTTCCTCATCGACTTCACCCGCCCCGAAGGCACCATGAACCACCTGCGGGCCTGCGTGAAGCACGGCGTGAAGCTGGTCATCGGCACCACGGGTTTCTCTGAAGAGCAGAAGGCCGAAATCGCCGAGGCGTCCAAGCACATCGCCATCATGATGGCGCCCAACATGAGCGTGGGCGTGAACGTGACCATGAAGCTGCTGGAGATGGCCGCCAAGGCCCTGTCCACCGGCTACGACATCGAAATCGTCGAGGCGCACCACCGCCACAAGGTGGACGCCCCCAGCGGCACCGCTTTGAAGATGGGCGAGGTGATTGCCGACGCGCTGGGCCGCGACCTGAAGGACTGTGCCGTGTACGAGCGCTACGGCCACACCGGTGAACGCGACCCGTCCACCATTGGCTTTGCCACCGTGCGTGGCGGTGACGTGGTGGGTGACCACACCGTGATGTTCCTGGGCACCGGCGAGCGCATCGAGATCACCCACAAGTCCAGCAGCCGCGCTACCTATGCCCAGGGCAGCCTGCGCGCCGTGCGCTTCCTGGCAGGCAAGGCCAATGGCCTTTACGACATGTTCGACGTGCTGAACCTGCGCTGATCCTATGGCCATTGCGGCCAAGGTGGTTGGTTAACTTGGTTCTGTGCGTGCCACGCCACTGCTGGCGCGGTGCAGCCAGGTTTGTCCGGTGGTCAGGGATTGCAGCCGCTGGCGCAGGTAAGTGCTCAGTTGCGGAGCCTGACTGAAGGCGACATTGAAACGGATGTGACGTTCAAAGGCCTGGCTGGCGGAGAAGGCAGAGCCCTTGGCCAGCAGAATCTGGTTGCTGTAGGCGTCCTGCACCAGCACGTCGATGTCCACGCCATCGGGCACGCAACCCCACAGGAACAGCCCGCCTTCTCCCGGATGGTCGAAGGCAATGCCCGCCTCGCGCAGTTGCCGTGTGCTTTGCACCCGGGCCTTGTGGATGCGGGCTTGCAGTCGCGTCAGGTGTTTGCGCCAGCGCCCGGCGGCGAGTACTTCCAGCATCACGTATTCGTTGAGCGCGGCACAGGTCATGACTGAGCAGATCTTTTCCCGCAACAGGGCTTTGAGCAGCATGGCGTCGGCCGCGATGTAGCCCATGCGCACGGCCGGGCTCAAAGCCTTGCAGAAGCTGGAGTAGTAGATCACCCCGTCGAGCGCGGCCAAGCTGGCCAGGCGTGGAACCTGTGCGGCGTGAAAGTGGCTGTGCACGTCGTCTTCCGCCACCAGCAGGCCGTGGTGCCGGGCCAGCACCAGCAGTTGGTGGAGGTTGGCGGGGTTGCTGCTCCAGCCGGTGGGGTTGTGCAAGGCAGTCTGCACGAACAGCAGGCGAGGTCTGTGTTCCCGGCAGGCGGCCTCCAGTTGCGCCAGATCGAGCCCTTCGGGGGTGCGGCGTATGGGGATGGCGCGCAGCCCTTGCTGGCGCATGCGCTCCAGCATCAGAAAGTAGCCGGGGTCTTCCACCAGCACGGTGTCGCCCGCTTGAGCAAAGGTGCGGCAGATCAGGTCTATGGCGTGGGTGCCGCCGTAGGTGGTGAGAATGCGCCCGGCATCCACCGCCAGCCCGATGCCGCGCAGCAACATGGCGATGTGTTCGCGCAACTCTGGCAACCCTTGCGGTGGGCAGCGCGAGGCCATGCCTGCCGGGCTTCGCGCCAAGGCGCGTTGCAAGGTCGTGCCCGGGATGGCATCTGCCAGCCAGGCAGGGGGTAGGGTGCCGCTGCTTGCCAGCAGCATACCTGCGCGCTGGTCATTGGCCTGCTGTGCCAGCCACACGCCCTCTTGCGCCTCGCCAGCTTCCAGAATCTTCTGCTCGGTTTCGCCATCGGCGTCCTGTGGTCGAACGAAGTAACCGGCTGTGCCACGTGATTCGATCAACCCCAGTGCCATCAACCTGTCATAAGCCAACACCACGGTGTTGGGGCTGACCGCCAATTGCGCCGCGAGCTGCCGGATGGAGGGTAAGCGGCTGGCCGCAGACAGGTGACCGCTGTGCATCAGTGCCCGCAGGCGCTGTTCAATCTGGTCGCTCAGCGGCGCGGAGGACTGGCGGTCAATCGCGATCATGACGGCAGCTTAGCGCAAAGTCCGGGACTTCAAAGGTCGTCATTTGCCAAGTTAGACCAGGAAACTGACCGCCAGCACCACCAGCAGGGCCGCCATGAAGCCGTTGAAGAGGCGTTGCTTGAAAGGCTCTTGCAACTGGTGGCGTATCAGCGTGCCAAACAAGGCCCAGATGGACGTGCTGGGAAAGCCCACCACAAAACCTACGGTGCACACCAGCAGGGTGCCAGGCACCAGCGCCATGTGGCTGGGGACGAACACCGTGGCAACAGTGACGGCGCGTACCCAGCTTTTTGGGTTGATGGCCTGAAAAGCCACACCCTGCCAAAACGACATGGGCTGCACGTTGCGCGCCGGCTGCAGGGATGCGCGGCTGAGTTGATAGGCCAGCACCAGCAGATACAGGGCTCCGGCCACGCGCAGCAACTGGTGCAGCAATGGGGAGGTCGCAAACAGGCTGCCCAGGCCCATGCAGGCCAGGAAAGTCAGTGCCGCTACCCCGGTGATGTTGCCCAGTAGTTGCGGGAGCGTGCGGCGGTAGCCAAAGTGCGCTCCGGAGGTGGCCAGCAACACGTTGTTGGGGCCAGGGGTGCTGGACATGACGAAGGAATAGGTGAGCAGCGGCAGCAAGGTTGAGAACTGGATATTCCAGGCAGCAAGTTCGGTGGGCATGAGGGACTCCTCGGCGACGGTCAAGGTCCTCACCTTATGTGGCATGCCTCCCTTTACCAAGATGCAGTACGGGCCTGCCAGCATCGTGCTGTATCAGTGCATCCGCAGGTACAACGCACAAAGCGGCGTGGGCACCATGGCCGCACCCCCTAAAATCAGGGGATGCAAGACAAATACCTGCACACCGACGTTGAACTGGCCGCGCAGGCCCATTGGGCCCAGCCTCTGTGGAACGGGCAGAACGCCTACCGCGTGACCGAGGACGCACGCGACAGCCAGGGCCAGCCCAAGCCCAAGTACTACGCCTGCTCCATGCTGCCCTACCCCAGCGGCAAGTTGCACATGGGCCACGTGCGCAACTACACCATCAACGACATGCTCACGCGCCAGCTGCGCATGCAGGGCTACAACGTGTTGATGCCCATGGGTTGGGACGCCTTCGGCCTGCCAGCCGAAAACGCTGCGCTGAAGAACAAGGTGCCGCCCGCCAAGTGGACCTACGAGAACATCGCCTACATGAAGAAGCAGATGCAGGCGATGGGGCTGGCCATCGACTGGAGCCGCGAGGTGGCCACCTGCTCGCCCGAGTACTACAGATGGAACCAATGGCTGTTCCTGAAGATGCTGGAAAAGGGCATTGCCTACCGCAAGACCCAGGTCGTCAACTGGGATCCGGTGGACCAGACGGTGCTGGCCAACGAGCAGGTGATCGACGGGCGCGGCTGGCGCACCGGCGCGCTGG
>CBKZAG010000098.1:0-12092 GCA_966692625.1 uncultured Comamonadaceae bacterium
AGGCCGCGAAACACCACCACGCGCTCGGGCAGCGGTGTGGGCAGGCGCAGCTTCAGCTCGCCGTCTGGAAAGCGGTGACACTCCACCAGGGCCGCCTGCATACCGGCAGCTTCGGCAAGCCGGGTGGCGGCAGCGGCCTCGTCTTCAAAGTACAACAGCATCAGAACTCCACGTAAACGTGCGGCAGGTCACCTGGTGCGCCCAGGGTGTAGCCGTTGCCCTTGAGCGTCGCTTGGCGGGCGAACTCCAGGTCGGACTGGAAGTTGGCATACACGCGGTACAGCGGCTCACCCGCGCGCACCTGGTCGCCCAGCTTGCGCGCCAGGTCCACCCCGGCGCCCTGCACCTTGGGTGCCCCCGCCAGCTGGGCAATGCGCGCTATGCGCAGGTTGTCGATGCCCGTCACCACACCGTCCTGCGGGGCGCAGACGTCGAAGCTCAGCGCGCCCAGCTGGGGGTGTTCGTGGTCAAACGCCTTGCCGCCCTGTGCCTCGATGATGGCCATCATCTTCTTGAGCGCACGGCCCGAATCCAGAATATCGCGCGCAATGGCGTAGCCGTCGCCGCCACGGATGTCCGGGTCGCACTCCAACAAGCGGCCCGCCAGTCGAAGCGACTTTTGCCGCAGGTCCTGCGGCGCCAGCGGGTGGTTCTCCAGCACGCGCATCACATCGCGTGCCTCCAGTACCGGCCCCACGCCGTTGCCAATCGGCTGACGGCCATCGGTGATCACCACGTCGAGCGACAGGTTCAGGCGCCGCGCCACGTACTCGAACAAGCGTCGCAGCCGCTGCGCTTCGGGCATGGAACGCACCTTGGCGGTGGGCCCGATGGGAATGTCCAGCACCAGGTGGTTGGAGCCCGCCGCGATCTTCTTCGACAGAATGGAAGCCACCATCTGCCCGGGCGAATCGAGCGACAACGGGCGCTCCACCGAGATCAGCACATCATCGGCAGGCGACAGATCAGCCGTTCCACCCCAGGCCAGACATGCCCGGTGCTCGCGCACGATTTCGGCCAGGCGGTCAAAGGGCAGCTCCACATTGGCCAGCACCTCCATGGTGTCGGCCGTGCCTGCGGGCGAGGTGATGGCGCGGGACGACGTCTTGGGGCAGACCAGGCCATGCGCCGCGACGATGGGCACCACCAGCATGGACGTGCGGTTGCCCGGAATTCCACCAATGCAGTGCTTGTCCACCACCAGCGGCTCGCGCCAGTCCACGCGGCGGCCGCTGTCTATCATGGCTTCCGTCAGGAAGAAAACCTCCTCGCGGTCCAGTTCGCCCCGGTTGGTGGCCACCACAAAGGCCGACAGTTCAATCTTGGAATAGCGGTGCTCGGCAATGTCACGCACGATGGCGTGAAAGTCCTCGCGGCCCAGGCGCTCGCCGTCGATCTTGCGGTGCAGCGCGGCGATGGACACCGGCGCCTCGGCCTGCTGGATGGAAGCAGGATGCCCCCGCTCCACCCCCAGCAGGTCAAAGGCATCTTGCGAAAGACCCAGTTCATTGCACTGGACGATGCGGGGGTCGGACGTGACGTTGAGCGTGGCCAGGATGCGCTTGCCGTTGGCACGCACCTCCACCTTGGAAAGTGCCTGAAAACCCTCCGCGCGGTAAACGTCGCAATCGTGGTGCAGGTAAGCCACGTTCTCGCGGTAGGTGTCGATGGCGACGCGGCGCAACTGCAACACCGCAGCCCCCGGGTGGGGCTGCTCAACTTCAAGCGCCTGGCTGGACACGGGATTCATCTTGCGCCTCACTGCGGACGGATCTGGTTGCGCTCAATGACCTCGCGCATCTTGGCGGTGTCAGCCTGCACGCGCTTGGCCAGCCCTTCGGCGGACGTGCCCGCCACCTGCCAGCCCTGAGCAAAGATCTTCTCGCGCACCTGAGGCTGACGAACAATGTCGGCGAGCAACAGCGACAACCAGTTCACATGCGCCTTGGGCATGCCCACGGGCGCCGCCACGGCGTTCCAGATTTCCAGCTGGAAGCCCTGGATGCCAGCGTCTGCCAGGCTGGGCACCTCGGGCACCAGCGTGCTGCGTCCAGGCGAGGTGAGGCCCACGGCCTGCAGCTTGCCTGCCCTGACCTGTGCCATCGCCAGACCGGGCGGCAACAGGGCCATCTGGACGTCCCCCTGGATCATGGCGGTGATGACCTGGGGGTTGCCAGGATAAGGCACGTGCACCGCCTGCAAGCCGGCGGCCGCCTTGAGCATTTCCATGCCAATGTGGGCCACGGTGCCAATGCCGGGCGAACCGTAGTTCCACTGCCCACCGGCTTGCCGTGCGGCCGCCAGGAACGCACTCCCCTGCCCAGGCACCTTGTTCGACACGGCCAGCACCAGCGGTGCCGTGGCCAGCAACGACACGGGGGCCAGGTCGCGCAGCGGGTCGTAAGGCGTGGCCGGGTTGAGGATCTTGGCCGTGGTCATGTTGCCGTTGATCATCAGACCCAGGGTGTGGCCATCGGTGGCCCGTGCCACCATCTCGGCCGCCACGTTGCCACCCGCACCGGGGCGGTTTTCCACCACCACAGGCTGGCCCAGCGCCTGCGACAAGGGCTCGGCGATCGTGCGCGCCATCAGATCCGGGGACGAGCCCCCCGGGAACCCCACCAGCAGCTTGACCGGACGGTTGGGCCAGCCGCCCGGTGTTTTGGCCCAGACCGCCTGACCCCCAGCCAGGCAGGCCGCAGACGCGATAGTGCCTCGCAGCAGGAAACGGCGGGAAATGGGGGTTGCATTTCGGCTCATTCTTTGTCTCCTTGTGATGGGGTAGGAGTATCCCCCCAATCAATGGCTATGCGCCAGCAGGCAGTGGCGGCCCAGCATACAGGCGCGGCACATCCAGCAGCGATTCGCCCAGTGCAGCCATGGCGAAATTGCGCCCCCAGCGCAACACACCGTCGGCATGAAAGACAAGGCCATTGCGCCGGGAACGTTCCTGCACCCAGGCGTTGCGGCGCCAGCGCAGGCCGGCCCAGCGTTGCAACAGGGCTGGCCAATCGATCCGCCCATCGGCGGGCACTTCGCTGAGCATTTGCCCCAAGGTCCAGGCATCTTCCAGCGCCATGGCGGCACCCTGCGCCAGGTAGGGGCGCATGGGGTGGGCCGCGTCCCCCATCAGCGCCACCCGCCCCTGGGCATGTTCATGTGCGCCATGCATGGGTGCGCGGGCATTGAGCGGCCACAGGCGCCATTGCAGCACCGCGTTCAGCACCTCGTCCAGGTCTGCAGCCGTGCTGCCCAGCACCGAGCGCAACTGGGCTGCATGGGCCTCGTGGTCCCAGCCCTGTGCGCCTTCGGGCACGGCACCCTCGACCACCACCACCACGTTCATCCATTCACCGGCGCGCACCGGGTATTGCACTGCATGCAGGCGCGGCCCCAGCCAGGCGGTCACAGCTTGGCGCCGCAGGCGCTCGGGCAGGTCGGCCATGTAGACCATGCCCCGGTAGGCCAAATGCCCCGAAAACACCGGCGCACCATCGGCCAGGAGCATGTCGCGGGTACGGCTCCAGAGGCCATCGCACCCCAGAACCGCGTCTGCCGTGAGGCTCATGTCGCCCGACGTATCCAGGCGCACCACCTCACCCTGCGTTTTCATGCCCATCAACTGCTGGTTCAAGTGACAGGACACGGAAGCATGGTCCTCCACCGCATCCTGCAGCATCGAATGCAGGTCTGCCCGGTGGATGGTGGCGTAAGGCTGCCCATAGCGTTGCCGCGCGCGGGCTCCCAAGGCCAAGCGCCCCAGGCGCTCGCCACTGCCAGCGTCGCGCACCAGCAGTTCCTCTGGGAAGGCGGCGCATTCAGCCAGGGCATTTCCCAGGCCCCAGTCGTGCAGCACGCGCACGGCATTCGGCCCCAGCTGTATGCCTGCCCCCACCTCGGAAAACAGCGGCGCCTGCTCGATCAGCTGAACGCGCAGCCCGGACCGCGCACGCGCACAGGCCAAAGCCGCACCCAGGCCGGCCATGCCGCCGCCCACCACAACGATACGGTCCTGCATCTTGGTCAGGCTCAACGCAGGGCAGGCGCCCAGCGGTGCGACAACTGCATGGCCTTTTCGCTCACACCGGCGCCAAAGCGGCGTGCCAGGCGCTCGGCCACGTTCTCACGCTGGGTGTAATCAATGATTTCCTCTGCCTGCACCACGTCACGGGCCACCTGGTCCAGGCTGCCCAGATCGTCGGCCAGGCCCATGGCCACGGCCTTCTGGCCGCTCCACACCAGGCCGCTGAAGGTTTCGGGGGTGGTCTTCAGGCGGTCCCCACGGCCCTTCTTCACCACTTCGATGAACTGCTCATGGATCTCGTTGAGCATGTCCTGCGCGTAGGCGCGCTGCGCCTCGCTCTGGGGGCTGAAAGGGTCCATGAAGCCCTTGTTCTCGCCAGCCGTCAACAGACGGCGCTCGACGCCCACCTTGTCCATCAACCCGGTGAAACCGAACCCATCCATCAGCACACCGATGCTGCCCACGATGCTGGCCTTGTCGACGTAGATGTTGTCGGCTGCTGCGGCAATGTAATAGGCGGCCGAGGCGCAGGTTTCCTCTACCACGGCGTACACCGGCTTCTGGTGCAGGGCCTTGAGGCGGTGGATCTCGTCGTTGATCATGCCGGCCTGCACGGGGCTGCCGCCAGGCGAATCGATCAGCAGCACCACTGCCTGGGCACCGCTGTCCTCGAAAGCGGAACGCAGCGAATCCATGACCGCGCGGGCGTTGGCATCCGCCTCGGCGCCGATTTCGCCACGCACCTCGACCAGCGCGGTGTGCGGACGGCTGACCGGTGTTGCAGGTGCCATGTCACGGTAGGCGAGCCACGCAATGGCCAAGAATACGACCAGCCAAAGCAGGCGGATGGCCACTTTCCAGCGCCGTGCGGCACGCTGTTCCTCCAGCGCTGCGAAGGCGAGCTTCTCCAGCGTGGCACGCTCCCAGCCCGGCGCGGGCTGTTGTGGAGGCTGGGGCGGCTGCGTCATGTCTTGCATAGATGTGCTCTTCAAAAAGCTATGGGTTGCAGGTTGTATTGTGACCGCCAGAAGACCACGCCATCGTGCTCGACGGCTTCGATCTTCACCAGCGGGCCGCGCCCCGGCCCGCCCACGCAACGGCCCGTGTCGGGCTGGAACAGCGCACCATGGCTGGCGCAGACCAGGTGGTGCCCGGTCAGGTCGAAGAAGTGGTTGGGGCGCCAGTCCATCTCCATGGCCACGTGGCTGCAACGGTTCAGGTAGGCATGCACCCGCCCCTGGTAGCGGATGGCAAAGGCCCGGCAGGTCTGCCCCTGGTAGGTCACGTCGAAGGGGCAGGCCTCGCCCCCATCGACCAGGTCGCGGCTGTTGCACAGCGGGTGAAGATCGGCGGCATGTGAGGTCATGGCATGCAACGGTAACGCAAAACCGGCGCTGTCGAAAAAGTCCCGACAATACGGCCATGAACGCTACGATTTCCCCGCAGCCCGAGCGCCCCCTGGTGCTGGGCTCCACCTCCCGCTACCGGCGCGAACTGCTGCAGCGCCTGCACCTGGCTTTCGATGTCGTCTCGCCCCACGTGGACGAAACCCCCTTGCCCGGCGAAACCCCGGCCGCCATCGCGCAACGCCTGGCGCTGGCCAAGGCCCATGCCGTGGCCGCCCAACGCCCCGAGGCAGTGGTCATCGGCAGCGACCAGGTGGCCGACCTGGCAGGCGAGCCTTTGGGCAAGCCCGGCACCCACGAGCGCGCCGTGGCCCAGCTGCGCCGCATGAGCGGCCAGACCGTGCTGTTCCAGACCGCAGTGGCCGTGGTATGCGCAGCCACCGGCTTTGAACGCTGCGAACTGGCCGTGGTGCGTGTGGTGTTCCGCGACCTGAGCGACGACGAAATCGAACGCTACCTGCGCATCGAGCAGCCCTACGACTGCGCGGGCAGCGCCAAGAGCGAAGGCCTGGGCATCGCCCTGCTGGACCACATCGACAACGACGACCCCACCGCACTGGTCGGCCTGCCCCTCATCCGCACGGCCCGCCTGCTGCGCCAGGCCGGGCTGCGCCTGCCATGAGCGCCGTTCAACCTGGCACCCTGTACCTGGTGCCCACGCCGCTGGACTTTGGCTGTGAAACCCACGACCCGGCCCTGCTGGCCGCCCTGCCCGCGCACACGCTGCACGTGGCTGCCGGGTTGACCCACTGGATCACCGAGAACGCCAAGAGCACGCGCGCCTTCCTCAAGCGGGTGGACGCGCACCAGCCGCTGGCCGTGCCCTTGCAGGCACAACAGATCGTGGAGCTTCCACGCGAGGTGCACAAAAAGGGGGACCACGACCCGGCCCAGGGCTTTGACGCCCGCCCGCTGCTCGGCCCCGCCCTGCAGGGGCAGGACATGGGGCTGGTGAGCGAAGCCGGCATGCCCGCCATTGCCGACCCGGGGGCCTCGGTGGTGCGTGCGGCGCACGCCCTGGGGCTGCGCGTGGTGCCTCTGGTGGGGCCGGTGTCGCTGATGCTGGCCTTGGCCGCCAGCGGGCTGAACGGCCAGAATTTCGCCTTCGTGGGCTACCTGCCGCAAGACGCAGCGCAGCGCACCCAACGCCTGCGAGAACTGGAAACGCTGGCCCGCAAGACCGGCCAGACGCAACTCTTCATCGAGACGCCCTACCGCAACACGGCGCTGCTGCAGGCCGCCATCGGCGCACTCAAGCCCGACACCCGGCTGGCCCTGTGCTTCGGCGCCACCCTGACCGAACAGGCCGTCCGCAGCCACACCGTGGCCCAGTGGAAAAAAGAAAACATCACCACATTGCCTCTGCAACTGCCAGCGGTGTTCCTGCTGGGCCGGTGATCAGTGGGCTGAGCAGTTCAGACCAGCGTCATTGACCGGAACTGCGCCGGGATTGCGTCTGGTTGTGACTGCCCACGTGCGACTCCCGGTCGCTGCGGCTGTCGGGCGTGCGCTTGCCCTGGTTCAGCTGGGTGGCGTGCTTGTCGCCCGGCTTGTTGGCATCGTTTTCGACCTTGCCGCCGTGGGCATGGACGTTCTCGCGCGGAGTCTTTTGGCTCGTCATGACCGGTTCCTTGCTTGGATGAAAGGGCAAAAGTCACCCTCAAACCAACGTTACTGCAACCGGTATGCGCACGCAAGGTTGCGGCGCCGCGCGCCGCCGCAACCTTGACCTGGATCAATGGCGGAAGTGACGCACGCCGGTGTACACCATGGCAACGCCGCGCTCGTCGGCGGCGTCAATCACTTCCTGGTCGCGCATGGAGCCGCCCGGGTGGATCACGCAGGTCGCGCCTGCATCCACCACCACGTCCAACCCATCGCGGAACGGGAAGAAGGCATCGCTCGCCACGGCCGTGCCCTGCAAGCTCAGGCCGGCGTGCTCGGCCTTGATGCTGGCAATGCGGGCGGAATCCAGGCGGCTCATCTGGCCAGCGCCCACGCCCATGGTCATGCCGTTCTTGCAGAAGACGATGGCATTGCTCTTGACGTACTGGGCCACCTTCCAGGCGAACAGCAGATCCTGCAGCTGCTCGGGGGTGGGCTGCTTCTTGGTCACCACCTTCAGGTCAGCCAGGGTGATCTCGTGGTTGTCCGCCGTCTGCAGCAGAATGCCGGAGCCCACACGCTTCACGTCCACCGCGTTGCGACCGCGCTCCCAGTCGGTGCGGCCGGTCGCCAGGGACTCGGGCAGCTCGATCTTCAGGATGCGCACGTTCACCTTGGCCTTGAACACCTCCAGCGCCTCGGCGGTGAAGGCGGGCGCCATCAGCACTTCCACGAACTGCTTGGACACGGCCTGGGCGGCTGCGCCGTCCACCACACGGTTGAAGGCGATGATGCCGCCGAAGGCACTGGTCGGGTCGGTCTGGAAGGCCTTGCTGTAGGCTTCCAGCGAGTCCTTGCCCACGGCCACGCCGCAGGGGTTCGCGTGCTTCACGATCACGCAGGCAGGGGCGTCAAAGCTCTTGACACATTCCCAGGCGGCGTCGGCATCGGCAATGTTGTTGTAGGACAGTTCCTTGCCCTGCAATTGCTCGGCCGTGACCAGCGAGCCGGGAGCCGGGTACAGATCGCGGTAGAAGGCGGCCTGCTGGTGCGGGTTCTCGCCGTAACGCAGGTCCTGCAGCTTGACGAAACGGCCGTTGCTCTGGCCGGGGAAGGTCAGGCGCTGCGGCGCGGCTTCACCGGCGGGCACGCCAGCGCTCAGGTCGATGGCGGAGAGGTAGTCGCTGATGGCGGCGTCGTAGTTGCTGATGCGGTTGAACGCAGCCACGGCCAGCTTGAAGCGGGTCGCGTCACCCACCTTGCCACTGGCCTTCAGCTCGGCCACCACTTCGGCGTACTGGCTGGCGTCGGTCAGCACGGCAACGTCTTTCCAGTTCTTGGCGGCGGAACGCACCATGGCCGGGCCGCCAATGTCGATGTTCTCGATGGCGTCGGCCAGCGTGCAACCAGCCTTGGCCACGGTGGCCTCGAACGGGTAGAGGTTGACGACCAGGAGGTCGATGGTGCCGATGCCATGCGCCTTGAGCGCGGCCATGTGCTCGGGCAGGTCGCGGCGCGCCAGCAGGCCGCCGTGCACCATGGGGTGCAGCGTCTTCACGCGGCCGTCCAGCATCTCGGGGAAGCCGGTGACCTCGGCCACCTCGGTCACGGGCAGGCCGTTGTCGGCCAACAGCTTGGCGGTGCCGCCGGTGGAGATGAGTTGCACCCCCAGGGCGTGCAGGTCGCGCGCCAGGTCGAGCACGCCGGTTTTGTCGGAGACCGAAAGAAGAGCTTTCATGGAGTCGAGGTCGAAGAGTGAGAAAAAGGGGTTGAGTGGGTAGGCGGCGTCAATCCAGCATGCCGTGGTCGAGCAGCTTCTTGCGCAGCGTGTTGCGGTTCAGGCCCAACCACTGGGCGGCACGCGACTGGTTGTGCTGGGCTTGCGCCATCACCACCTCCAGCAGGGGGCGTTCCACGGCACGCATCAGCATGTCGTGCATGTTGGCGGGCTCGGTGCCGTCCAGGTCGCTGAAATAGGCTTCAATGTTGGCCCGCACACAGTCGGGCAGAGTCTGGTTGCTCATGCGGCCAGTTTCCAGGGTTCGTTTGTGGTGTTGTCAAAGAAGTCGCGCACGCACGCCAGCTGTTCCTCGCAGCTTTCGATGCGGTTGATGTGCTCGCGAAACAGGGCAATACGCGCCGCGTCCCCAGGCAGGGCGCGGGCGTACCAGCCCAGGTGCTTGCGCGCGGTTCGCACGCCGGTGTACTCGCCATAAAGCGTGTAGTGGTCGTGCAGGTGTTCCAGCATCCAGCCCTGCAACTCCTGGGGGGTGGGCGGCGGCAGCTCCAGACCAGTGGCCAGGAAGTGCGCCACCTCGCGGAACAGCCAGGGCCTGCCCTGCGCCGCGCGCCCAATCATGATGGCGTCGCAACCCGTATGGGCCAGCACCTCTGCAGCCTTGTGCGGGCTGTCGATGTCGCCATTGGCCACCACGGGAATCGACACGCTGGCCTTGATGGCGGCCACCGTGTCGTGCTCGGCCACGCCTTTGTAGCCCTGCTCGCGTGTGCGGCCATGCACCGTGAGCATCTGCACGCCCGCCGATTCGGCAGCATGCGCCAACACAGGCGCGTTCTTGGCCGACTGGCACCAGCCGGTGCGCATCTTGAGCGTCACGGGCACACCGTGGGGCTGGCATGCAGCCACCACGGCCTCCACGATTTCCATGGCCAGGGCCTCGTCCTGCATCAATGCAGAACCTGCCCACTTGTTGCACACCTTCTTGGCCGGGCAACCCATGTTGATGTCGATGATCTGCGCACCACGGTCGATGTTGTAGCGCGCGGCATCGGCCATCATCTCGGCGTCGGTGCCCGCAATCTGCACGGCGATGGGCCCAGGTTCACCCTCGTGGTTGGCCCGGCGCGACGTTTTGAGGCTGTCGCGCAGGTCTGGCCGCGAAGTGACCATCTCGCTCACCGCGTAGCCCGCACCCAGCTGTTTGCACAGCCTGCGGAACGGCCGGTCCGTCACCCCCGCCATGGGGGCGACGAACAGCGTGTTCGGCAAGGTGTACGGGCCAATGCGCATTGGAGAGGACTGCAAAAAAAGCAAAGAAAAAAACGCCAAACCCGCAACGGAGGCGGGCTGGGCGACAGGTCTTTGGATGCTGAAAAAGTGGGCAGATTGTAGCGCGCCTATACTGCCCGGCCATGGAAACTTGGTTGTGGTCCCTGCTGGAAACTTTGAGTCTGCCGAAATACGGCCTGAGCACCGTCTTCGTCGTTGCCTTCTTTTCAGCGACACTGTTGCCCATGGGTTCGGAGCCGGTCGTCTTCGGCCTCATCAAGCTCAACCCCGAGCTGTTCTGGCCCGCCATTCTGGTGGCCACCGTGGGCAACACGCTGGGCGGCGTCGTCAGCTGGGCTATGGGTTACGGCGCACACCGGGCCATCGACAAGGCGCGCGGCTCCCCCACCCACCTCAACGCGCTGGACTGGCTCCAACGCTTCGGCCCCAAGGCCTGCCTGCTGAGCTGGCTGCCCGCCGTGGGTGACCCACTCTGCGCAGTGGCGGGCTGGCTGAAGTTCCCCATCCTGCCCTGCATAGCCTACATGGCAGTGGGCAAGTTCCTGCGTTACGTGACGATGACCGCCGCGCTGCTGTGGCTGTTCCCAGGTGGGCTGCACCTGGGTTGATTCAAGCCAAAGAAGGCGTCAGTCTGCCGCAGGCACGTTGCTGGCTGCGGGAATGAGGTGCTTGAGCGCGTCTTCAATGAGCGCAGGCAGCTCCTGCACCAAACGCGGCTTGTGCACCACCGAAACGTCCTGCAGCGCAAAGGCGTAGGGCGCGCGCTGGTCTTCATCCAGGCCGGTCAGCACGATCAGCTTGCACTGACCAAACAGCGCATGACGGCGCAGGCCGGTGATCATGGTCGCACCATCAATGCCTGGCAGCAGAATGTCCACGATGATCAGATCGGGCTGCAGGTGCCCGAACGACACCAGGCCGGTGATGCCATCGTCGGCGATGTGCAGGTCAACAGTCGGGTATTTCTGCTTGACCAGCATGGACACCAGGTTTTGGAAGTGCGAGGAATCCTCGATCAACAGAATGCGGGGAATGTGCACGCCAGAGCGGCGGCGGCCGCCACGGGCCTCAGCGCCGGCCCCGCCGTGCAAAGCAGCCACGCCGGTCACACCGGCACGGCTGCCTTGAATCCAGCGCTCCAGGGATTCACGTGTGATGCGGCGGTGCCCCCCAGGCGTTTTCCAGGCCTGCAGGTCGCCTCGGTCCACCATGAGCTGGACCGAGCGCACGGCCATGCCCAGGATCTTGGCCACTTCCAGCGTGGTGTAGTAGCTGGCTGAAGACATGTCGGCGGTGGTGGGATTCTTGTTCATGGAAGCGATTTTGCAACAAATCTCACATTGACCACAACAAAAAAGTTTTTACCAGTTCGCCGCAAGGGCATCCACCTTCATCAGGTGAAATGCCCCGCCAAAATCGCTAGGCATGCGTAACAAACAGTAAATTCAACGGGAAGCCATGCGCTTGGCCCACCCGTCCCTGCCCAATTCACGCAAGGTGCGCAGGTTGCGCTCCACGATCTCCTCGGCGCTGTCACCCGATGCCACCGCACGCTCCACGCTTTCCTCGCGCAGCAGATGCAGCGTGGGGTAAGGGGCGCGGTTGGTGAAATTGGTCACGTCGTCCGCTTCCACGCCCTCGAACACGAACTCGGGGTGGAAATGAGCAACCTGTATCACCCCTTCCAGTTCGTGTTCGTCCACCACCTCGTCCACCACGTTCAGGAAATCGTTGAAAACGAAAAAGTCGGGGAACAGTGTGGGGTGCACGAGCAAGGTGGTGTCCACCTGCTCGGCTGGCGTGTCGCGCAGAAATTCCAGTTCGCTGTCTAGATCGTCCAGGAAGGCATCCAGGTGACGCGCGTGGCTGACCACGATGCGCACCTGGCTCTTCACATAGACCGACTTGGCGAACGGACACAGGTTGAGGCCGATCACGGCCTCCTCGATCCAGCGGCGCATGTCCGCCAGAACCTGCTCATCCGCCGGGGGCTGCGGCAAAGCTTTGTCGGTCATGCTCATCACTT
>CBKZAG010000099.1:0-11992 GCA_966692625.1 uncultured Comamonadaceae bacterium
GTGGCGTCCAGCCGCATCTGGTGCTGGCGGCCAGGGTTGCGCACCACCAGGTCCAGCGAGTGCAGCGCCAGGGCAGGGGCCTGGGGTTTCATCTCGTCGGTCCAGCTGATCTGGCCGTCCCGGATCACGAATTCGGACTGGGAGAAAAACCAGTCCAGCATCGCGTTTGACGCCTGCTGGGGTGATGCCTGGGTCACGTCAATGCCGGCCACTTGTATTCGGCCTTCAGCCGTGCGGCGCACATCCAGCACGGGGCTTTGTATCAGCAACTGTTCAAAGCCCAGCCGCCAAAGTGATTGCACCGACACCGCGCTCAGCACCCGGGGCAGCCGCAGAGCTTCCCGGCCTTGCGCGTCGAACAGGCGGACTTCACGCAGTTCCAGCGTGGGAATGAAGCCCGACGATTGCGCCTGGATGTCGCCGATCTCGACCTTCACCCCCAAAGACCGAGTGGCCAAGCTTTCCAGCTCAGGCCGCCATTCGTTGATTCGCGGCACAATCACCGCATGCAACACCCCCCAGCTCAGGGCGAAAAGGAGCCAAGCGCCGGCTGCCAGCCAAAGCAGCCAGCGTGTCAGCCTCGCGGCCAGTTTCAGGGCGCGCGAAGGGGGAGTGAAGCCGGAATTCATAAGCACGCGAAATTATGATGGCCAGTGACGCAGAGGGTTCTCAGAACATCCAACAATTTGTTTCCAAACCTCTCGGACTGGCGGAGCATTCCCGTTATGTGCAGCGCATTCGCAGGCGTTATGCCGCCGAACTGAGCTTGTTGCCGCCTGGCCCGCCGGAGCGCGCCGTGATGGCGCAGACGCTGGCGGTCTTGCGTGAGCGGGGGTTGGAGTTGGGCGCCGCATTGCGCGTGCTGCGCCAGCTCGTCATGGAGCGGCTGGTGGTGCTGGACTGCGAGCAGCAGGCCCCCTTGGCTACTGTGACCCGTGCGGTGACCGAACTTGCCGAACTGGCCTTGAACGAAGCGCTGGCGCAAACCCTGCTTGAACTGGACGACCTGCATGGCGCGCCCATGTACCAGGATGCTTCCGTGCCCGCTGCCCAGGGGCCGGTGATGCGCCGGGCCGAGCTGTGGATCATCGGCATGGGCAAGTTCGGCGCCCGCGAACTCAACGTCTCCAGCGACATCGACCTCATCTACGTCTACGACAACGACGGCGAAACCGCTGGCAACAGCGCCGGGCGCAACCGCGTCAGCAACCACGAGTATTTTGGCAAGGCGGTGCGGCGCATCTACAGCCTGATTGGTGACATCACCGAGCATGGCAACGTGTTCCGTGTGGACCTGGCGCTGCGGCCGAATGGCAACTCAGGCCCGCCGGCGGTGTCGCTGGGGGCGCTGGAGGAGTACTTTCTGGTGCAGGGCCGCGAGTGGGAACGCTTTGCCTGGCTCAAGAGCCGGGTGGTGGCGCCCGCCAGTGCCGTGACCCAGGGCAGCGCCCAGGCTTTGCGGGCCGTGGTGCTGCCTTTCGTGTTCCGGCGTTACCTGGACTACAACGTCTTCGAGTCGCTGCGCGGCCTGCACCGGCAGATCCGCGAGCATGCCAGCAAGCGCGCCGCCGGGCACCCGGAACGGGCGCACGACGTGAAGCTCTCGCGCGGGGGCATCCGCGAGATCGAATTCACCGTGCAACTGTTGCAGGTGGTGCGCGGCGGGCAGTTCCCTGAGCTGCGCACCCGGCCCACCCTGGCGGCGTTGCCGCGCCTGCAGCGCGCGGGGCTCATGTCAGACGTCAAGGTGCAAGCGCTGGCCGAGGCCTACGACTTCCTGCGGCGTGTGGAGCACCGCATCCAGTACCTGGACGACCAGCAGACCCACATCCTGCCCACGCGCGACGACGACCTGGCCTGGATCGCCCATTCCATGGGGTTCGACAACGCCTGCGCCTTCCTGCACGCGCTGGACGCCCACCGCGAGGCCGTGGCCCAGGAATTCGACACCCTGCTGGGTGCCACCCCGGGTGGTTGCAAGGGCTGCAACGGCGGCAAGCAGCGCAGCGCCGTGGAAGACCTGCAGTCTGTGCTGCCACAACTGCCCCAGACCTTTGCCGCCAAGGTGGCCGAGTGGTGCGAGCACCCGCGCGTGCTGGCGCTGCGCGAGGACACGCGCGTGCGCCTGGCCCGCCTGGTGCAGCGCACCGGCGCCTGGCTGGAAGCGGGACGTGTGAGCGAACAGGCGGCGCTGCGCATGGCCGACTGGATAGAGCCCTTGCTGCGCCGCGAAAGCTACCTGGCGCTGCTGCAGGAGCGCCCCTCGGTGCACGAACGGCTGCTGCACGTCTTTGGCGCGGCCAAGTGGCCCGCGCGCTACCTGCTCAAGCACCCGGGCGTGATCGACGAGCTGGCAGGGCGCCAGTTGTACGAAGAGCGCTTCGACCCAGCCGTGTTCGAGAACGAGTTGGAAATGCGCAAGCAGGCCCTGGCCGCCACCGGCGAGGACGACGACGAGGAATTGCTGGATCTGCTGCGCCGGGCACAGCATGCCGAAACCTTCCGCACGCTGGCGCGTGACGTGGAAGGGGTGCTCACCGTCGAGCAGGTGGCCGACGACCTGAGCGCGCTGGCCGACGCCGTGCTGCGCGTCACGGGCCGCTGGTGCTGGCAGCGCCTGAAGAACCGCCACCACGAGGAACCGCGCCATGCCATCATTGGCTACGGCAAGCGGGGCGGCAAGGAATTGGGCTATGGCAGCGATCTGGACATCGTCTTTGTGTACGAGGACGACGACGAGCGCGCCCCCGAGGTCTATGCCGCCTTCGTGCGCAAGCTCATCAACTGGCTGACCGTGAAGACCAGCGAGGGCGATCTGTACGAAATTGATACCGCCTTGCGCCCCAACGGCAACTCCGGGTTGTTGATCACCACCTTCGACGCCTATGCCAATTACCAGCAGCAGCGCGGCAGCAACACCGCATGGACCTGGGAGCATCAGGCCATCACGCGTGCGCGCTTCGTGCTGGGCCTGGATAGCCTGCGCCCTCGCTTCGAAGCGGTGCGCGAAGCGGTGATCACCGCGAAGCGCGACACGGAGGCCCTGCGCGTGGAGATCGGTGCCATGCGCGACCGGGTGCGCTCCGCGCACCCGGTGCAGCCCGGACGCTTTGACGTCAAACACAGCCCGGGTGCCATGGTGGACGCGGAATTCGCCGTGCAGTACCTCGTGCTGTCGCAGTCTGGCGCTCACCGTGAACTGATTCCCAACGTGGGCAACATAGCCCTGATGCAGCGGGCAGAGTCTGCAGGCCTGCTGCCGGCGGGGGTGGGGCAAGCGGCAGCAGACGCCTACCGCGAGTTGCGCCGTGTGCAGCACCGCGCCCGCCTGGACGAGCAGCCCACCGATGTCGATGCGGACGAACTGGCCCAGCGGCGCGACGCCATCCTGGCGCTCTGGCAAGCAGTGTTTGCCTGATCGGCAAGAAAGGCCCGGCCCAAGGCTGGTCTTTTATCAGTGGTAGTATTTCCGGCCGAGCAGGGCGCGGGCTTGACCAAGGCTGGTGCAACGGCTCGTGCACAACCACCCGACCCGGGGAATACCCTTGACCACCACGCGTACCCTTGCCGCCCTGGCCTTGCTGTTGCTGGGCGGCTGTGCCGTATCCCGGCCACCTGATGCTGCCCGTGCCAATGTGCCCGCCCAGTGGCACGCTCCCTTGCCCCACAACGGCGCGTTGGTGGATTTGACCCGCTGGTGGCAGCGGTTTGGCGACCCCTTGCTGGTGGAGCTGATCGACGCGGCGCAGCAAGCCAGCCCGGGCGTGGCGGCGGCGGGTTCGCGCATTGCCCAGGCCCGTGCTGCGCGCATCGCTGCCGGAGAATCTGAGCGGCCCCGCCTGGACGCCAGTGCGTCCTTGACCCGAGGCAACGTCCAGGCGCCCCCGTCCCTGACCACCACGGCACAGGTGGGTTTGCAAACGGCCTGGGAAATTGATGTGTTCGGCGGGAACGCGGCTGCCAGCCGTGCGGCGCAGGCGCGCCTGCAAGGAGCGCAGGCGGGCTGGCACGAGGCCCGCGTGGCCGTGGCGGCTGAAACGGCTGGTGCTTACGTGGGTTACCGAACTTGCGAACAGCAGCGGGCCTTGGTGCAACAAGATGCGCGTTCGCGTGCAGACAGTGCGCGTTTGCTGCAATTGAGCACCGATGCCGGATTCACCCCGCCCGGGCAGATGGCGCTGGCGCGCGCGAGTGCCGCGGAGGGTGCCGCGCGGGCCACCCAGCAGGCAGCGCAATGCGAGTCCGAACTCAAGGCGTTGGTGGCTCTCACCGGGCTGGCAGAGCCGGCGTTGCGCCAGAAGCTGCAGACGGCGTGGGCTGAGCCTTCCAGCGAAGCGTTGGCGGCCATCCCGTCCTTGCCCGCCAGCGTGATTGCCCAACGGCCAGACGTGTACCAGGCCGAGTTGGACGTGGTCGCTGCCAGCAATGACGTGGGGCAGGCCCGGGCGGCGCAGTACCCCAGGGTGTCGCTGTCGGGTTCCATTGCGGCAGGCCGGGTGCGCCTGGACGGTGCCACCACCAACGCCCAGACCTGGCAGATCGGCCCGCTGGCCGTGACCCTGCCCATTCTGGGCCGTGAGAGTCTGGCCGCCAGCACCGACGCCGCCCAGGCGCGTTACGACGAGGCCGTGCTGCGCTACGCCGCAGCGGTGCGGCAAGCCGTGCGCGAGGTGGAAGCCGCGCTGGTTGATGTGGCCAGCGTGCGCGAGCGTGGTGCCGACGTGGAGGCCGCCGCGCAGGGGTACCGTGCCTCGTTTGCGGCCACCGAGTCGCTTCACCGGGCGGGCTTGGCCAGCCTGATCGACCTGGAAGACCAGCGACGCGCGGTGCTGGCCGCCGAAACCGCCTTGGTGACATTGCGGCGGGAGCGTATTGCTGCCGGTATCGCGCTGTACCGCGCCGTGGGTGGCGGCTGGGCGAGGCCTGGTGAGGCCATCCAGACTTTTGGACAGAAATAACATGAAAAGAATGCAAATGGGTTTGTTTGTCGTGGCGGCCCAACTCGCCACGGTGGCACTGCTGGCTGGTGTACTGGTTGGTTGTGGCGGTCAGGCGCAAGAGCCTGCGCCCGCCCCGAAGCCCGCCTTGACGGTAACGGCCACAACCGCACAACAGACGATGCTGCCCGTGACCCTGTCGGCCAACGGCAGCCTGGCGGCCTGGCAGGAGGCGAGCGTCGGTGCCGAGGCCGCAGGCCTGCGCATTGCAGAAGTGCATGTGGGCGTGGGCGACCGCGTCCAGCGCGGCCAGGTGCTGGTCACTTTCGCATCAGACACCCTGCGTGCCGAACTGGCGCAGGCGCAGGCCAGCCTGGCCGAGGCCGAAGCTGCCGCCGAAGAAGCCGTGGCCAACGCGCAGCGCGCGCGCAGCCTGCAAAGCACGGGAGCCATGTCGGCGGCGCAGATCGGGCAATACCTCACCGCCGAGAAGACCGCTCAGGCTCGCGTGCTTGTGGCCCGCGCTGCGTTGGAGGCCCAGCAGGTGCGCCTGTCGCAAAGCACCGTGCGTGCGCCCGACGATGGCGTCATCTCGGCCCGCAACGCCACGGTGGGTGCTGTGGTCTCGGGCGGCACGGAGCTGTTCCGCCTGATCCGCAAGGGGCGACTGGAGTGGCGTGCCGAGGTCACTTCCACCGAATTGGGCCGCTTGAAGGCGGGCACACCGGCCGCAGTCACGGCGGCCAGTGGCGCGCGTCTGTCTGGCCGCGTGCGCATGGTCGGGCCCACGGTGGACCCGCAAAACCGCATGGCGCTGGTGTATGTGGACGTGCAGGCGGGTACCGATGCCACGAGCGCCAGGGCAGGCATGTTCGCGCAAGGCGAGTTCGAGTTGGGCAAGGTGCCTGCGCTCACCGTGCCCCAAACAGCCGTGGTGGTGCGCGAAGGCTTCAACTACGTGTTCCGCCTCACCCCCGAAGGGCGCGTCAGCCAGGTGAAGGTGCAGATCGGCCGCGTGGCAGGCGACCGCATGGAAGTGCGCTCTGGCCTGGAAGCCGGAGTGAGCATCGTCGAGTCAGGCGGCGGTTTCCTCAACGACGGTGACCTGGTGCGCGTGGCTGGCAACGGTGCGCCCAAGCAGTAAGGGCCGGTCATGATGAACGTCTCGGCCTGGTCCATACGCAACCCCATCCCGGCGGTGATGCTGTTCGTGCTGCTCACCTTCGGTGGAGTGGTGTCCTTCAACGCCATGAAGGTGCAGAACTTCCCGGACATTGACCTGCCCACGGTCATCGTCACGGCGTCGTTGCCGGGTGCGGCACCGGGGCAGATGGAGACCGATGTCGCGCGCAAGCTCGAAAACTCCGTTGCCACGGTGCAGGGCCTCAAGCACATCTATACCAAGGTGCAGGATGGCGTGGTCACGCTCACGGCCGAGTTCCGGCTGGAAAAGCCCGTGCAGGAGGCCGTGGACGACGTGCGCTCGGCCGTGTCGCGCGTGCGCGCCGATCTGCCCGCCGACCTGCGCGACCCGGTCGTCAACAAGCTGGAGCTGGCCGGGCAGCCTGTACTGGCCTTCACCATTGCCTCGACCCGCATGGACGAGGAAGCCCTGTCCTGGTTCGTGGACAACGACGTTGCACGCAAGCTGCTGGCGGTTCGGGGCGTGGGGGCGGTCAACCGTGTGGGCGGGGTGTCGCGCGAGGTGCGCGTCGCCATCGACCCGCTCAAGCTGCAGGCGCTGGGTGCCACCGCTGCCGACATTTCCCGCCAGTTGCGCCAGATGCAGACCGAAAGCGCGGGCGGGCGCACCGATGTGGGCGGTAGCGAGCAGCCGGTGCGCACGCTGGCCACGGTCAAGTCCGCGCGCGAAGTGGGGCTCATCGAAATCCCCATCAGCGGCGGGCGCAGCGTGCGTCTGCAAGACGTGGCCACCGTGACCGACACCGTGGCCGAACCCCGTGCCGCCGCCTTGCTGGACGGCAAGCCGGTGGTGGGCTTCGAGGTGGCGCGCAGCCGGGGCGAGAGCGAGGTACAGGTGGGCGCGGCGGTGCGCCTGGCGCTGGATGAGCTGAAGGCCGCGCACCCCGATATCGAACTGACCCAGGCGTTCGACTTCGTCACCCCCGTGCAGGAGGAGTACGAGGGATCGCTCAAGCTCTTGTACGAGGGCGCGCTGCTGGCGGTGCTGGTGGTCTGGCTGTTCCTGCGCGACGCGCGAGCCACCTTCGTTTCGGCGGTGGCCTTGCCCATGTCGGTCATTCCCGCGTTCGTGGGCATGTACCTGCTGGGCTTTTCCGTCAACGTGGTGACCCTGCTGGCCTTGTCGCTGGTGGTGGGCATTCTGGTGGACGACGCCATCGTGGAGGTGGAGAACATCGTGCGCCATCTGCGCATGGGCAAGACACCTTTCCAGGCGGCCATGGAAGCCGCTGACGAGATCGGCCTGGCGGTGATCGCCACCACCTTCACTCTGATCGCGGTGTTCCTGCCCACGGCCTTCATGAGCGGTGTGGCGGGCAAGTTCTTCAAACAGTTCGGCTGGACCGCTTCGCTGGCGGTGTTTGCTTCGCTGGTGGTGGCGCGCGTGCTCACTCCCATGATGGCCGCCTACCTGCTCAAACCCATGGTGGACACGCACGGCGACCCGCGCTGGATGCGCCTGTACATGTTTTTTGCGAACTGGAGCATGCGCCACCGTGTCAAGACCATGGTGCTGGCCACGCTGTTCTTCTTTGGCTCGGTCGCGTTGATACCCCTGTTGCCCACTGGCTTCATTCCGCCGGACGACAACTCCCAGACCCAGGTGTACCTGGAACTGCCGCCCGGCGCCACGCTGGCGCAGACGCAGGCCGTGGCCGAACAGGCGCGCCAGGCCGTGATGGCGGTGGAGCACGTGCGCAGCGTCTACACCACCATAGGCGGCGGCAGCGCGGGCGGCGACCCCTTTGCCAGCGCCGGTGCGGCTGAAGTGCGCAAGGCCACCCTCACCATCCAGCTGGCCGAGCGGGGTGTGCGCCCGGTCAAGCAACGCATTGAAAACCAGATACGCGCCGCGTTGGAGCCCCTGCCGGGCGTGCGCAGCAAAGTCGGCCTGGGCGGCTCGGGCGAGAAATACATCCTGGTTCTTTCGGGCGAAGACCCGCAGGCCTTGCAGGCGGCGGCCATGGCCGTGGAGCGAGACCTGCGCACCATCCCCGGCCTGGGTCAGGTCGCTTCCACCGCCAGCCTGGTGCGGCCCGAAATCGTGGTGCGGCCTGACTTTGCCCGTGCGGCTGACCTGGGTGTGACCAGCACCGACATCGGCGAGACGCTGCGCATCGCCACCGCTGGCGACTACGATGTGGCCCTGCCCAAGCTCAACCTGTCGCAGCGGCAGGTGCCCATCGTCGTCAAGTTGCGTGACGACGCCCGCCAGGACCTGGCCGTGCTGGAACGGCTGGCGGTGCCTGGTGCCAAGGGGCCGGTGCTGCTGGGCCAGGTCGCCACGCTGGAGATGACGGGCGGCCCCGCCGTGATCAACCGCTACGACCGCTCACGCAACATCAACTTCGAGATCGAGCTGTCGGGCCTGCCGCTGGGCGAGGTGACTGCCGCCGTGAAGCAACTGCCCGCCATCAAGCACCTGCCTGCCGGGGTGAAGGTGGTGGAAGTGGGGGACGCCGAGGTGATGGGTGAACTCTTCGCCAGCTTCGGTCTGGCCATGCTCACCGGCGTGCTGTGCATCTACATCGTGCTGGTGCTGCTGTTCAAGGACCTGCTGCACCCGGTGACCATTCTGGCGGCGCTGCCCTTGTCACTGGGCGGGGCCTTCGTGGGTTTGCTCGTTGCGCAAAAGAGCTTTTCCATGCCCTCGCTCATCGGTCTCATCATGCTCATGGGCATTGCCACCAAGAACTCCATCCTGCTGGTGGAATACGCCATCGTGGCGCGCCGCGATCATGGCATGAGCCGCTTCGACGCCCTGCTGGACGCCTGCCACAAGCGTGCCCGCCCCATCATCATGACCACCATTGCCATGGGTGCGGGCATGTTGCCCATTGCGATTGGCTGGGGGGCGGCCGACCCGAGCTTCCGTTCGCCGATGGCGATTGCCGTGATCGGCGGGCTGATCACGTCCACGGTGCTGAGCCTGCTCGTCATCCCCGTGGTGTTCACCTACGTGGATGACGTGGAGCAGTGGACGCGCCGCTTGGTCAGGCGCCTTGGTAAACGCCCTGAGCAGGCAGCTTTGCCGTGATTTCCTTGCGGAAGCGGTTGAGTTCCTGCACCGACTTGAAGCTTTGCTCCAGCAGCAGGCTCATGTTGTGCAGGATGCGCTCGACCACCTTGGTTTCCCAGGTGTTGTCGAACTGGATCTGCTGGCTCAGCCACTGCTCCAGCCACTCGGGGTCGGGCAGGCGGCTCTGGATGGTGTCGCGCGGGTAGTGCGCCTTGCTGACGTGCAGGTTGGTCGGGTGCAGTGCCTGCGCCGTGCGACGGGCGCTGGCCATGAGCACACCCACCTTCGCGAACGCGGCCTTGGCCTCGTCGCCAAACTTGCCGATGGCGCGCTTCATGTAGCGCAGGTAGGCGCCGCCGTGGCGGGCTTCGTCCTGGCTCAGCGTGGTGTAGATCTGCTTGATGACCGGCTCGGTGTGCCATTCGGCGGCACGGCGGTACCAGTGGTTCAGGCGAATTTCGCCGCAGAAGTGCAGCATCAGGGTTTCCAGCGCCGGGGCCGGGTCGAACTCGAAGCGGATGTCGTGCAGTTCCTGCTCGGTGGGCACCAGCTCGGGGCGGAAGCGGCGCAGGTATTCCATCAGCACCAGCGAGTGCTTCTGCTCCTCGAAGAACCAGATCGACATGAAGGCGGAGAAATCGCTGTCGTCGCGGTTGTCGCGCAGGAACATCTCGGTGGCGGGCAGGGCTGCCCACTCGGTGATGGCGTTCATCTTGATGGTCTGCGCCTGTTCGTCGCTCAGCAAGCTGGCGTCGAACTTGTCCCAGGGGATGTCCTTGTCCATGTCCCAGCGGACGGATTCGAGTTGCTTGAACAGTTCAGGGTAGAGCATGCGAGAAGTCTCAGGTAACGGCGGACAGGGAAGCCTTGGGCTGCAAAACCCCGCATTCTAAAGGGTGAAGGCAAAAAACACCTTACAAATCATGGCATTGCAAGGGGGCTTTGGCCGTTCGTCGGCGGGTTACCAACTGTTGCAACTGTGCGTGCGGTTTTGTGGGAACTTTCGCCCATGGGCATGCGTCCTAAAACGCAACCGGGTCGCAAGCGGCCCGCCAGTGGAAAATTTCCTTGTACCGCGAAGTCAGCCGGGCTTGCCTGGTTGCAATCCCGAGGCGATTTTTCTCCTCCTCCCTCCCTCCTCCCCTTGTCTCGGGGCGCTTCGCGGTACCTTCTTATGCCAGCCGGCAGCGGTGTTGAACCGCTGCCGGTTTTTTCTTGGCCGCGCGAGGGCGGGGGCGTCAGGCGGGGCGGGTGTCGATGAAGCTCTGCCGCTGCGAGAGCTTTTCGTACAGCCTGGCCAGGTTGGGGTAATCGCTGCGCCAGTCGATGTCGGGGAAGCGGAAGTCCAGGTAGCCCAGGGCGCAGCCAGCCGCTACGTCGGCCAGCGTGAGGTGGATGCCGTGGCAGAAAGGCTTGTCGGCCAAACCCTGGCTCATGGCCTTGAGGCTGGCGTGGACCTTGCCCATCTGGCGGTCGATCCAGGGCTTGGAGCGCTCGTGTTCGGCGCGTTTGGGCCAGATGGCTTCCATGCGGGCTAGGATGGCGGCGTCCAGCAGACCGTCGGCCAACGCCTCCCAGGTCTTGACCTCGACGCGCTCACGCCCGCTGGGCGGAATGAGCTTGCCCACGGGCGACAGGGTGTCGAGGTATTCGACGATGACGCGCGAGTCGAACACTGCTTCGCCGCCTTCCATCACCAGGCAAGGCACCTTGCCCAGCGGGTTGGCGTCGCTGATGTGGGTGCCGTCGGCCCAGACGTCTTCTTCGACGAACTTGAACTCCAGTTTCTTTTCGGCCATGACGACGCGGACCTTGCGCACGTAGGGGCTGGTGAGGGATCCGATCAGTTTCATGGTGTTCGTAAGTGGACGATTGGTTTTTGATTTTAGCCAGCCGTTTGGCGGCAAGCCCTGCAGTCGGTTAACCGCCCGATGGCCGGGGCTTCTACAATCCGGGCCATCATGCAAGCCGCCTCTACCCCTTCCTCCTCCGCCGATTTTTCCCCCGTCACCGCCCTGTCGCCGCTGGACGGCCGCTACGCTGGCAAGCTTGCCGCGCTGCGCCCCTTCATGAGCGAGTATGGCTACATGCACCGCCGCGTGCAGGTCGAACTGGCCTGGTTCGAGCATCTGAGCGACGCTGGCTTTGCTGAATTCCCGCCCTTGACCAACGAAGCGCGCGCTCACTTGCGTGCCATCGTGGCCAACTTCAGTCCGGCCGATGCCGAGGCCATCAAGGCCATTGAAAAAACCACCAACCACGACGTGAAGGCCGTGGAGTACTGGATTCGCGGCAACGCCGCCATGGGCGTGAAAGGCGCGTTCGACGGCTGGCCCGAGCTGCAGAAGGCCGGTGAATTCGTACACTTCGCCTGCACCAGCGAAGACATCAACAACACCAGCCACGCACTGCAGATCAAGGCCGGGCGCGACCAGGTGCTGCTGCCCGGGCTGGACGCCATCATCGCCAAGCTGCGCGCGCTGGCCCACACCTATGCCGCCGTGCCCATGCTGAGCCGCACCCACGGCCAGACCGCCAGCCCCACCACCGTGGGCAAGGAACTGGGCAACGTGGCCGTGCGCCTGGCTGGTGTGCGCGCCAAGATCGCCGACGTGAAGCTGATGGGCAAGATGAACGGTGCCGTGGGCAACTACAACGCCCACCTGAGCGCCTGGCCCGAGTTCGACTGGGAAGCCTTCAGCCGCGCCGTGGTGGAAACGCCCGAGGCCGTGCCGGGCGCCGCCGCCAGCGTGAAGGTCGGCCTGGGCCTGACCTTCCAGCCCTACAGCATCCAGATCGAGCCGCACGACTACATGGCCGAGCTGTTCGACGC
>CBKZAG010000100.1:0-11821 GCA_966692625.1 uncultured Comamonadaceae bacterium
CTTGGCGGCTTCGGCGGAGCGCTGCGCCAACGAGCGCACTTCCCCTGCCACCACGGCAAAGCCCCGGCCTTGTTCGCCAGCGCGAGCGGCCTCCACGGCGGCGTTGAGCGCCAGGATGTTGGTCTGGAACGCAATGCCGTCGATGGCCCCGGTGATCTCGCTGATGGTGCGGGACGAGGCTGCGATGTCCTGCATGGTGGCGACCACCTGCGTGACGGACTGGCCACCCGCCTGCGCGGCGCTGGACGCGTTGGTGGCCAGGCGGTTGGCCTGTTCGGCGGTGTTGGCGCTGTGCTTGACGGTTTCGGCCAGCTGCTCCACCGACGCCACGGTGCGTTGCAGGTCGTTGGCCTGCTGTTCGGTGCGCTGGCTAAGGTCGAGGTTGCCGCTGGCAATCTCGGCGGAACTGCTGGCGATGCTGTCGCTGCCCTGGCGCACTTCACCCACCAGTTCAGCAAGTTGCTGGCGCATGGTGGCCATGGCGGCCATGACGCTGTTGCGGTCGCTGGCACGGGTGTGCACCTGGGTGGTCAGGTCGCCCTTGGCGATGGACAGGGCAATCGCCGCCACGTCCTTGGGTTCGCCACCCATCTGGCGCGTGACCGAACGCATCACCAGCCAGGCGGCCAGAATGCCCAGTACGATGGCCAGAACCGAGGCGGCCAACTGCGTGGACAGCGACAGCTGGAACACCGCCGTGCCCTTGTCTGCCAGTTGTGCGGCCACCCCGGACTTGAAGGACCACTCTTTGTCAATCGCGTCCAGCGTGGCACGGAACAGGCGCTCTGACTTGCCGGTGAAGAGCCGGCGGGCTTCTTCGATCTTGTCTGGATCGGCCAGCGACTCGCGCGATACGGCCTTGAGCTTGTCCCAGTCGCTCATGGAGCGCTGGGTGGCTTCGGTCACGGCTGTCCAAAGCTCGCGGTCCTCGTCGTTGACGAGCAGCTTTTCGTGCGCGGCGAGTTCCTGATTCAGTTGCGCGTAGGCCTCGGCGATCTTGGCTTCCAGGATGTCCATCTCGTCGGCCGAGACGGTCATCAGGTGCTGGCCCTGCACCATGCGGATGCTGGCCACCTTGTCCTGCCAGGTTTTGACCGCAGCCAACGAAGGCGTGGTCGTGCTGGCGTAGTAGTCCAGCGCGTCGTGGATGGTGGCCATCTGCCGAACGGAGATCGCCGCCATGGCCACCAGCAGTACCAGCAGCAGACCGAACGCCCACGCCAGGCGGGCGCCCAGCCGCATCTTTTCAAGCAACTTCATCATTGCGGTGCGTCACTTGCGGCGGCCGCGCAGCCATTCCAGCGTCATCATCAGCGCGGTGGTGAACAGGATGAGCAGCGTGGCCACGGCGGCGATGGTGGGGGAGATGTTTTCGCGGATGCCGGTGAACATCTGGCGCGGCAGCGTCACCTGTTCCGGCCCGGCGAGGAAGAGCGTCACCACCACTTCGTCGAACGACGTGGCGAAGGCGAACAGCGCGCCCGAGATCACGCCCGGGGCGATGACCGGCAGCGTCACGCGGAAGAAGGTTTCCAGCGGGCTGGCGCCCAGGCTGAGGCTGGCCTTGACCAGGTTGAGGTTGAAGCTTTGCAACGTGGCCAGCACGGTGGTCACCACGAAGGGGGCGCCCAGCGCAGCGTGCACGAGGATGAGACCCAGGTAGGAGTCGTTGAGACCCAGGCGCGCAAAGTACAGGTAGGTGCTGACGCCCACCACCACGATGGGCACCACCATGGGGGAGATGAGCAGGCCAGTGATCAGCCCTTTGGCGGCGAACTTGTTGCGCGCCAGGCCCATGGCTGCCAGCGTGCCCAGTACCGTGGCGATGAGCGTGGCAGCCGGGGCCACGATGAAGCTGTTGCGCGTGGCGCGGCCCCATTCGGGCGCGTTCCACATCTCGCGGTACCACTGCAGCGACCAGCCTTCAATGGGGTAGGCCAGGAAGGTGCTGTCGCTGAACGACAGCGGCACGATCACCACGATGGGCAGGACCAGGAAGAGCAACACCAGCACGGCCGCCAGCCGCAGGGCCAGCCAGCCCAGCTTGTCGAACAGGCCGTAGTAGGCCGGAAACTCGGGGAGCTTGAACATCTGTGTGCTTCCTTCAACCCAGGCTCAGCTCGGCCTTGGAGACCTTGCGGTAGAACGCGTAGAGGACGAGCGTGGCGGTGAGCAGCACGCCACCCAGGGCGCAGGCCATGCCCCAGTTGACTTCGACGTTGGTGTACTGGGCCACGTAGTAGCTCAGCATCTGGTCGCCAGCGCCGCCCAGCAGCGCGGGGGTGACGTAGTAGCCAATGCAGGTGATGAACACCAGCAGGCCGCCTGCGGCCACACCGGGGTAGGTTTGCGGCAGGTACACGCGGAAGAAGGCGGCCAGCGGCGGGCTGCCCAGCGATATGGCAGCGCGCAGGTAGTTGGGCGGCACGGACTTCATGACGCTGTACAGCGGCAGGATCATGAACGGCAGCAGGATGTGCACCATGGCGATGATGACGCCCGTGCGGTTGAACAGCAGGGGCAGCGGCGCGTCGGTGATGCCGATGGCCATGAGGAAGCGGTTGATCAACCCGTTGTTCTGCAGCAGCACGATCCAGGCGGCAATGCGCACCAGCACCGAGGTCCAGAACGGCAGCAGAACGAGGATCAACATCATGTTGGCCTTGCGTTCGCTCAGTGTGCTGAGCCAGTAGGCCAGGGGGTAGCCGATGAGCAACGCAATGGCGGTGACCACCGCACTCATGTGGAAGGTGCGCAGCAGGATGTCGCTGAACGCAGCTTCGTCGGCGGGCACGCGTTCGATGCCACCGTCGGGCGAGCGTTTGAGGTCGATGGCGGTGAGCAGGTAGTCGGGCGTCCAGCGCGAACTGTTCTTGGCAATGGCTTGCCAGTAGGGCAGTTCACCCCAGCGCGCGTCGTGGGCCAGCAGCGCCTCGCGGGCTTGCGCTGGCGATAGGTTTTCGCCCAGCGGCAGGGCACGGTAGGTGCCCATGACGAGGGAGCGGCCGCCCGCCACCTCGCTGTTGAGGCGGCGTGCCAGCACGCCAGCCTGCGCGGTCTCTTCAATCGATGAGAGGTCTTGCAGGATGGCGGCATAGGCGGCGTCCGGCGGCGGGCCGTGGCGGTCCCAGCCGTCGAGCGCCTGCCCCGTGCGGGGCAGGGCATCTGCGACTTCGGGATTCTCCACCGCCCGCACCAGCAGACTGGCCAGCGGAACCAGGAAGAACACCAGCAGGAAGATCAGCAGAGGCATGGTGAGCGCCACGGCGCGCACCTTCTTGCGCCTTTCGGCGCGCCGCAACTGCTGGGCCAGATTGGTTCCGCCGGCAATCATCATTGTGCAGCCCAGGCAGCGAAGCGCTTCTCCAGGGCCTCGCCCTGGTCAGCCCAGAAACCGATGTTGAACTGCAGCGAGTCCTTGCTGTTGGTGGGGGACGTGGGCAGCAGGTCCAGCACCTTGGCGTCCAGCTTGGACAGCGCCTTGTTGTTGGTCGGGCCGTAGGAGATGTTGCGGGCGTATTCGGCCTGCGCATCCACCGAGCTGGCGGTGGCGATGAACTTCATCGCGGCGTCCTTGTTCGGGGTGCCCTTCGGGATGACCCAGTAGTCCAGGTCGTAGATGCCGCCGGTCCAGGTGATCTTCAGGTTCTTGCCTTCGCGCTGGGCAGCGTCGATGCGGCCGTTGTAGGCGGTGGTCATGGTCACGTCGCCCGCCACCAGGAACTGCGGGGGCTGCGCACCGGCTTCCCACCACTGGATGTTGGGCTTGAGCTCGGTCATCTTCTTGAACGCGCGCTCGGCACCGTCCTTGGTGGCCAGTACCTTGTACACGTCGGCGGGCTTGACGCCATCGGCCATCAGCGCGAATTCGAGGTTGTAGCGGGCGCCCTTGCGCATGCCACGCTTGCCGGGGAATTTCTTCACGTCCCAGAAGTCGGCCCAGGTGACGGGGCCAGACTTGAGCTTGTCGCCGTTGTAGGCCATGACGGTGGACCACACGAAGGCACCCACGCCGCACTCGTGCACGGCGGCGGGCTGGAAGTCGGCCTTGTTGCCCACCTTTGCCCAGTCGATCTTCTCGAACAGACCTTCGTCGCAGCCGCGGTTCACGTCGGGGCTTTCCACCTCGACCACGTCCCAGGTGATTTTCTTGGCTTCGACCATGGCCTTGATCTTGGCCTGTTCACCGTTGTACTCCACGCCAGTGATCTTGCCGCCGGAGGCCTTCTCGTAGGCCTCGAAATAGGCTTTCTTCTGTGCGGCGCCGTTGGCACCACCGAAGTTGACGACGGTCAGGTTCTGGGCCATGGCAGGCAGTGCAGCCAGGGCGGCAACGGCCAGCAGTACGGGTTTGAGTTGCATGACGCTTTTCTCCAGGGGGTTGAGGGAACGGGACGGAAGAATCAGCGGTACACGCGAAGGTGTTCCGCCGGGATGTGCAGGTTCAAACGCTGCCCGGCGTTGAGCACGCCATGGTGTTGCAGCGGTTGTTTCACACACAACTCGGGTTGCTGCGGCAGTTCGCAGCGCAGGCGCAGGTGGTCGCCAAAATAGATGACATCGGACAAGCCCACGCTGAGGATGTTTTCAGCCGGGGCGTTAGTACCGTCGAGCACGTGAATGCGTTCGGGGCGGATGCTGCATTGCACGGCATCACCCACGCTGGCCTGGTTCACGTTGACGCCACGCAAACGCAGGCCATCGCCCAACTGCACGGTGCATTGTTCGCCGTGCGTTTCGGCCACCGTGCCGTTGAGCACGGAGTTGTCACCCACAAAGCTGGCAACAAAGCGGTTGGAAGGCGTTTCGTACAGGCGGTCCACCTGGTCGATCTGCTGGATGATGCCTTCGTTGAACACGGCCACGCGGTCAGACATGGTCAGCGCTTCGGACTGGTCGTGCGTGACGTACACGAAGGTCACGCCCAGTCGGCGGTGCAGGGCCTTGAGTTCCAGCTGCATGTGCTCGCGCAACTGTTTGTCGAGCGCGCCCAGCGGCTCGTCCATCAGCACCAGTTGGGGGTCGAACACCATGGCACGGGCCAGGGCCACGCGCTGCTGCTGGCCACCTGACAGTTGTGACGGGTAGCGGCCGCCCATGGGGCCCATCTGCACCATGTCCAGCGCGCGCTTCACCTTGGCATCGCGCTCGGCGGCGGGCAGCTTGCGCACCGTGAGCGGGTAGGCAATGTTTTCTGCCACCGTCATGTGCGGGAACAGCGCGTAGTTCTGGAACACCATGCCGAAGTTGCGCTTGTGCGGCGGCGTGCGGGTGATGGAGACTCCGTTGAGGTGAATCTCGCCCGACGTGGGGGACTCGAAGCCCGCCAGCATCATCAGCGTGGTTGTCTTGCCAGAGCCCGAAGGGCCCAGCAGCGACAGGAATTCGCCTTTCTGGATTTCAAGATTCAGGTCGCGCACCACGAGGCTGTTGCCATCGTATGTTTTTTGTACGCCGGTGAAAGTGACGAGCGGTTGCGGTTTGTGCATGTAGCGTGGTGGTGTGCAAGCAGACAGTGCCAAAGACTGTAATGGGCTTGGTGCCACCTCGACATATACAGATGCACCCGGTACAGAGGCCGCTGTGCAGTTCGGACACCCAATACACAGAAACCCTGTAGTGCGCAGGGCTGTGATTTTTGCCTTGGGTATGTGCGGTTTGCACCACCATGGGGCGTCATCTTGCAAAAAACAGGGCCGGAGGATGTCCGGCCCTGTATCTGATGCGTTCGCAGGCTGTACTGGTCAGCGCTCCGTGGCAGTCCAGCTGGGCTCGCCGTGCCCCAGGGCTGGCGGCGGCAGTTCGGCGGTGGGGCGTACGCCGTCCATCAGTATCGGGTGGGCCACCATCGGCGGTGTGCTGCCTTCAGCTGTGTCATGGCGCGGCAGCGTCATGCCGCGCGCGGCCACGTGGGGGTGTTCCATCACTTGCGCCACATCCAGAATGGGCGCGCAAGGCACGGCGGCGCGGTCCAGCAATTGCACCCAGTCGGCGGTGTCGCGTTCCATGGTCCAGCCGGTGATCAGGGGTACCAGGGCCTGGCGGTTTTCCACGCGCGCCGGGTTGGTGGAAAAACGCGCATCGCGCGCCACGGCGGGGTGGCCCGCCGCTTCGCAGAAGCGGGTGAACTGTCCGTCATTCCCAACGGCCAGCACCATGTGCCCGTCGCGGGTGGGGAACACCTGGTACGGCACGATGTTGGGGTGGGCGTTGCCCATGCGGGTGGGCCGCGTCTGGCCGATCAGCTGGTTGCTGGCCTGGTTGGCCAGCATGGCCACCTGCACGTCGAACAGGGCTGCGTCAATCACCCGGCCCTTGCCGGTGTGCTGGCGCTCGTGCAGTGCCGCCAGAATGGCGGTGGCAGCGTACACACCGGTCATCAGGTCGGTCACGGCCACGCCCACCTTTTGTGGTTCCTCGCCCTTGTTGCCGGTGATGCTCATCAGCCCGGCCTCGGCCTGAATGGCAAAGTCGTAACCCGCCTTGTGCGACAGCGGGCCGGTTTGCCCGTAGCCAGTGATGGAGCAGTAGATCAGCCCCGGGTTGATGGCCTGCAGGCTGGGGGCGTCCAGCCCGTACTTGGCCAGTTGGCCGACCTTGTAGTTTTCGATCAGCACGTCGGCCTCGCGGGCCAGTTCGCGCACCTGTTGTATGCCTTCGGGGCTGGCAATGTCTATGGCCACCGAACGCTTGCCCCGGTTGGCGCACAGGAAGTAAGCCGCCACGCGGTCTTCCCCTTCGCCCCACCAGGGCGGGCCCCAGGCCCGCGTGTCGTCACCCGTGCCGGGGCGCTCCACTTTCAGCACGTCGGCGCCGTAGTCGGCCAGAATCTGCCCGGCCCAGGGGCCGGCCAGCACGCGCGACAGGTCCAGCACCTTCACGCCCGCCAGCGGGCGGGGCATCTGCGTGGGTTCAAAGGCAAATTCCTTGGCGGGCATGGCGGCTTTCTCAGTTGCCAAAAGCGGCAATGCCGGTGATGGCACGGCCCAGAATCAGCGCGTGGATGTCGTGCGTGCCTTCGTAGGTGTTCACCACTTCCAGGTTCACCAGGTGGCGGGCCACGCCGAACTCGTCGCTGATGCCGTTGCCGCCCATCATGTCGCGGGCCACTCGGGCAATGTCCAGTGCCTTGCCGCAGCTGTTGCGCTTGAGGATGGAGGTGATCTCCACCGCAGCCTTGCCTTCGTCCTTCATGCGGCCCAGGCGCAGGCAGCCTTGCAGGCCCAGACTGATGTCGGTCAGCATGTCGGCCAGCTTCTTCTGGATGAGCTGGTTGGCAGCCAGCGGGCGGCCAAACTGGTTGCGGTCCAGCACGTACTGGCGGGCGCGGTGGAAGCAGTCCTCGGCGGCGCCCAGCGCACCCCAGGCAATGCCGTAGCGCGCGCTGTTCAGGCAGGTGAAGGGGCCCTTCAGGCCGCGCACCTCGGGGAAGGCGTTTTCTTCAGGGCAGAACACCTCGTCCATCACAATTTCACCGGTGATGGAAGCGCGCAGGCCCACCTTGCCGTGCACGGCGGGGGCGCTCAGGCCTTTCCAGCCCTTTTCCAGAATGAAGCCGCGAATCTGGCCGCCGTCGTCCTTCGCCCACACCACGAACACGTCGGCAATGGGGGAATTGGTGATCCACATCTTGGAACCCGTCAGGCTGTAGCCGCCCGGCACCTTCTTGGCGCGGGTGATCATGCTGCCGGGGTCGGAGCCGTGGTTGGGTTCCGTCAGGCCAAAGCAGCCCACCCATTCGCCGGTGGCCAGCTTGGGCAGGTACTTCTGCTTCTGCGCCTCGGTGCCAAATTCGTTGATCGGCACCATCACCAGCGAGCTTTGCACGCTCATCATGCTGCGGTAGCCGCTGTCCACGCGCTCCACCTCGCGCGCCACCAGGCCGTAGCACACGTAGTTCAGGCCAGCGCCGCCGTACTGCTCGGGAATGGTCGGGCCCAGCAGGCCCAGTTCACCCATCTCGTTGAAGATGGCGCGGTCCGTCTTCTCGTTGCGGAAGGCGTCTTGCACGCGGGGCAGCAGGCGCTCCTGGCAATAGGCGTGGGCCGCGTCGCGCACCTGGCGCTCGTCGTCGGTGAGCTGGTCGTCCAGCAGGAAGGGGTCGGACCAGGAGAAGCGGGGGTTGGAGCTCATGCGTTTGTCTCGCGAATGAATGAAGGATGGTGCGATGCTAGGCCCCGTGTGCCCAGGCGGCAAGCGAATTTTTCTGATCCAGATATGAGTATTTGTATTGAATGGTGTGCTAATGTGCGCCCACCATGCGACGCAAACTGCCATCCACCCAGGCCCTGAACTGCTTTGAGGCCGCAGCCCGCCACCAGAGCTTTACCCGTGCCGCGCAGGAACTGAACCTGACGCAGGGCGCCGTGTCGCGCCAAGTGGCGGCGCTGGAAGAATTTTTGGGTGTGCCCCTGTTCCGCCGTACCCAGCACGGCATGGTGTTGACCCCCGCCGGGGCCGACTACGCCCGCCACGTGGGCCAGCGCCTGGACGCGCTGGAGCGCGACGCCGTGGAACTGATGGGCCGGCGCGGGCAGGGCGACAGCCTGACCCTGGCCGCCGTGCCCACCTTTGCCACCCGCTGGCTGATACCGCGCCTGCACGGGCTGGCCGCCGAACAGCCCGACCTGCTTGTGCACTTTGAAACCCGCACGCGCCCCTTTTTGTTCACCGACACGGGCATAGACGCCGCCATCTGGGCGGGCACGCCCGAGCAACTGCAGCAATGGGCGGGCACCCAGGCCACCCGACTGATGCCCGAAGACGTGCTGCCCGTGTGCAGCCCCCGGCTGCTGATGAATGGGCAAGAGGTGAGCCCCGAAGCGCTGGCGCAGATGCCCCTGCTGCAACAGGCCACCCGGCCCGAAGCCTGGCGCCAGTGGTTCGACGCGCAAGGCGTGGACGCCCCGCGTGCCATGGCCGGGCCGAGGTATGAGCTTTTCTCGATGCAGGCCGCCGCTGCGATCAGCGGCCTGGGCGTGGCGCTGATGCCCACCCTGCTGGTGCAGGACGAATTGGCCAGCGGCGCGCTGGTGGTGGCCTGTGCGCGGCCATTGAAGGCACAGCGGGCCTATTACCTGGTGCAGCCGCAGGTGGCCGAAAGACCGGCGTTGGCGGTGTTCAGGGAGTGGCTGGCGCGGCAATGTACCGAAGCGCAGAACTTTGCGCTATAGTGGTAGCAGAAAAATCAAATGCCCGGCCCGCATGCGCGGAGATTGGGTGAAGCCGTTGGGAACGGGGTTGAAGCCCTGAGTTGTGCACACGCAGAGGTGCGCTATTGGCTTGGCATACGAGGGAGGATGCTTTGATATACGCCTGTTGTTTGAATGCATATACGCTGCTTTGGGCGTATGTCGCACGTTAGGCGTCACCAATCACGCTCATTGCCCTGTCTACATTACGATTACCCCACAGTCACATTTAAATCTAGGAAACTCTGATGGATGAAAAACAGTTGATGACCAACGACATCGTTGATCGAGATGCGACGACAGCTTCTCGCGAACTCGTTAAGGAGGTATCAAGATGGAAGCTGGAGGCCAAGAATGAAGATAATGACCGCTACTTCTTTAATGTGCGTGAAGCATCAACAATTGAAGAGGGGGATCGCTGCTATGTCATAGGCAGAAAAGGGGCGGGGAAAACCGCGCTTTCCGAATATCTTGGTCGCATCTCGGCTGCAGATACCTTTTCTGAAAAGTTGACATTCAAAAATTTTCCGTTCAATGAGCTGTATGTTCTAAGAAATACAGGATACACAAATCCAAATCAATACATAACTCTCTGGAAATATGTCATTTACAGCACAATTTGTAAATTGATGTCTCGAAACGAAAACATCTCAGAAGAAATTAAGAGCGATCTGGAGAAAATATACGGCACTGACGCAACGACGCTAGATCGCAGACTTTCGAAATGGGTTGGAAAAGAATTTAGCGTCAGTTTGTTCGGTCTTAGTATCAAGGTCTCCCGAGACCCAGAGAAGGCCAAAGAACTGAGCTGGATCGAGCGCGTTTCAGTGCTCGAAGATGTGATACTTAAATACTCAGACAATGCACGCTATTTTGTCATATTTGATGAATTGGACGAAGACTATCGCAACATCATTCAGCAAGCCCAGTATGATCAGTATACTGCCCTTGTAACAAGCCTTTTTAAGGCAGTGCAAGATGTAAAAAGCGTATTTAAAGACAAAGATCGATACCGAATACTTCCAGTTGTTTTCCTTCGTGATGATATTTACGAAATCATTCAAGATGCAGATAAGAATAAGTGGAATGACTTTAAGATTGAACTCAACTGGAGTGAGGAGAAGGTCAAAAAGTTGATCGCCTTTCGCATATCGCGCGCACTCGATCCAGCCAAAAGCAAGTCGCTTACTTTCTCGCAGGCATGGGATAAATTGGTAGGTAAGCCACACTTACGAGTTGGAACAAATAAGAAAACAGAGATAGATAGCTTCGACTTTGTTGCCCGGTCCACCTATCTCCGCCCAAGGGATTTTGTGAAGTACCTGCAGGCATGCGCCGAGGCCGCTCTCGAAGCTGATGGAGTAATTCGTAGTCAAACAATTAGAAATGTTGATACAGCCTTTTCAAACTACCTCAAAGATGAGCTGCGCGACGAACTGTTTGCCATTCTTCCCGATATTTGGGTAATTTTTGATGTTATTTCTCAAATTGGAAAATGGAACTTTACGCACGCAGAGTTTGAGCGCGCCTACAATGAGCAGGTTAAACGAGGTAACCTCACTCAAAAAGACGTTGGATTCGTTCTTCAGGTTTTGTTTCTTTTTAGTGTAATCGGTAACGCAAGACGGCACGACTATTATGTCTTTCGCTATCAACACCGAGATGCTAGAATTAACTTCAGCGAAAGAATCGTCGTGCATCGAGGCTTGTTTAAGTCCCTTCAAATCGTATAAAAATTTTGAGTGATGCCGAGGCTATGTACAACTCCCTCAGTCTAACGTGAAGTTGAACGTGGACGCCAACATGGGCCATCGCTTCGCGATTTTAATGGTACATGTTGGTGCCCTACGCCCTTTCGGTTCAGGTTGACTTGTAGTTAAAGCGCACAGGATGGGTTTCAGTACTTCATGGGTTAACCCTTGTCAATCACTACAAAGAACCGGAAATGAACTCTCAACTTGCATCAATCGGTGATCGTTTCACTGCACAGTTCCTCGATGGTCTGGTCGCTTTCGCTGTGGGCACCGTTATCTACTTCGGAGCAAAAGCTGTTGACCTTCCATCGCAACTTGCGTTCTTGGCGTGGTTCCTTTACTTGCTCTTCTGCGACGGTCTGCCGGGCGGCCAAAGTATTGGAAAAAAGTTCACAAAGAGCTCCGTTGTACATATCGAAACGGGGCAGCCTTGCAGTTATATGCAGTCTTGTGTTCGCAACTTTTGTCTAATCGTCTTGGGTGTATTTGACTGGGTTTTCATAGTGGGTAAGCAACGCCGCCGTCTTGGCGACTTCCTTGCAAGAACTCGCGTCATCCGCATTTCTTGAAGTTGACCTGCTCCCACTGACGGTGCCTGTGGTTCGGAGAAGTCTTGGGGGTTGAAGGTTAAAGGTTGCTCTATCTGTGAGGCTGAACAGTAACTGGGTCGGAGCGCTGGTGCCCCTGCTTACGTCTACCCACGCTTAAGATCATTCGTGGTGGTCTACGCACCACCTCCCACCCGCAGCGCCCCTCCATACCCGTTTTCCCCGGGCGTTGCCCCTCCATTTGAACCCGCCGTGGGCTTTGGGGCCTAGCCGGTGGGCCTTGGATCGGGGCCAAAAGCCCGTGATCGGTGCCCGGCCCGCCACGCGC
>CBKZAG010000101.1:0-11741 GCA_966692625.1 uncultured Comamonadaceae bacterium
CCCACCACCGTGAACATGAGTCCCGATAGAAAGTCTTTTTGACTTTTGATGACCACGGAATGTCTCCTGAAATTGAGTCACCCGCGATTCTGAGCCATTCAGACGCAACTTCACTTGTGGATAGCACCTAGATGCAGCTCATATGCGGCCGCGACTGGTGCCTGTTCAAACAAACCGTCTTCAGCACATGCCGCTGAAGAGTCTGAGCGCGTTCTCCGTGGTGGCACGCGCCACCTCTTCCACTGGCAGCCCCTTCAACTCGGCCAGTTGTGCCGCCACAAACGGAACCAGGGCCGGGGTGTTGGTCTTGCCTCGGTAAGGCACCGGGGCCAGGTAGGGGCTGTCGGTCTCGATCAGGCAGCGGTCCAGGGGCACGAACCGTGCCACGTCCCGCAGATCCGCCGCGTTGCGGAAGGTGAGGATGCCCGAAAAAGAAATATAGAAGTCCAGGTCCAGCGCTGCGCGCGCCACGTCTGCTGTCTCGGTGAAGCAGTGGAACACGCCGCGCGACACGGTTTGCCCAGCCGCGCCACCACCGGTGAATCCCCCCTCCTCGCGCAGGATGGCCAAGGTGTCGTCAGACGCGCTGCGGGTGTGGATGACCAAGGGCAGATTGGTGATGCGACCCGCGCGGATGTGCACGCGAAACCGCTCCCGTTGCCACTCCATGTCGGCCACGGTGCGCTCACCCAGGCGGTAGTAGTCCAGCCCCGTTTCACCAATGCCCACCACGCGCGGCAACGCGGCGTGCTGCACCAGTTCGTCCAAGGTGGGCTCGTGCACGTCCTCGTTGTCGGGGTGCACACCCACGGTGGCCCACAGCTGGCTGTTCTGCGTGGCCAGCGCGTGCACCTGTGCAAACTCTTCCATCGTCGTGCAAATGCACAGGGCCTTGCTCACCTGGGCGGTTTGCATGGCGTCAAGAATGGCGGGCAGCTCAGAAGAAAGCTCTGGAAAGCTCAGATGGCAATGGGAATCAACGAACATGGAAAACGGATTCAGACGGTCTGTGTCGGCCGGTCGGAGGCAAGGTGCGCCCCCAGGATTTCTTCAATGCGGGCCTTGAGCATCCTGGATTTTTCGTCGGACGGAAAGCGTATGCCTATGCCCTGCGTGCGCGAGCCCGTGGTGCCCGCGGGTGTAATCCAGGCGACCTTGCCTGCAATGGGGTAACGCTGAGGGTCGTCCGGCAGTGTGAGCAGCACGTACACATCCATGCCCAGGCGGTATTCCCTGGCCGACGGCACAAAGATGCCTCCGTCCGCGAACATCGGGATGTAGGCGGCGTAAAGCGCGCCCTTTTCCTTGATGGACAGCTGGATGACCGTGGGGCGCGCGGCCACAGCGGCAGCGTCGTGGGTGCTCATGCCGGTTAGTGTAGCGCCAGCGCGTCCCGGGCGCGTGTGGCCCAGGCCTCTTGCATCAGCGCGGCGCTGAAGGGGTGCTCCAGGGTCCGCGCGGCCTGCTGCAGCCAGCGCTGCCAGCCAGCCAGCGTTCGTGCTTCAGGCGCACGCGGCAAATCGGCCGCATCAAAAAAACGCGGTGCACCGCCAGAGCCCGTCACCATCAGGTCGTGACAAACCTTCTGCAGCACGTCCATCTGTCTGGCCGGTGCCCAGCCTGCCATGGCCGAAAAGTCCCCGGCGGCAATGGACTTGGGCAAACGCCCCCAAATAGTGGCGGGCACACCCAGTTTTGCCCACTCCAGGACCTCGTCGGGGCGGCCGCCGGCTGCACGCAGCCACACGGCCAAGTCTGCAGGCGTCGCCTTGGCTCCCGATTCCGCAACCGCCATCTGCAGCCAAGGCAGTGCCTGCTCGGCAGCAGGCCACGCCATGGCATGCGTCAGACAGCGGCTGCGTATGGTCGGCAGCAAGGCATGGGCGGCCTCTGTGGCCAGAATGAAGCGCACCGCACCGGGCGGCTCTTCCAGCGTCTTGAGCAATGTGTTGGCCGACTCCACATTCAGCCGCTCTGCCGGGTAGATCAGCACCACCTTGGTGTCGCCGCGCGAGCGGGTGAACTGTGTGAAGGCCACGGCCTCGCGCGTGGCATCCACGCGGATGAACTTGCTCGCCTTTACTTCCTTCTTGTCGATCTTGTCCTGCGTCTTCTCGTCAAGCGGCCAACCCAGTTCGATAGACAGCGTCTCGGGCATCAGCACGAACAGGTCTGGGTGGGTTCGCACGTCAATGGCATGGCAACTGGTGCACTGCCCGCAAGCCCCTTGTGCCGTTGGTTGTTCGCACAGCCACGCACGTGCCAGCGCCAGTGCCAGCGAATACTGGCCCAAACCGGGCGGGCCAGAAAGCAAAAGCGCGTGCCCACGCTGCTGCCGTAGTTGAGCGAGTTGATCCTGCAGCCAAGGCGCCAACCCCGCTTCAGCGGTCAGTTCTGCATCGGTCATGGCAAAAGACCCCGCTGTTGGCACGCGTTTCGCACGTCCGACCACACCTGTTCAATGGATTGCTGCGCGTCCACGCGTGCAAAACGGGCCGGGTCCCGTGCCATGCGTTCACCGTAACCAGCCGCCACACGCGCAAAGAAAGTCACTGGCAGCGCTTCGAACTTGTCCGGGCTGCGCACACCGGCCAGCCTTGTGGCGGCCACCTCCGGCGGCACGTCAAACCAAAGCGTCAGGTCGGGCTGCCGGATGCCCAGGCCGTCATCCCGCGTCTGCACCCAGCGCTCCAGTGTTTCCAGCACCGCCAGGTCAAAACCTCGTCCATGGCCCTGGTAAGCAAACGTGGCGTCGGTAAAGCGGTCGCATAACACCACCTGGCCTTTCGCCAATGCCGGTTCAATGACGTGGCGCAAGTGGTCGCGCCGCGCGGCGAACATCAGCAGCGCCTCGCTCAGCGGGTCCATGGCATCGTGCAGCAAGAGCTCGCGCAGTTTCTCCGCCAAGGGCGTGCCACCGGGTTCGCGCGTCAGCGTCACCTCGCGTCCCTGAGCGCGAAGCGCGTCGGCCAGCGCCGTGATGTGCGTCGACTTGCCTGCGCCGTCGATACCTTCAAAAGTGATGAAGCTTCCAGATGGGATCATGGGTTTGCTCGGGGATCAGCGCCCCAGAATGTAGCGGCGCACGGCATTGTTGTGTTCGTCGAGCGTGCTGCTGAAGTGGCTGGAGCCATCGCCTCGAGACACAAAGTACATGGCCTGCGTGGGCGCGGGGCGCACCGCAGCCATCAACGATTCCAGGCCAGGCATGGCAATGGGCGTGGGCGGCAGACCTGCGCGGGTGTAGGTGTTGTAAGGTGTGTCGGTGTCCAGATCGCGGCGGCGCAGGCGGCCATCAAAGCCTTCGCCCAGGCCATAGATGACGCTGGGGTCGGTCTGCAGCCGCATGCCGATGCGCAATCGATTGGCAAAAACCCCGGCAATCTCCGCGCGGTCGTTGGCCATGCCGGTTTCTTTTTCCACGATGCTGGCCAGAATGAGCGCCTCTTCTGGCGATTTCAGCGGCACGCTATCGGCCCGCTGTTTCCAGGCATCGGCCAGGCGTTGCTCCATGGCGGCGGCGGCCTGACGCAATACGCTGGATGCGCTGGCGTGTTTGGGGTAAACGTAGGTGTCGGGGAAGAACCTGCCTTCCGGATGCGCCACCTTGAGCCCCGCAGCTTGCGCAATGCCCTGAGGGTCTGGCGGCAGGTCGTAGCGCAGGTGTTCGGCGCCGCGCAAGGCTTGCAGCACCTGCCGGTAGTTCCAGCCTTCCACCAAAGTCACGCGGCGCACCGCCTGGTCACCCCGCACCAGCTTCTCAAGCAGGCTGCGTGGAGTCGTGTCTGGGGCAATTTCGTAACTGCCAGCCTTGATCTCGTGTGCACTGCCTGAGAGGCGGAACCAGACGAACAGCAGGGCCTCGGGCGCGGTGATACCACTTTGAGCCAGTGCACGGGCAACGCCGCGCGCCGTGGTGCCCGGTTCAATGACGAGGTCGAGCACTGGCCCGCCCCGCAGGTTCATGGGCAACGGACGGTGCAGCCACACCAGCGCGGCGGCGGCACCCGCCAGGGCCAGCAGCACGCTGCCCCACAGCAGCCATTTCAACAATCGGAACACGGACTCGGCGCCTCTGGGAAAATACAAACACCTGATGATAAGTGAGACCGTCCAACGTCCCTCCACATGAACAGCCCAGTCATTGCCACCGCACAACCGTCGAGCATCCCTGCCGGCGTCCACCCCGAACAACTGGAAGGCGTCACGCGCCTGAAGCATCTGGGCGTCATCCGCGTCCAGGGCGAAGATGCAGCCAAATTCCTCCATGGCCAGCTGACGCAGGATTTCGCCCTGCTGGGCCAGAGCGAAGCGCGGCTGGCTGCCTTCTGCAACGCCAAAGGGCGCATGCAGGCCAGTTTCATCGGCTTCAAGGTCTCTGCAGACGACGTCGTGCTGATCTGTTCGCGCGACCTGCTGCCCCAGACCCTCAAGCGCCTGAGCATGTTCGTGCTGCGCGCCAAGGCCAAGTTGACGGACGCAACCGCCGACTTCGCCCTGTATGGCGTGAGCGGCCATGCCGTTGCCAGCACCGGCCTGGGCAGCAAGTGGTGGAGCAAGTCTGAAAAAGACCATGTCCATTGCGTGCGGCTGCCCGATGCCGCCGGGCTGCCCAGGGTGCTGGCATTGGCGCCCGTGAGCGCCCCTGCCCCCGAAGGCGCTGCGCTGGCCGAACCGCTGTGGCAATGGCTGGAAGTGCTCAGCGGCGTGGCCACCCTCACTCAGCCGCTGTTTGAGGCCTTTGTGCCGCAAATGCTCAATTACGAATCGGTGGGTGGTGTGAATTTCAAGAAGGGCTGCTACCCTGGCCAGGAGGTGGTGGCGCGCAGCCAGTTCCGCGGCACCCTCAAGCGCCGCGCCTACCTGGCGCACGCCGACAGCGAGCCCGCCGTGGGTCAGGACGTTTTCCACGCCAGCGACGCCGAACAACCCTGCGGAACGGTGGCGCAGGTGGCCGCCAACCCTGCAGGTGGTTTCGACGCCATCGTCTCCATGCAGATCAGCGCCGCCGACGGCCAGGCCCTGACGCTTGGCGCCCCTGACGGCGCGCGCCTGACATTGCTGCCCCTGCCCTACGAGCTGCTGGCAGACATCTGACCTCACCCTTCACGGCCATGTGCCTCATTGCCTTTGCCCTGAACATGCGGGACGACTGCCCGCTGTTGCTGGCGTCGAACCGCGACGAGTTCTGGGAGCGCCCCACCTTGCCCCTGGCGTCATGGATGCTGCCGGGCGGGATCACGGTTTACAGCGGGCGCGACCTGCGGGCGGGCGGCACGTGGCTGGGCTTTTCGTCAAGCGGGCGTGTGGCCATGCTCACCAACGTGCGCAACGGCGAACCCAACGAGGCCCCGCGCAGCCGGGGCGAACTGGTGACGCGCTGGCTGGCTGGCCCGCTGGAAACGCCAGACTGGCAAGCCCTGACAGGTGAACACCGGGCTGACGACTATGGCGGCTTCAACCTGGTACTGGGTGACGTGAACGGCTGCGACTGGGTGTGGCTGAGCAACCGGCCTGGTCACAGCGATGCAGAGGGCCACCCTTTGCCCGTCAGCGGCAGTTGGCATGGGTTGACGCTGCGCCCGGGCGTGTACGGTCTGTCCAACGCTGGCCTGGACACTCCCTGGCCCAAAACGCGCCGCTTGAAGGCGGCCACCACGCGGGCGCTGGACCTGCTGGACCACACTGCCCCGGTGGCGTCTGAACGCTGGCATCACACCCTGCTGGACGCCTTGCTCGACCGCCGCCTTGCCCCCGACACCGAACTGCCCAGCACCGGCGTTCCCCGCGAGTGGGAAAAGCAACTCTCCAGCCCCTTCGTCCACATGCCCGATGTGGGTTATGGCACCCGCAGCAGCCTGATCGCGCGCTGGCACGCGCCCGCCAAGGGCGGCAAATTGGAGTTGGAGGAGTGGACGCACGCGCCCGGGCAGACCGCTACGAGCGGTGCAGGCAGCGACAGCAGCGCCGACGACATCACCCATTGGCCGCTGGCCGCCAGCACTTACAGGCGGGTTTCCATGTCCACGTGGGGAATGCCCACTTCCTCGTAAGTCTCGCCCACCGGCTGGTAACCCAGGCGGCGGTAAAACCCTTCGGCGGTGCGCTGCGCGCTCAGACGGATGGTGTGGTCGCCCCGCTCGCGGGCGGCAGCAGTCAGCGCGCTCACGATCTCGCGGCCCACGCCGGTGCCCCGCAGCACGCGGTGTACGGCCATGCGGCCAATCTTGCCTACCCCGGGCCCGCCCTGCAGCAGCCGCCCGGTGGCCACGGTCTGGCCCAGGTGGTTGTAGGCCACGGCGTGCAGGCAGGTCAGGTCGGCCTCGTCCCACTCGTCCTCGCGGGCAATGCCCTGCTCTTCAATGAACACGGCTGTGCGCACCTGCCTGGCATCGTCACCCAGCTCACTCCAGGCGCCCGTGCGCACTTCGATCACCGGCTCGCCCGCCTCGTAGCCCTGCAGCAGCGCCCGCAGGGGGGCCGGGATGGGTTTGGACGTCTGCGTAGCCGGGTCGGCAAAAACGTAAATCAGCTCACCGCTGATCAGGTGCTCCTCACCCCTAAAGATGGCTCCTGTCATCGTCATGGACGAATTGCCGATGCGGCTGCACGTGAAGGCCACGTCCAGGATGTCGTCCATGCGGGCCGAGGCGTTGAATTCCACCGACGCCTTCTTCACATACAGTTCGCCGCCCAGTTGGTGCATGGCCTCCTCGTAGGGCAAAGCCAGGGCGCGCCAGTACTCGGTGATGGCCACGTCAAAGTACATCAGGTAGTGCGCGTTGAAGACGATTTTCTGCATGTCGACTTCGGCCCAGCGCACGCGAAGCCGGTGAAAAAAGCGGAAATCCTGGCGTTTCATGGACAATCTAGGGTTGGCTTGAAAGTACGCATTATGTTGCCCCACCAGCTCGAACTCCTGTCACCCGCACGCGACGCCGACATTGGCATCGAAGCCGTCAACCACGGTGCCGACGCCGTCTACATCGGCGGGCCGTCGTTTGGCGCGCGCGCCAGTGCCGACAACTCCGTGGCCGAGATCGAGCGGCTGGTGCGCCACGCCCACCGCTTCCACAGCCGTGTGTTCGTCACGCTCAATACCATCTTGCGCGACGACGAGCTGGAGCCCGCCCGCAAGCTGGTGCGCCAGCTCTACAACGCCGGTGTGGACGCGCTGATCATCCAGGACATGGGCCTGCTGGAGCTGGATCTGCCCCCCATCCAGCTGCACGCCAGCACGCAGACCGACATCCGCACCCCTGAGAAGGCCCGCTTTCTGCAAGACGCAGGCCTGAGCCAGATCGTGCTGGCCCGCGAGCTGACGCTTCCGCAGATCGCGGCCATTCACCAGGCGCTGGGGCCGGTGGATGCGCCCAACCGCGCCGTGCTCGAATTCTTCATCCACGGCGCCCTGTGCGTGGCCTACAGCGGGCAGTGCTACATCAGCCACGCCCACACGGGCCGCAGCGCCAACCGTGGCGACTGTTCGCAGGCCTGCCGCCTGCCCTACGAGGTGAAAGACAGCCAGGGCCGCATCGTGGCGCACGACAAGCACGTGCTCTCGATGAAGGACAACAACCAGAGCGACAACCTGCGCGCCCTGATCGACGCGGGCGTGCGCAGCTTCAAGATCGAAGGCCGCTACAAGGACATGGGCTACGTGAAGAACATCACCGCCCACTATCGCCAGCTGTTCGACGAAATCCTGGAAGAGCGCCCCGAACTTGCACGCGCCTCCAGCGGCCGCTGCACCTACACCTTCACGCCCGACCCCGACCAGAACTTCAACCGCGAGTTCACCGATTATTTCGTGCAGGGCCGCAAGGAAGACATAGGCGCCTTCGACACGCCGAAAAACCCCGGCCAGCCCATCGGCTGGGTAACCCGGGTTGCCGCCGACTGCGTGGAACTGGAAACCGAAGACCCTGCGACCGAGCTGCAGAACGGCGACGGCCTGTGTTACCACGACCTGCAGAAGGAACTGGTGGGCCTGCAGACCAACCGCGTGGAAAAACTCGGTCCCGGCAAGGACGGCGGCACCATCTGGCGCGTTTTCCCCAAGGACCCGATGAGTGGGTTCAAGGACCTGAAGCGCGGCACCACCGTGAACCGCAACCGCAGCATGGACTGGGTGCGCACGCTGGAAAAGAAATCCGCTGACCGGCGCATGGGCGTGTGGATGGCACTGAGCGATTCCCCTGCCGGCCTGCAGCTCACGCTGACCGACGAAGACGGCCACGTGGGCAGCGCTGAACTGGCAGGCACATGGGAACGGGCCAAAGACCCGGCCCAGGCCGCAGACAAGCTGCGTGAGCAACTGGGCCGCCTGGGCGACACGCTCTTCCAGGCCAGTGACATTCAGGTGCACCTGTCACAGCCGTGGTTCGTGCCCGCTTCCCAACTCAACGCCTTGCGCCGCGACGCCGTGGCCGACCTGGAACGCGCCCGCGCCCAGGCACTGCACCGCCTGCCGCGCGCCGTGCCGGTGGAGCCGCCCGTGCCCTACCCCGAAGACACCCTCACCTACCTGGCCAACGTCTTCAACCAGAAGGCTCGCGACTTTTACAGCAAGCACGGCGTCAAGGTGATTGCCGCCGCCTACGAGGCGCACGAGGAAGAAGGCGAAGTCAGCCTGATGATCACCAAGCACTGCGTGCGCTTCTCACTGAGCCTGTGCCCCAAGCAGGCCAAGGGCGTGACCGGGGTGCAGGGAACCGTGCGCGCGGAGCCGCTGCAGCTCATCAACGGCAAGGAAAAGCTGACCCTGCGCTTCGACTGCAAACCCTGCGAAATGCACGTGGTCGGCAAGATCAAACGCAGCGTGCTCAACAGCACGCCGGAAAGCCCCATCCAGTTCTACAAGACACGGCCCCAGGCACACCATGTCCACTGAGGACAGGGCGCCCGCAGCCCTTCAGACGTAACCCGCCACGGGCGGCACCGAGTGCCGCATGTGCAACGACAGGCCCAGCGCTGCCATGTGGTTGGCGTTGCGCCCCAGAATGGCTTGCGACAGTGGCAGGAATTCAGCTTCCTCGTACTGGGCGTGCGCCCGATATTGCGTCACCAAACGCTGAATGTTGCTGGCCTCAATGTCTGTCACCTGGCCCTTGGCCACCTTCTTCAGACCAGACTCCAACTGCTTCCACACGCTTTCCAGTTCGCGGTGCTCGTCGGTCAGGCGCTTGACCATGGCCTTGACGCGATCGTGCTCCGCGCCGGGTTCCGAGCTGGCCAGCACGGCAGGGAACAGCTCACGCTCCTCGTCGAGGTGATGTTCAAAAATCGCCTCGCGGAAGAACTCCAGCGCCTTCTCGGCAATCTCGCGGGCCCGCGCGGCGGGCTCCAGCAAGGCGGGCAGTTCGCCCAGCATGTCCAGCTTTTTCACGATGCCCGCGTGGCAGTGCGAAAAGTCCTGGATGGGGGCGTTGTCAACGGTGTTCTGGGGGGCGTTCATGTCGTCTCCGGGCAGTGGCTTTGATATCGTCAGTCTAGTGACGAACCGCCCGGAGACATTGACGCCGGTCAACAGTTGTGGGAGTTCACCCCACCCACTTGCGCGCGTTGCGCCAGATGCGCATCCAGGGGCTGTAGGCGTCCAGGCCGCCGCTCTTGGCCGCGTCGGTCCAGCTCATCTGGATGTTGCGGAACACACGCTCCGGGTGCGGCATCATCGCGGTGAAGCGGCCGTCAGCGGTGGTCACAGCCGTCAGGCCGCCAGGGCTGCCGTTGGGGTTGAACGGGTAGGCTTCGGTCGCCGCACCGGTGTTGTCCACGTAACGCATCGCGCCAATCGCAGCGTCGCGGTTGCCACGGTGCTTGAAGTTGGCGTAGCCCTCGCCGTGCGCCACGGCGATGGGCAGGCGGCTGCCTGCCATGCCCTGGAAGAACAGGCTGGGCGACTCCAGCACCTCCACCATCGACAGGCGCGCTTCAAAGCGCTCGCTCTGGTTGGTGGTGAAGCGCGGCCAGGCTTCGGCGCCGGGAATGATGTCTGCCAGTTCGGCGAACATCTGGCAGCCGTTGCACACACCCAGGCCAAAGGTGTCGGTGCGGGCAAAGAAGGCCTGGAACTGCTCCGACAGCACCCGGTTGAAGGTGATGGAGCGCGCCCAGCCAATGCCTGCGCCCAGCGTGTCGCCATAGCTGAAGCCACCGCACGCCACCACGCCCTTGAAGTCGCGCAGGTTGGCGCGGCCGGACTGCAGGTCGGTCATGTGCACGTCGAAGGACTCGAAGCCCGCGCGGTCGAAGGTGTAAGCCATCTCCACATGCGAGTTCACGCCCTGCTCGCGCAGGATGGCCACCCGGGGGCGGGCCAGGTTCAGGTACGGCGCCGCCACGTCTTGCGACGGGTCGAAGGTGAGTGCGACGTGCATGCCGGGGTCTGTGGGCACGCCAGCGGCGGCGTGTTCGGCATCGGCGCAGGCGGGGTTGTCACGCTGCTGGTTGATCTTCCAGCTCACGCTGTCCCACACCTGGTGCAGGTCGTACAGGTTGGCGCTGAACACGGCCTTGGTGTCGCGCCACACCTGCAGTTCGCCCTTGCCCACGTCCATGGCAGAGCTGGCCGGGCGCGTCTTGCCCACGAAGTGGCTGTGCTTGCTCAGGCCATGCTCACGCAGCACCTGCATCACCCCGTTGCGCTCGGCGGTGCGCACTTGCAGCACCACGCCCAGTTCTTCATTGAACAGCGCCTTCAGGGTCAGTTCCTCGCGGCGGGCACTCACCTGCGACGCCCAGTTCTTGGCGTCGCCCGTGTCCATGCGGCTGTCGGAGATGCCGTCGCCTTCAGTGACCAGCAGGTCCACGTTCAGGGCCACGCCCACGTGCCCGGCAAAGGCCATTTCGGCCACGGTGGCCAGCAGGCCGCCATCGCTGCGGTCGTGATAGGCCAGGATCTTGCCCTGCGCGCGCAAGGCGTTCACGGCGTTCACCAGCGCGATCAGGTCTTGCGCGTCGTCCAGGTCGGGCACGGCGCCGCCCGGCTGGTCCAGCGTCTGCGCCAGTATGGAGCCGCCCATGCGGTTGCGACCCTTGCCCAAGTCGACCAACACCAGCGTGGTGTCTTCTTCCTGTGCGTCCAGTTGCGGTGTCAGCGTGCCGCGCACGTCCGGCAGCGAGGCAAAGGCGCTGACAATCAGGCTGACGGGCGAGGTGACCTTCCTCTGCTCCCCGTCCACCTTCCATTGCGTGCGCATGGACAGGCTGTCCTTGCCCACGGGAATGCTCACGCCCAGCGCCGGGCACAACTCCATCCCCACAGCCTTGACGGTGGCGTACAGCGCGGCGTCCTCGCCCGGCTCGCCGCAGGCGGCCATCCAGTTGGCGCTCAACTTCACGCGTGGCAGTTCAATGGGCGCGGCCAGCAGGTTGGTAATGGCCTCAGCCACGGCCATGCGGCCGGAAGCAGGCGCATCCAGCGCGGCCAGGGGGGTGCGCTCACCCATGCTCATGGCCTCACCAGCAAAACCGGCGTAGTCGGCCAAGGTCACGGCGCAGTCCGCCACGGGCACCTGCCAGGGGCCCACCATCTGGTCACGGTGGCTCAGGCCGCCCACGGTGCGGTCGCCGATCGTCACCAAGAAGCGCTTGGACGCCACAGTGGGGTGACTCAACACGTCGATGACGGCCTTTTGCAGGTCCACGCCCGTCAGGTCCAGTTCAGCGGCCTTGCGCTCCACGGTTTTCACGTCGCGGTGCATCTTGGGCGGCTTGCCCAGCAGCACGTCCATGGGCAT
>CBKZAG010000102.1:0-11584 GCA_966692625.1 uncultured Comamonadaceae bacterium
AAACGCACCTTTGAGCACGGGACCCATGCCACCCTCACCCTTGGTGCCGTGACAAACAGAACAATACCGTTGGTAGATTTTTCGGCCATTGACCAACGGATTGACGGCAGAAGTCTCCGTAGACGGCACCGCCGTTGTCCCATTCACATCTGCTGCAAAGGAGGGGGCCACGACCGACGTGACCAGAACACAAAGGCTCAAACGGTTCAACAAACGATTGGACATCACAACCCCATTACGACCAAGCTGGGGCTGCCCACACCACCAAAGGTGAATCGAGATACGTTGCCCGTGGCCACCGCGACGTACTGTTTGCCTTTGACGGCGTAGGTGATCACACCACCGCCCAAAGCACCGTCCATTTTTTTGTTGAGGAGGATATTGCCGGTTTTGCTTTCGACTGCCATGAAGTTGCCGGCCGTGTCGCCCGCAAAAGTCACTCCACCTGCCGTCGGCGTCACACCAGAGACCACTGGCGCTTCGGTCCGGAATTTCCACTTGACCTTACCGCTGTCCGCATCTAGAGCGGTGACCCAGCCTGATGCCTTCTCGCCAGGCGCTGGAGCCGATTTGCCCCCAAAGCGGAGTTGACCGCGTGCGTAGTCAGGTTGGGTTTTGGTGGTGATGAAGCACCAGTCAACCGAACCCACAATCAAAGAATGGTTCACATCGTCATACGCAGGCCCGTTCCACTGCACTCCGCCAATGTTACCCGGGCAGTGCCTGGAGCCTTTGGCCGTTGGCTTGGGATCTTGTTTGAACTGAGTCGTCACCGCAGTTTTGAAGACCAGCTTGTTCGTGATACGGTCCAGACCGTGTACGTAGCCGTCCTTGCCGGCAATGGCTACGCGGTCACGGTAATCTTTTTTGGATTGGTAAAGCACAGCCGCAGAGGACAGGTCGTAATCCCATGGATCATTCTTGACCGCTTGGTACCAAGACTTCAGCTGTCCGGTGGAAGCATCTAGAACCACCATGGAGTTGGTGAACAGGTTATCTCCCGGGCGGGTTTCCGGCAGGAAATCGAGCGCCGGGTTGCCTACGCTCACAAACAACTCGTTGTCGCGAATGTCCAGGGAGAAAGCGCCCCAGACACCACCGCCACCAATACGCGCGGAGTCTGGAATTTTCCAGCTGTCAGCACCCGTGGCTTTTCCGCGAGGAATGGTCTGGAACCGCCACAGTTCGCGTCCAGTTTTGGCATCGTAAGCCATCACACGACCGCGGGCGCCCCAATCACTGCCCGCAATGCCAACGTACACAACGCCCTGCCAAGCCATCGGCGCCATGGAAGTGAACTCACCGTAGGTGGTGTCAGCGATCTTGTTGTCCCACACCGGTTTGCCGGTTTTGGCGTCCAATGCGACCAAATGCCCATCGGGGGTTCCACGGATGATCATTCCATTGTCATACGCAGCTCCACGGTTTACTGAAAACGGCATGTTGGCAACAGGAGTGCGGGTATTTTTCCAGATCGGCTTGCAATTTGCGGGATCAACAGCAAATGTCTCCAGCGCGGTCGTGATGTACATCACTCCGTCCACCAGAATCGGCCCCGACTGGAGGGAGCCACCCTCGGCCAGCTCAATACGGCAGATCTCTTTCAAACCCGCAGCGTTTTTGGCGTTGATCTGCTTCAGGAGCGAGAAACGCTGCCCCGCAAAATCATTGTTGAAATTAGGCCAGTCGGTGTTCAGCAACTCAGCATCTTCTTGCACACCGCCAGCACCAATGCTGTCGTCTGCCGAATAAACCAAACTCTGGCTACCGGCAGCCATAAATGCGGCAAACGCCACAGCTGCGAATTTTTTGATTGAAACCTTGCTCATGATGCTCCTCTTTGAAGTGGTTGAAACCTCGCCCTTTTTGGGGTCGGTCATTTGCTAAATAAATGAGTCAGTGCAGCCAAATGCCCGATGGATAAACAGCGCAGGCCTACAAAAGCGGCACAGGTCGCATATGAAACAGCCATCGTCCCAGCAGCAACACGAACCCACTTGTTAGTCGGGTCCCTTTTGGGCCCCTACCCCGTCACTATTTGATTTTCGAAAGAAAATCCAAATACGCAACCAGCTCCCAAATTTCTTCGGGAGAGAATGCATTGCCCCACGGCGGCATGGTGCCCTGACCCTGACGCCCTTCGGTGATCACCTTGAAAGCCAGTTCATGGTCAAAGAACTGATTGCCCTTGAACGCTGGGGCACGCCCACCCGCCCCCTCTTTCCCGTGGCAATAGGCCGCACAAGTACCAGAGAACCGGCGCTTGCCCGCCTCAATGCGGTTGGGATCGGTCAAATCGAAAGGGGCTTGCGCAGCCGCAGCAGTGCTCACCAGAGCCAGTGCTGCCAAGTAATAACGAAGGGGCGCCATGTCTTATTCCACCGAGAACACCACCATCGCAGCACCCGCAGGAATGTCACGAATTTGTGGAAACACGCCGGTGAGGAAAGCAGGTGCTGCGGAGCCCAGGCCCGTGGGAATGGCGATGTACTGCTTGCCGTTGACTGAGTAGCTTATGGGTCCACCGCGCGAACCTGTGCCGGCATTGAAGCTCCAAAGTTCTTTGCCGTTCTCAGTATCGAAAGCGTGCATCTTGCCGTCCATGCCAATCATGAATACGAGGCCACCAGCAGTAGTCAGCACAGAACTCATCGGAGGCAGATCAAAGCGCACTTTCCAGGCCTGCTTACCGGTCAGCGGATCAAAGGCGCCCAACCAGCCGTCCGCCTTTTTGCCTGCCGGTGCGACCAAGTTGATATCGGACAAGCCGAGAGACAAACCGGCCATGGCCGTGACAGGCTCTTGCTTGGCAGCGGTCACATCGTTGCACACCTCCATACCGGTCGAGTACCAGAGCTTGGTAACAGGGTTGTATGCCCCGTGGTTCCAATTCCGACCACCAAGGATGTTCGGACAATGGTTCTTGGTGACGCCACGAACGGGGTAATTCGGCTCGATCGGCACACCCGTCTTGGAATCAACGCCCTTGGTCCAGTTTACGTTTTCAGCGTACTGCCAGACGTTCTTCAGGTCGCCGTTGTCCTTGTCCATCACATAGACGAAACCGTTCTTGTTCAAGTGGACCAAGGAGGTGTTGCCTTTTGCGTCCGGCACCAACAAGGACTCGTAAGCAGAGTCAAAATCCCATGAATCGTTTGGGACTTCTTGACGGTACCACTTGAGCTTACCGGTCTTGGGATGCAAAGCTAGGACGGAAGCCGTGTACAAATTGTCACCGATGCGGTCGGCGCGGTCGTAATCGGGCGACGCATTGCTGGTGCCGATGTAGATCGTGTCCGTCGTCGGGTCGTAAGTACCCGGCAACCAAGCGGAACCACCACCGACTTTGCGGCTGTCACCCGGCCAACTCTTTGGATCATCCTTAAGCACATCAAAAGTCCAAACACGCTCGCCAGTGTCCGCGTTGACCGCAAAAATCTTGCCCATCATCGGCTGGTCACCACCGGAAGCGCCACCGAACAACACGTCATCCGCCAACTGGGGGGGAGAGGTGAAGAGTGCGCCAAACTCGGTTTTCAGATTGGTCAGCTGGGTGCTCCAGACCTCTTTGCCGGTTTTTTGGTCCACGGCGATGAATCGACCGTCCGTAGACCCGATGTACACCTTGCCTCGCCCCACCGTCACACCGCGACTTTGAGACGCGTAGAAGCTTTCTTTGTAGATCGGGTTCAACTTGGGCGTGTAACGCCAGACGACCTCACCTGTGTCTGCCTTGAGCGCAAAAACGTTGTTATCGGGTCCGACGTAGTACATCACGCCGTCAATCACGATCGGGGTTGCCTGCAAGCCTTGAGTGATCGAACCCGGCTGATGAAGCCAGGCTACTTTCAGTTTGTGAACGTTATCCTTGTTGATCGCGTTCAGAGGACTGTAGCGCCAGGCGTTGTAAGAGCGGTGATACTGAGGCCAGTTGTTCGGATCGTCGAAGCCCGCGCCCTTTTTGCCCAGCATTGAAGCCGGCGGAGCGGCAGACACCAAACCCGTAGCGGCCAAGGACGCAGTAATCAGGACAAACTTAAGGAACTTGCATTTAACGCGCATGACACATCTCCTGTAGCGGCGATTCATCGCCGCCTGTTGAAATAGACGAAACGAGAATCAACGCCCGATGGCATTACGGATAGCGGGCATGACTTCGCGGGCCATGAGGGTCATGGTTTCCCACTCGCGGGCGCGGTTGGCACCGTGGCCATCCATCGATGCCATCAACAGCGTGCCGAAAGGTCCGGTGCGTTCGCGGAAAGCCAGCAGCTTCTCGGTCACGGTCTTGGGCGAACCGTAGATCACCATGCTCTTGATCAACTGCTCCACCGTGACCTGCTCATCGGGCTGCTTGGGGTCGTCCTTCATCACGGCCGTGTAGTTCACCGCCAGCAGCACCTTCCACAGGTACTCGAAGTAGTAGTAGTTGCTGCCGTTGGGGTCCATCACGCGCTCCAATGCCTCTTCGTCGCTGCGTGCGACCACCACGTTGCGCGCCACGCGCCAGTTCTCGCCGCTGGCCGCACGGTCTGAGGCCTCGCAGCCCTCTTGCAACTTCTTCCAGTGGCTGGCAATCACGTACTCGGGGCAGAAGTTCGCACTCATCGGCCCCCAACCACGCATGGCCGCGGTCTTGACGCTGTCCGAGAACGGCGACATCGCCGTCATCATGATCGGCGGGTGCGGCTGCTGATAGGGCTTGGGTATGTAGCCCACACCCAGTTCTGGAATCACGGTGTCTTGCAGCTTGATCTTCCAGTGCTTGCCGTTGATGTTGTACGGCGGGTCCTGGCGCCACAGTTGCAGGATGGTGTCGATCGACTCCATCATGCGTTCGTTGCGGTAGGCACCGTCCATCACGTCGAACAGCTCCATGTCGCTGGCCAGACCGCCAGGGCCAATGCCGAACATCAAACGACCACGGCTGAGGTGGTCGAACTGGGCAACCTCTGCTGCCACCACTGCGGGGTGGTGGTTGGGCAATGCGATCACCCCGGTGCCGAACTTGATGTGCTTGGTGCGGTGGATCAGTGAGGCCAAGAACATCATCGGGGAGGTAATCGGCTCGGTCGTGCACGACATGTGCTCACCGATCCAGACCTCATCGAAGCCAACTTCGTCGGCGTGAATGATGCGGTCCGCATCCTCTTCGTACGTTTCCGCTATCGGACGATGCGGCGGATGCAGGGGCATGCCAAACAAACCTAGCTTCATACTTCAATCTCCTCTTCGGTTAAAGTCGCGCTCATCGGCGCAGGTGGGGAACTTGTGTGCGCCTACCCAGGCAAGCGTGGCTTGGGGTCGTGGGTGGCGGTTGTCGATTCAGGAACGCGTGACGAATTCGGCCCGTTGGCCGGCCAGCCAAACCAAGGGCCGGGCTGTGGATGCACCACCGACATGCCCGGTCTCGCTGCAGTGAACACGGGTGACGCGGCCCACGCACAGAGTGTGGGTACCGTACTCGGTGGTCACCTCTAGGTCACACTCGATCACCGCCGGCGCATCGGGCAGCCAAGGCAAGACCTGCACGTCGGAAGACCAAGCGTCGGACCAATCGTCAGACTGAAAGCGTTGTTCACGCAGGGCAGACTGGGAGAACGGGGCCAGCAGATGGTGTTGGTGATCGCCCAGCAGGTTGATGCAAAAGCGGCGCGAACGCATCAACACCGGATACAGCCCTGCAGAGCGATTCACCGCAACCAGCATGGAGGCCGGATCCATCGAGACCGAAATGACCGAAGACGCCACCATGCCGTGCGGCTGGCCGTCTTCTTCCCGGCTGGTAACGATCATGACGGAGGCCGCAAGACGACGCATCGCCTCGCGAAACAAGGGGGGCGCCGTGCTTTCAACAGGGGCAGGAGGCTTAGATATGACCGTAGACACGTTGTTATCTCCTTATGGCTTACCGAACATCCGCCGGCGTTTCTTCTCCCCCCTCCTTGCCAACATCGTGCCAACCCTCAACACCTCATAAAATCAATAACTTACACCTTCATCCCCTGTCTCAACTCGACGACATTCGACACTCACAGCTGTCGCAACAAACATTCAATGCGACAGTGCGGGTGTGAACCAGTGACCACAAATGGGCTAAACACTTTTATTTCTTCTCGAATGCAATTGATACATACACTAATTCAGGCTATAGCAGGCCGTTGAAAAACTCTCCGATGACCAGCCCTGCCGCCGGTACCATGTGGGCTACAGCAGAGACGAGGCTTAAGACTGCGAAGATGCGAGGCACACAAAATTTCCAGGGGCGATGTTCAGCTACATCAGCCTTGAAGACCGGGTGCCGGCCGAGCACCTGCTGCGCACATTGCGCTCGGTGGTGGATGCGCTGCTGGCGACCATGAGCGCCGAATTCGAGGCGGTGTACGCCACGTGCGGTCGCCCCTCGGCACCACCCGAGATGCTGCTCAAGGCTCTGCTGCTGCAAATTCTGTTCTCCATCCGCAGCGAACGCCTGCTGGTAGAGGTCATCAACTAAAACCTGTTGTACCGCTGGTTCGTGGGGCTGAATTTGGAAGACAAGGTCTGGAACCACTCCACCTTCAGCATCAACCGCGAGCGCTTGCTCAACGAAGACCTCGCCCGCGTCTTCTTCGAGCGCGTCAAGCTCACTGCAGGCTGGGCCAAACTCACCAGCGACGAACACTTCAGCGTGGACGGCACGCTGATAGACGCCTGGGCCTCGCACAATAGTTTCAAGCGCAAAGACGACGACGGCGCACCATCCCAAGGGCGCAACCCCGAGGTGGATTTCAAAGACGAGACCGGCAGCAGCTACACCCACCCCAGCAGCACGGACAGCTATGCCCGCCTGTACAAGAAAGCCCAGGGCGACAAATCCCGCCTGTGCCACATGGGGCACATCCTGATGGAGAACCGCAACGTCTTGATTGTGAATGTGGAGGTCACCCACGCCTGTGGCACCGCCGAGCGCGAGGCCGCACTCAAGATGCTCGGGCGCAGGCACGGTCAACACAAGCATGTCACCGTGGGAGCCGACAAGGGTTACGACTGCAAGGCATTCGTACTAGGTTGCCGCAAGCTCAAAGTGCCCCCACATGTGGCAATCAAGGCTCAGCACTCGGTCATTGATGGGCGCACCAGGCGGCATGAGGGTTACAAAACCAGCCTGAAAGTGCGCAAGCGCATTGAGGAGGCCTTTGGCTGGATGAAGACGGTCTGTGGTTTGGCCAAGACCAAACTCATCGGACATGCCAAACTCGCAGACCAGGCGCTGATGTGCTTCGCCACCTTCAAGCTGGTGCCCCTTGGGGCACTGGGCCAGTAGTGGTGGGATGCGCATCATGCGTGAAACCCGGCCTCAGTGCGCCCGAAATGGGCAAACTGGTCGCAAAACGGCACTAAAAAAGCCCACGCAGGTCCCAAAAACTGGCCGGCAACGGCTCACACTCCTGCAAACCGTTGACCAAGCGGCTTTGACGACCACTTTTTCAACGGCTTGATAGACCCCACGGAAACAGAAGATTTTTGAATACTCATAAAAAAGCCTGGCGCAAAGCACCAGGCCAAATAAGACCAATGAAAAAGTAAAACGGAACTACCTCATATTTCAGAACGTGTGGAGGATGCCGAAGTCAATACCGGAGCTGGACTGGTTGGCAGCTGGTCCAGGGGCGTTAAAGTGCACGCCCACCGAAGAGCCATTTTTATTGCTCACACGGGCATAGGAGGTGTAAACGCTGGTTCGTTTGGACAGGTCATGCACATAGCCGATCGCAAATTTGTTGGCCTTGCGGTTGGCACCCGGCAACTGGTCGTCGAATTCCACGCGACCGTACGAGGTACGCACACGACCGAACGCGGTAGGAATCACTGCAGCCACCTCGACGTTCTTCAAAGACAATGTAGCTTGGCCTGTGACGGCGTCCTTGTAGTCGTCTTTCGACCACACACCCATGATCTTTGCAAAGCCCATGTCGTAAGAACCGCCCAGGTTGACAGACTTCATGTCACGGGCAGTGGTGGCACCACTGTCGTCACCCTTGTAGTCTTCATAACCCAAAGCGATATCCAACGGGCCTGCTGCATAACCCAGTCGAAAGTTGGTGGACTGACCGAGCTTCGACGTGGTCTTCTCGTCAAATGCGTACTGCACCATACCATAGACGCCGCCCAGCTTGCTCGGCAGGATATAGGTGATGGAATTGTTGTTGCGGGTGAAGTTTCTGCCTTCGTTTTCGGCGCTGAAGTTTTCCAGCAGACGTGTGGTCAAACCAATGCTTTGGCCCACGCCGTTCGCAATCCAGGGGCTGAACATCACGGTGTTCAGGAAGCCACCGTTGTAGTCGCGCCCAAGACGGAGTGCACCCAACTCAACACTCTCCAACGAAACCCATGCCTGTCGATCACCGATAGAGCCTGGCTTTGGATTGCTGATATCAATTTCAGATTCAAGCTCAAACTTGGCTTTTAATCCGCCACCCAAATCCTCTACACCTCGCAAACCAAACCGCGAAGTGTCGCTCCCTCCATCCATGAGTAGGTTTTGGGAAGTCCCGCCTTGAGATATGCGCGTCACAGCGGCGTCGACCATACCGTACACCGTGACACTGGACTGTGCCATGGCCGAACCAGCAGCGGCCATGACGGCCAGGGAAATCAAACACTTTTTCATTTCACGTCTCCAGATATAAAAAATACAGCCAAGCTCATAAGGTCCGTACAACACACAGTGCTGGACAGTGGCGCACTGGAGCCATCTCAAGCCCGACCGTCTCCTCCGTGGGGCGACAAAGTACCTTGTCATCCCCAACCTCTTCAAACCCGACCTCGAGGTGCCGGATTTGCCTTCAACGCCCGATGGCATTACGGATAGCGGGCATGACTTCGCGGGCCATGAGGGTCATGGTTTCCCACTCGCGGGCGCGGTTGGCACCGTGGCCATCCATCGATGCCATCAACAGCGTGCCGAAAGGTCCGGTGCGTTCGCGGAAAGCCAGCAGCTTCTCGGTCACGGTCTTGGGCGAACCGTAGATCACCATGCTCTTGATCAACTGCTCCACCGTGACCTGCTCATCGGGCTGCTTGGGGTCGTCCTTCATCACGGCCGTGTAGTTCACCGCCAGCAGCACCTTCCACAGGTACTCGAAGTAGTAGTAGTTGCTGCCGTTGGGGTCCATCACGCGCTCCAATGCCTCTTCGTCGCTGCGTGCGACCACCACGTTGCGCGCCACGCGCCAGTTCTCGCCGCTGGCCGCACGGTCTGAGGCCTCGCAGCCCTCTTGCAACTTCTTCCAGTGGCTGGCAATCACGTACTCGGGGCAGAAGTTCGCACTCATCGGCCCCCAACCACGCATGGCCGCGGTCTTGACGCTGTCCGAGAACGGCGACATCGCCGTCATCATGATCGGCGGGTGCGGCTGCTGATAGGGCTTGGGTATGTAGCCCACACCCAGTTCTGGAATCACGGTGTCTTGCAGCTTGATCTTCCAGTGCTTGCCGTTGATGTTGTACGGCGGGTCCTGGCGCCACAGTTGCAGGATGGTGTCGATCGACTCCATCATGCGTTCGTTGCGGTAGGCACCGTCCATCACGTCGAACAGCTCCATGTCGCTGGCCAGACCGCCAGGGCCAATGCCGAACATCAAACGACCACGGCTGAGGTGGTCGAACTGGGCAACCTCTGCTGCCACCACTGCGGGGTGGTGGTTGGGCAATGCGATCACCCCGGTGCCGAACTTGATGTGCTTGGTGCGGTGGATCAGTGAGGCCAAGAACATCATCGGGGAGGTAATCGGCTCGGTCGTGCACGACATGTGCTCACCGATCCAGACCTCATCGAAGCCAACTTCGTCGGCGTGAATGATGCGGTCCGCATCCTCTTCGTACGTTTCCGCTATCGGACGATGCGGCGGATGCAGGGGCATGCCAAACAAACCTAGCTTCATACTTCAATCTCCTCTTCGGTTAAAGTCGCGCTCATCGGCGCAGGTGGGGAACTTGTGTGCGCCTACCCAGGCAAGCGTGGCTTGGGGTCGTGGGTGGCGGTTGTCGATTCAGGAACGCGTGACGAATTCGGCCCGTTGGCCGGCCAGCCAAACCAAGGGCCGGGCTGTGGATGCACCACCGACATGCCCGGTCTCGCTGCAGTGAACACGGGTGACGCGGCCCACGCACAGAGTGTGGGTACCGTACTCGGTGGTCACCTCTAGGTCACACTCGATCACCGCCGGCGCATCGGGCAGCCAAGGCAAGACCTGCACGTCGGAAGACCAAGCGTCGGACCAATCGTCAGACTGAAAGCGTTGTTCACGCAGGGCAGACTGGGAGAACGGGGCCAGCAGATGGTGTTGGTGATCGCCCAGCAGGTTGATGCAAAAGCGGCGCGAACGCATCAACACCGGATACAGCCCTGCAGAGCGATTCACCGCAACCAGCATGGAGGCCGGATCCATCGAGACCGAAATGACCGAAGACGCCACCATGCCGTGCGGCTGGCCGTCTTCTTCCCGGCTGGTAACGATCATGACGGAGGCCGCAAGACGACGCATCGCCTCGCGAAACAAGGGGGGCGCCGTGCTTTCAACAGGGGCAGGAGGCTTAGATATGACCGTAGACACGTTGTTATCTCCTTATGGCTTACCGAACATCCGCCGGCGTTTCTTCTCCCCCCTCCTTGCCAACATCGTGCCAACCCTCAACACCTCATAAAATCAATAACTTACACCTTCATCCCCTGTCTCAACTCGACGACATTCGACACTCACAGCTGTCGCAACAAACATTCAATGCGACAGCTGGACACAAAATGAGTAGGTGACTGCAATCAGAGGCTCTGTTGCACAAATCCACCCCAGTCAGCTGCTAGGCTCGCGCATGAGTGAGAGCAAGCGCCCCAGGGGCAAGTACAAGACGACGAACTGGGCCAGCTACAACGCCTCACTCAAGGCCCGCGGGTCACTGACGGTCTGGTTGGACAAAGGCATGCAGTGGTATGCCCCAGCCACCGGCAAGCGGGGCCGACAACCCATCTTCTCCGATGCAGCCATCCAGTTCTACCTGAGCATCAAGAGCCTCTTCGGCTTGCCCCTGCGCCAGAGCCTGGGATTGGTTGAAAGCCTGCTGCAACTGGCCGGTCTGGACTGGAAGGTGCCGGACTTCAGCACCGTGTGCCGACGTCAGAAGCACCTGCGCGTCAAGCTACCCTACCGACCCGCCAGTACCACCGCGCTGGACCTGCTGGTTGACAGCACCGGCATCAAGTTCCTGGGTGAAGGCGAATGCAAGCGCAAGAAGCATGGGGCGGACTATCAGCGCCCGTGGCGCAAGGTGCACCTGGCCATTGATGCCCACACACTGGATATCCCCGGGCCATCGAATCACCGACAACGGCACGGGTGACGCTCCCATGCTGCCTGAACTGCTCAGCCAGATACCCGCAGATGAACCGATTGCCAGCGTGGGCGGTGACGGAGCCTACAACACCAAGGCGTGTCATGCGGCGATAGCCAGACGCAACGCCCAGGCCATCATTCCCCCACGCAAGAACGCCTGCTCTCCCTGCTGCTGTTGTTGATCTACTTCATCGCCCGTTCACTGAGCAACG